>JAFUMV010000020.1 GCA_017482485.1 Lachnospiraceae bacterium
ATAAATGCTCTCGCATTATTACGAATATTCATTATTACAATCCCCCTAAGGCTTATTTATATATCATTATAAGTATACTAAATTCTCTCATTTACTTCAACTTTCGCTCTTACTTAAATACTTTATACAACCTGGGTGCTTCACCGGAACCGAACCTGACTGTTCTCTGGTCTCCTAGACTGCCTGAGACTTTCAAGAAGTTCTGTGCTAAGACCTCTATCAATACCTCTTCTATCCAGTACGAGAACGACGAGATCATGAGAGTTGACCACGGCGATGACTACGGTATCGCTTGCTGCGTATCTTCCATGGTTATCGGTAAGGAAATGCAGTTCTTCGGAGCACGTGCTAACCTTGCTAAATGTTTACTGTACTCTTTAAACGGTGGTGTTGACGAAGTTACCAAGAAACAGGTTGGTCCTAAGTATCGCCCTGTTGTAGGTGATGTACTTGACTTTGATGATGTTTACAGCAAGTTCATCGATATGATCGAGTGGATGGCTGGTGTTTATGTAAATACACTGAACATTATCCACTACATGCATGACAAGTACTGCTATGAAAGAGCAGAAATGGCTCTTCATGACAGAGACGTTAAGAGATATTTCGCAACAGGTGTTGCTGGTCTGTCCATCGTTGCTGACTCCCTTTCCGCTATCAAGTATGCAAAGGTTGAAGTTGTTCGTGACGAAGACGGCATCATCGTTGACTTCAAGACAACCGGTGAATTCCCTAAATATGGTAATGACGATGA
Organism: Lachnospiraceae bacterium; assembly: GCA_017482485.1. Lineage (GTDB taxonomy): Bacteria > Bacillota > Clostridia > Lachnospirales > Lachnospiraceae > Gallintestinimicrobium. The sequence continues at coordinate 755 of JAFUMV010000020.1, forward strand.
CCGCGTAGACGAAATCGCTCAGGACGTTGTTCATAAGTTCATGACCGCTGTAAGAAGACACCACACCTACAGAAATGGTATTCCTACAACATCCATCCTGACCATTACTTCCAACGTAACATATGGTAAGGCTACAGGTAACACACCTGATGGACGTAAGAAAGGACAGCCTTTCGCACCTGGTGCTAACCCGATGCACGGCCGCGATACTCATGGTGCAGTAGCATCTCTGTCTTCCGTAGCTAAGCTGCCTTTCAAGGATGCACAGGATGGTATCTCCAATACCTTCACAATCATCCCTGGCGCTCTGGGCAAAGAAGATCAGATCTTTGCTGGCGATCTGGATATCGATCTTGATCTGAACAAATAATAGAAAGCGGTAACCGCAGTTCTGTTATTAAGAAATATAGGAGTCTGTTATGGACGAAAAAAAAGTGATCATGAGCGAAAGTGAAATGGTCGATGATCTCATCAAAATGCTGGATGCCGGAATGGCAAACGGTACAGGACACGTAAATGTGGACTGTGGTGATGGGAAATCATCAAAAGAGGTGCAGACACTCGGGTGTACGGATTGCTCCAGAACCCCTCTTGCCTGCAGCGTTCCTACCCTGCATCAGGGACTGGACGACTATCAGTAAACCACGACATGGCGTAACTCAAAATCGGTATTCCGGTTTTGAGCTGCCCAGGCCTGAATAAAATAGGAGGAATTTATCATGGCAGAAAATCATGCACAGGTTGAAAACCTGGTATCCTTACTTGATGGATATGCAACAAAAGGCGGCCATCATCTGAACGTTAACGTATTAAACAGAGAGACTCTTCTGGATGCTCAGAAACATCCGGAGAACTATCCTCAGCTGACAATTCGTGTATCCGGTTACGCTGTTAACTTCATCAAGCTGACACCCGAACAGCAGGCAGACGTTATCTCCAGAACATTCCACGAATCCATCTGAGTTGTGCGAACAGAATGATAAAAAAGCCCGGCGGAAGTTTACTTCCGATCGGGCTTTCTTTATCATTCTGATTCATAGAATCCAAAGGATTCTATGAACGAAATAAAAACGGCCGCGAATGCGGTCGAGTGCGCAAAGCGCACGATTTTTATGAGTTCGCACAACGGGGCCGGCCCAAAAGTTAACTAAGGAGTAATATAAAAGCCCGGCGGAAGTTTACTTCCGATCGGGCTTTCTTTTGCGCTATGAAATTTGTACAGCATCAAATCTGTGCCAGAGTCTGCAGAGCCTTGTCGCCGCAGATCAGATCATAATGCTCCTTTAAATAGGCCTCGCTGCCGGCTGAGGAACGCTCCAGACGTCCATATTCAGAAACTACATTGCAGATGCGGTTAAAATTCTCGGCGGAAATGGCTTCTTCGCTGATTACGAGAGCGTATTTCCCGGTGGCCGTATTTTTGTAGAGCGAATTATTGCCGTCATAAAAACTCTTCGTCACATTCGCCAGGCGGATCAGATGGTGCATGGTGGTGAAGGAAAATACCCTTGCGCTGCCAACGGAAACCTTGTCGGTGCTGTCTGCCTTCTTTTCAGAAGATTTGACGGGGGCGCTGCTGTCGGAGGAAAGTTCTGCGCGGCGGCTTTCCTGGATCTGACGGAATAAATCAAAAATGCTGTCGGTGCTTTCCTGGCTGCCGGAGGTATATTCATCAGGGTCCATGTCACTCTCTTCATCATCCATGGAAGGTGCAAACTTGGAAAAACGGGTATCCAGCTCCTCCGGATCTTCCACCTTGGTAATGATCAGAACGATGCAGTCTGAATTCAAAGGAATTGCTTCTATCATGAGCGGAATATCTTCCGCTTCGAAACCAAATTTGATGGCAGCCTGCTGCATCATGTCGCGGAATAAATTCTTCGCCTTTTCAGTGCCGTATGCAAGTTCACTGATCTTCAGCTCGCGGTCAGCCAGATCAGCCTTGGTGAGAGTACAGCGAATTTGATGGTCATTTACTTTTTCGATTTTCATATAATCACATCCTTACTATAGAATATTTCCAAAAAAACTGAGTGTGACGAATAACCGGGTGATCGATTTCCGGATATTGTGGCGTCGGTGTACAAATGGAAGAATGCTCCAAACAGTACAGCAATGCTAACGAAATACAAGTAAAATGATCTGCCTGTGTAGGTTATCATATACATAAAACACAACAAAGTCAAGCAGGCAGGCAGTCTGTTTCATATTTTTTTAAGAAATGCTTGAAAATATTCCAGTCATTGGATATAATCAGAAAAGAGATGATTCTGAACAATCCGTGCCGGAGAGGAGGGTTGTCGGAATGACAGTATTTTGAAATCTTTCACGGGCGGGCAACAGACGGTTGCTGCTTTTATTTAACACTTTTATATCAGAACAGACAGCTGTTCTGTCTTCTTCAATGAATCGGTTTCGTTTAGCGAAATCGTGTTGGTTCTCAACATTATTATAGTATGAGAATGTCTTGCAGGGATATGTAACCTGTCGGAAAATCGGTTTAATCAATTTTTCCCAGAATCATAATTCACTATTTTATATTATTCATTATGCTGAAAGGGGCATTGTTCATTCATCTCGTTATTTCTCCGTTTTTCAACCTGATCTGACAATTGAATATATATCACGTAGTTTTTCTTTTGGGATGAAAGGCGGATCAGAAAAGGAGAACAACATGAGAAGCTTACAGAACGAGGCATGGGAAATACTGCTTGCGCAGATGGAGAATGAAGGAATCAGTTTCTATATTAACGGAAAGCGGTCCAATGCAAAAGACGTTGTCATGGAATGCTGTGTCTGCGAAGAGGCAGTATATATGCCGGATTTCGTGACGGACGAAAAGGGTAAGCTTAGGGAAGTCCGTTACGATGAAGTAAAAGGATGGTAAAATGCTATAGAAGTATAGTCAATCCTGTCTGAATGCTTGCCGGACCGGCAGAAAAAACAGGGTGCCCCAACACCGTTGCCGGTCCGGCATAAAATGTCGAATTTTGTAATGACCAAAACCTCAGGTTATGTTAAAATAACCTTCGGAGGGATCATACAATGAAAAAAAATAAAAAAAGAAGCAAAAAGAATAAATTAATGAAGAAAATAATACCCGTGCTGATTGCTGTCGGGATGATTTTTATCATCGCAGCAGGTGCGGCGGGTTCATTTTTATATCAAAGGTATTCTTATTCCAAGGAGAAAGCGGACCTCAATGCGTATTATGGACTTTTGGAGACCGCTGATACGGCGATTATTCTGAACGATGTGATTCTGGAAGAAAAGGGAATTTTAAGAGATGGTCACTGTTATCTGGATTTGGAATCGGTACATTCCTATCTGAATGACAGATTTTATGTAGACTATAACGAAAAGCTGCTTTTATATGTGCTGCCGGAGGAAGTGGTGAGCGTTCCTCTTGGTGAGACTTCAGAGGATGGTTATGTGGCGGCCTTTGAGGCAGGAGAAACTGCATATCTTGCGCTGGATTTTGTGAAGAAGTATTCCGATTTTAATTTCACTTTGTATACAGAACCGAACAGAGTGCTTTTGGAAACCCTATGGGAGGAGCTTTCCACTGCCGAAATCAGCAAGGATACCGCTGTGCGTTTAAAGGGCGGCGTGAAGAGCGAGATCCTGACAGAAGTGGCAAAGGGAGACCGGGTGAAGGTTCTGGAAGAGATGGAGACCTGGGATCGGGTTGCTACCCAGGACGGCTATATCGGCTATGTGGAGAAAAAGCGGCTGACCGATTTCAAGACAGAGACAGCCATAAAAGATACAGGATATGTGGAGCCTGATTATGGAAGTAATACGAGGGATTATAAGATCAATCTTTCCTGGCATCAGATAAGTGCAGAGGCAGGCAACAGCACATTCCCGGGAGTTATGGATGGCGTTACCTGTGTGAATGTGATTTCGCCTACCTGGTTTTTCCTTTACGATAATGAAGGAACTGTAAGAAGCATTGCGAGCAAAGAATATGTGGATACCGCACACGCGAGAGGACTGGAAGTGTGGGCGCTGGTGGATGACTTTACGCATAAGTCTGATAACGGTGTGGAGACGCAGGAAGTGCTGTCTTATACGAGTAAGAGAAAGCTTGTGATTGATACGCTGATGTCCGAAGCGGAACGCTGTGGCTTTGACGGCATTAATGTTGACTTCGAGAGAGTTACGGAAGAAGCCGGAGAAGATTATATCCAGTTTATCAGGGAACTGGCAATGGAATGCCGCAGCCGTGGTCTGGTGCTTTCTGTTGATAATTATGTTCCCCGCAATTTCAACGCTCACTATGAATGGAAAGAACAGGGAATCATGGCCGATTACGTGATTATTATGGGCTATGATGAGCACTGGGCGGGCTGTGAAGAAGCAGGTTCGGTGGCTTCTCTTGGATATGTGGAAGAAGGCATTCAGAAGATGGTTGAGGTGGTCCCTTCCCGGAAGGTGATCAATGCGCTGCCTTTGTATACAAGAATCTGGAATACCGATTCTGAGGGAAAAGTGACGAGTCAGGCCGTTGGAATCAAGACCGCATCCGATTATCTCATCAATAATCGTGTGGCTTATGAATGGGATGAGGCGACAGGACAGAACTATGCCGAGTTTACATCAGACGGTGATCTGGTTCAGGTGTGGCTGGAGGACGAACAGTCCATTGCAGCCAAGATCAGTGTGATGAAACATTATAATCTGGGCGGTGTTGCTACCTGGAAACTGGGATTTGATGATGGAAGAGAGAATATATGGAGCGTGATTGCTGCATTTTTGGCGGATTGATTTTGTAATAAAGAAAAAATACTGTCATACAATGAAAAAAAGAACTTTCCGGGACGAAAATCGTTTTGGAGGGAGGGCTTTGATGAGACAAAACTGGCAGTATGAGATCATAAAGCTTTTGGGGACGGCGGTCTTTCTGACTGCCGTCTTTTTTGCGGGCAGACAGGCAGCGGTACTGGTTAACGGTGTGGTTCAGACAAAAGAAGAAAATCAGACACAGGAACAGAAGATAGATGACTATTCCAAAATGCAGAAATATTGTGTTGTTGTTGATGCGGGACATGGCGGTGATGATCCGGGAAAGGTGGGCGTAAACGGAGCGTTGGAAAAAGATATCAATCTGACAATTGCCAAACGCCTGGCCATTCTTCTGGAACAGTCCGATGTGAAAGTGATTTTGACGCGGGAGAACGACGAAGGGCTGAATGATGCCGGGGCGTCTCAGAAAAAGGTGCAGGATATGAAACGACGAATTGCCAAAATGGAAGAGGCAAAACCGGATCTGGTGGTGAGCATCCATCAAAACAGCTATGATGGCCCATCTATCAGGGGGGCTCAGGTCTTCTACTATACAACAAGCACAGAAGGAAAGGCGTTGGCCGATATCATTCAGAATCGGATGGTACAGGGGCTGGACCCGACAAATCACCGGGTGGCGAAAGCCAATGACAGTTATTATCTTTTAAAAAAGACATCCAGCCCCATTGTGATTGTGGAATGCGGCTTTTTATCAAATCCTGAGGAGGCAGAGCTTCTTTGTGATACCGTCTATCAGGAACGGGTGGCCTGGCAGGTACATATGGGCATATTGCAATATTTGCACGCCAATGTCAAAGCGCATCCAGAAACGCTCTGAGAGGAAGAGAAACACGTCGCTTGTTACTGTAAATAACCTGAATACTCATCCGAATCTGGTAGTTGTCCACAGAAATCAGAGAAATCTGTCCATCTTTCAACGGCTTGTTCAGCGTGATGGAAGGCAGCAGGCCGATGGCGTGCTGGGTGGAGACTGCCTGGATGATATACGGACTATATCCGATTTCGGTGACACACTGCAGATACTGGCCGCGGGCAGCCAGCTCACTTTCAAACACCTGTCTGTAATTGCAGCCGCTTTCGGTGAGGATGAAGCGTTCCTGCAAAAGACGTTCCAGGGACACTTTTTTTTCGGAAGCGAGTGGATGATCCGAAGCGCAGAAAAAGGAAATATCTACCGGATATTCCCGGGCAGTGACCATGTCGGGGCGGGTCAGCTTATTATCCAGCAGGAAAATAAGATCGAATTTTCCTTTGTCGAGAAATTCCAGAGCCTGGTGGGTGGTAACAATCTGCAGCTTTAAGGATACATTAGGGTAGTTATTTTGGAAGTTTTGAAAAATGTAGGAGTAGTCGGAAGCGCAGATTGTCTCCATAATACCGATATTCAGTTCTCCCTCGGGTTCGCCTGACAAAGAAAAATGTTCGAGTGCCATGGACTCATATTTAATAATTTGATAAGCGTATTGGAGAAATTCTCTGCCGGTGGCGGACAAAACGACCTTTTTTCCGTTTCTGTCGAACAAACTGCACTGCAGATCGGATTCCAGCTGCTGAATTTGCATGGTCACGGTTGATTGGGCATATCCCAGTTCCTGAGCAGCCTTGGTGAAATTTCCCAGTTCCGCAACGCGGACGAACGTGCGAATATTCTTGATTTCCATATATGAGTTCCTTTCTACACGAAATTGTGAATGATGTGTCTTATCAAAAAAAGTGATAAGTATTATTATACATTCCTATTTTTCATATCGCAAGTATTGTGCTATACTAAAACACATATTTTAATCATTTAAAGTAGTAGTTCAGCCATGTGCCCGTAAATGAGCAAAGATAGCGGCGAAGCCACAGGGGCGCTTTGCGGATGGCGCGGCCTGAACGATTAAAAAATTACTGTACGAAAGAGGTATGGCGAAGCATGTCACTCACAAAAGAAGTTTACAACACATATGTGGAGATTCTGAAAGAAGAATTGACGCCGGCTTTTGGATGTACGGAGCCGATCGCCATTGCCTATTGCGGAGCACTGGTGAGAAAGACGCTGGGCGCACTGCCTCAGAAGGTAATGATTGAGGCCAGCGGAAACATCATCAAGAATGTAAAGAGTGTTATTGTTCCGAATACGGATGGACTTAAGGGGATTCCGGCAGCTGCAGCAGCAGGAATCGTTGCAGGTCAGGCTGACAGGATTCTGGAAGTGATCGCAGGCGTTACGAATTCCCAGAAGGCTGAAATCAGAAGTTTTCTGAGAGATGCAGCTTTTGATGTGAAGTCCATGGATGAAGGGGAGAAGCTGGATATTCGTATTACTGCCACCGCAGGTGAGGACACTGCAGTGGTTCGGATCGCAAAAAGCCATGCCAATGTTGTTTATATCGAAAAAAATGGAGAAGTACTTCATCAGTCCGGGGAAGATACCTGTGAGGAAGTCGGCCACAGGGCGGACCGCAGCCAGCTTTCCATTGAGCAAATCGTGGAATTTGCAGACCAGGTGGACCTGCAGGATGTGGAAGAGGTCCTGGAACGCCAGATTTCTTATAATTATGCGATTGCAGAAGAAGGAATCCGCAATAGCTGGGGAGCGAACGTGGGAAGCGTACTTTTAAAGGTTTACGGCAATGACGTTCGTAACCGTGCAAAGGCCATGGCAGCTGCCGGATCCGATGCCAGAATGAGCGGCTGTGAGCTTCCGGTAGTGATTAATTCCGGCAGCGGCAACCAGGGAATTACGGTTTCTGTTCCGGTGATCGAGTATGCGAAGGAACTTCAGACTGATAAAGAGACTTTATACAGAGCGCTGGTGGTGTCCAATCTGATTGCGGTGCACATCAAGACCGGCATCGGTCCCCTTTCCGCTTTCTGCGGAGCGGTCAGCGCCGGGTGTGCTGCCGGATGTGCGATTGCGTATCTGAAGGGCGGCCGCGTAAAAGAAGTATCCCATACACTTGTCAATTCCATTGCAATTGTTTCCGGTATTGTCTGCGATGGCGCAAAGCCCTCCTGTGCCGGTAAGATTGCTTCTTCGGTGGATGCAGGAATTCTGGGATATGATATGTACATGGAAGGTCAGCAGTTTTATGCGGAAGACGGCATTGTTTCCAAAGGTGTGGAAGCTACCATTCATAATATCTGCCGTCTGGGAGCAAAGGGAATGTGTGAAACGGATGAGGAAATCATTCGCATCATGACTCATTGTGACTGAATGCTGTATTTGTGAGAGGAAAGGCCTCTCATGAGAGCGGCGTACAGGCATGAAATGCTATCTTTATAGAAAAGCCGTTTGTGTACTACGGCGAAAACGAGGAGGAAAAGAAATGCACAACATGAAAAAAGCTTTGGCGCTTCTTCTTGCAGGTGTGATGACAATCGGTACTCTTACCGCTTGTGGTGATGGCACAACAGAAGTAGCAACAGCAGGCGATGCAGGTACTGTTTCAACTGCTACCGGGTCCGGAGATGCTGCAGCAGCGGAATCCACCGGAGCAGACACTCAGGTGATGAATGTAAGAACAACAGCTTTCGGCAACAACTATGACGTACAGGATATGGGCTGGCGCTGGATGATGGCTGACTGCTATGAAGGTCTGTATCGTAACGTGGCAGATTCCGAGGGTGAACACTTCGTTCTGGCAGGTGCTGAGAGCGTTGATGTATCTGAGGACGGCACTGTTTATACTTTCCATTTGAGACAGAATGCGAAATGGTCTGACGGACAGCCTGTTACCGCTCATGACTATGAGTACGGCTGGAAGCGTCTGGCTAACCCTGAATATGGTTATTCCTATGCATCCTTCATTTACAATGTAGTAGGTGCTGAGGAATATAATCTGGGCACAGGCTCTGCAGATGATATGATGGCAGTGGCTCTGGATGATTATACTTTCCAGGTAACTCTGGAAGTTGCAGATCCTACTTTTGAAGTAAAGCTGGTAGCAACTCCCCTGTATCCTACCCGTCAGGATATCGCAGAGGCAGCAGGCGATCAGTGGGGTAAGGACTGGACACTCTGTGTTTACAACGGACCTTTCTGCATGAGCGAGCTGGTAGAAGACAACAAGATGGTTTGGACAAAGAACCCTTACTACTGGGATGCTGAAAACACTCATCTGGAAGCAATCAACTGGTACATCGTATCTGAGGATTCCACAGCTGCAACCATGTTTGACAATGGCGAGCTGGATCAGCTGCAGACTTCCGGTGACTATTCCATCAAGTACCAGGGTGAGGCTGAAGCAGGAAACGTTCAGAGACTGGTTTCCGACTATCCCGGAACAATCGGCCTTCGTTTTAACTTCTTTGGCAATGATCCTTCCGGTCTGATGAGTAACGTAAAGATCAGAAAAGCAATTTCTTATGCAATTGACAGAGAAGAGATGATCGAAGCTGTTTACGGCAGATATAAAGCAGCATACAGCTATATTCCTCCGGCAATCTCCTTTGACGGAAGCTCTTACCGCAGCCAGACAGAAGAAGTGATCAGCACTGAACAGGCAGAATACAACAATAATCCTGAAAAGCTGCAGGCTCTGTTCCAGGAAGGTCTGGATGAACTGGGTGTAACCACTCCTATTTCCGAAGTGACCCTTACTTTCCTTTCTTCCGGTTCCACAACAGAGAGCCAGGCAGAACGTGAATATCTGCAGCAGACAATTCAGCAGAAGCTGGGATGTAAGGTAGAACTGAACACCGTTGGTGATTCTTCTCTGCTGAAAGCAGAAAGAGATGCCGGCAACTTCGATATGATGTATGGCGGCTGGTATGCAGACTATAATGATCCGTTAGATTTCATGTATACCTATTATACAGATGCTTATGGCACCTCTTTTGCAGGTTACAGCAATCCTGAGTATGATGCATTAATCGACTCTCTTACAGGTGAGACTGACATTGCAAAACGTAAGGAGATTTATCAGGAGCTGGAAAACATTCTGCTGATAGAAGATTGTGCATTTGCTCCCCTTTACTACAGCACAAAAGAGGTATTCCTTCAGAACTGGGTTAAGGATTACAGAACTTCTTCCTTCGGCGCAAGCGCTGAATTCTACATCACATACATTGAAGGCAGAAACAAATAATTTATTGAAGCAGATGTAATATACTTATGAATCCAAAGGAGGGCTTATCAAAATAGGCCCTTCTTTGGTATAAAGGCAGGGCGTGCTATGGCTAAATATTTAATACGGCGGTTTTGCGAACTTGTACTGACAATTTTTCTGATCGCGTCGGCAACCTTCTTCCTTCTGGAAGCGGTTCCGGGAGATCCGTTGAGTGAAAGAGCGGACAAGTTACCGGTGCAAAGCAGAGAAATTTTATACAAGAGATATGGGCTGGACAAGCCTATGATGGAACGTTATGTGCTTACCATGACAAGAATGTGTAAGGGCGATTTTGGTGAATCCTTTGTTTATGCAGGACAGACAGTAGGAGGACTGATCCATGACAGACTTCCGGTTTCTGCCAGACTTGGTTTGCAGCAGATGATTCTCGGTGTAACGGTGGGATTGCTGCTGGGCATTGTTGCGGCGACGAAACGGGGGACGGCGATCGACTATATGGTAGTGGGTCTGTCGGTTCTTCTCATATCCATACCACATCTGATATTCGGTCTTATGCTGCAGAAAATTTTTGCAGGAACCCTGCGGTGGTTCCCGACCATCGGCTGGCCTGCCGGTAAAGATCTGTGGCTGGGAGGCTGGGAATATACTGTGCTGCCTACTTTGACAGGCTGCTTTTCTTATATCGCTTCCTATGCGAGACTGTTAAAGACTTCCATGCTGGATGTGGTGAATCAGGATTATGTGCTGACCGCAGAATCCAAAGGCTTGAGCAAAGGCGCTATTATACGAAAGCATATTTTACGTAACTCCTTTATTCCGGTTATGACACAGCTGCCCATGTCTGTCGGTATGTGTATCACGGGTTCTTTCTTCATTGAAAGCATCTATTCCATTCCCGGTATTGGTCAGTATTATGTGACTGCAGTAAACAACCAGGATCTTTCCATCGTATTGGGAGAGACTGTGCTGCTGTCTTTATTGTATATCATAATCCTTTTCATCACAGACATCCTTTATGTGGTGGTTGACCCCCGTATCGCGATGCCCGGTCAGGAACATTAGGAAGGAGGATGCGATATGTTAACACCTGATAAATTTAAGATTGTTGGCTATACGCAGGAAGAAGCCAACAAAATTGACCGTCCGACCATTTCCTACTGGCAGGACGCCTGGAGAAGATTGAAAAAGAACCCTGTGGCGATGGTGTCGCTTGTGGTATTGTGTTTTCTGGTGATCATGGTTATCATCGGACCTCATATCAGAGGTTATGACTATATTACCATGAATGTGGCGGAAAAAAATCAGGGATCCAGTGCAAAATACTGGTTCGGTACCGATTATCTGGGACGTGACCTGTTTTCCCGCATTTGGGTAGGGGCGAGAGCGTCTATTCTGATTGCGCTGGTTGCAACTGCTCTGAAATTGATTGTAGGAACGCTGTATGGCGCTGCAATGGCACATTTCGGGGGCTGGGTTGATGATATTCTGATGCGTATTATCGAGGTGCTCAATTCTCTGCCTAACCTTCTGATTACCATTCTGATCATGATGGTGCTGGGCAATAATATGTTCGCGCTTTTGGTGGCATTGAGCATTACGGCATGGTGTTCCACTGCCCGTCAGGTCAGAGGTATGATCAAACAGTTAAAAGAAACCGAGTACGTTTATGCGGCAGAGGTTCTTGGTGCAAAGCCGTTACATATTATTATCAAGCATTATGTGCCCAACATGCTCAGCATTCTGATTCTGAATGCGTCCACGGCAATTCCGCAGTTTATTTTTACAGAAGCGGGTCTGAGCTTTTTGGGAATCGGGCTGACAGCACCGGAAATCAGTCTTGGCGTACTGATTTCACAGGGACAAAAGACGCTGGATTTTTATCCCAGCCAGTTAGTATATCCCTGCGTGGTTTTATGTGTCATCGTTATGGCCTTCAATCTTCTGGGGGATGGTCTGCGCGATGCGCTGGATCCCAGACTGAGACAGTAAGGAGGGAACCGAAGTGAGTGAAAAAAATCATATTCTTGAAGTGAAAAATCTGCAGGTTTCCTACCATACTTATGCGGGAGAAGTAAAGGCTGTCAGAGGCGTGAACTTTGAGCTTAACACCGGAGAGGCTCTTGCAATTGTGGGAGAATCCGGCTGCGGCAAATCCGTGACAGCAAAAACCATTATGGGGCTGATCAAGGGACCTGCCGGCGAAGTGAAAAAAGGCAGTGAAATTCTTTATAAAGGTGAAAATGTTTTAAATTATGATAAAAAGCAGTGGCAGGCATATAAGGGCGGCGAGTGCGCAATCATTTTCCAGGATGCGCTGGCATCCTTAAATCCTACCATGCGTGTGGGCAAGCAGATTATGGAAAATCTGATGGTACACAAGCACATGTCCAAAAAGGAAGCGCAGAAAGAGGCGGTTGAAATGCTGCGTCTGGTGGGCATTCCGGAGCCTGAAAAGCGTGTGAAGCAGTATCCTCACCAGTTTTCCGGCGGTATGCGGCAGCGTGTGATGATCGCCATCGCATTTGCCTGCGATCCGAAGCTTTTGATCTGTGATGAGCCCACCACTGCGCTGGACGTGACGATACAGGGACAGATTCTGGATATTATCAAGGATCTGCAGAAGAGAAATAATACTTCCGTTATCATGATTACCCATGACCTGGGTGTTGTGGCCAATGTGGCGCAGGAAATTGCGGTTATGTATTCCGGCGTAATTGTGGAAAGAGGAAAGTGCGAGGACATTTTCTATCGCCCCAGACATCCTTACACGTGGGCACTGATTCAGTCCGTGCCCAGGCTGGATTTAAAGAATAAGCAGGAGCTTGCATCCATTCCCGGAACCCCTCCGGATCTTTTGAATCCTCCGGCAGGCTGTCCTTTCTCCACCCGCTGCAAATATTGCATGGGAATCTGTAAGGAACAGATGCCTGAAATCACTGATTTTGGCGATGGACATACCGCTGCCTGCTGGCTGCATCATCCGATGGCACCGAAGGTGGAGATGCCCGAACGGAAAGGAGGAGCAGAATGAGTCAGGAAAAAGAAGTGCTCCTTTCTGTGAGCCATTTAAAAAAATATTTTAAAGTTGGAAAAAATGCAACCCTGAAAGCGGTTGATGATGTTTCTTTTAACATTTATAAAGGCGAAACCCTCGGTATGGTGGGAGAATCCGGCTGCGGAAAGACCACCTGCGGACGTACCTGTATCGGTCTGTATGACAGAACAGACGGGGAAGTGCTTTATAAAGGAATGGATGTCCATAAGATCTCCGGAAAAGAAAAACAGGCCTATAAAAAGGAAGTGCAGATGGTCTTTCAGGATCCTTACGGTTCTCTGGATCCACGTATGACTGTTGCGGAAATCATCGCAGAAGGCATTGATATCCATCATCTGGCAAAGAACAAGCAGGAACGTCAGGAGATGGTTTACAAATATCTGGAACTGGTTGGATTAAACAGGGAGCATGCGAACCGTTTCGTACATGAGTTTTCCGGCGGTCAGAGACAGCGTATCGGCATTGCGAGAGCGCTGGCGGTGCAGCCTGAATTCATTGTGCTGGACGAGCCTATTTCCGCGCTGGACGTTTCCATTCAGGCACAGATTGTAAACCTGTTAATTGATCTGCAGAAAAAGATGGGACTGACCTATCTGTTTGTGGCGCATGATCTTTCCATGGTTAAGCATATTTCCGATCGTGTGGCCGTTTTATATCTTGGCACACTGGTGGAACTGACAACTTCGGAAGAGCTTTATTCTCATCCGATGCACCCTTATACACAGGCGCTTCTGTCCGCCATTCCGATCCCGGATCCCGAAGTGGAGAAGGAGAGAGATGAAAAGAAGATTCGTCTGGAAGGTGAAGTCCCCAGCCCCATCAATACCCCTCCCGGCTGTAAGTTCAAGGGAAGATGCAAATATGCCACTGCGATCTGCAGCGAGCAGATGCCGCCGCTTACGGATATGGGAAATGGCCATTTTGTAGCGTGTCATCGGTGTCTGGAAGAGGCAAAGAAGAATGGTTGAGGTGACCGGTAGAGCGTGAACGTTCACTGGCGGAAAGGCAAAGTATTCATGTTAAGAAAGATTTTACATGATCTGGTGAAAGTTTTCATCATCGGTATACTGGCAGCCTTGGCAGTATCCGTGCTGCTGTTTGGCTGCGGCTTTCTCTTTGGCGGATTTGAAGCGGTAAATGCGCTGGAAGTGGCCAAAAACGGCCTTCTGATCATTGCATCACTGGGGCTGTTCATCGTTGCCGGAATGCTTTTGACCAAGGGGAAAAAGGCGGAGAAATTTTCAGCGGATAATGGCTGGCGCGATCATTTTTCAGTCATAGGTCCCAAGACTGCGATCGGAGTTTTGTGCGCAGCGTTTCTGGCGGCAGCATCTGCAGCGGATTATCTGTGGATGATTTTGAAATAATTTTATAAAGCAGGAGCGGTCGTTTATCATTACCTGAAAACGGCCGCTTTTTGGTTACTTGAGAACGACAGAGTCTGCCGGATTGAGGCGGTCGATGTATGCGGTGAATATGTGTAAGAACGCCGCCGCAGGAAAAGGCATTTCATTCAGACAGTTGGTGTTTTGTCTTGAGAAACAGAACGATTTATAGTAGACTGAGTGAGCGGATACTATATAAATGTTGCTTTGGAAAAAGGAGAGATTTGCGCCATGAAAGATATGACGCTTTTTATCTGGGATTTTGACGGGACACTGCTGGATACTTACCCCAATATTACCGGATATCTTCGCATGGCACTGCTGGACTGTGGATACGATGTTTCTCAGACAGAAATTCTGGAAAAAATGTTGGAAACAATTCCTTTTGCCATTCGGTATTACAGCGATTTATATCAGATTCCGGATCTTAAAGCGCGTTATGATGCCTATTATGTGAGAGAGGCAACCGATCCGGTTTCTGCATTTCCAAAAGTGAAGGAAGTGCTTTTGCGTGTACAGAAAATGGGGGCGGCAAATTATATTTTCACAAATCGTGGTGTTTCCATCTATCCGCTGCTGGAAAGAGCGGGAATTCTCAATGAATTTCAGGAAATTGTGACCTCTGCCGATCCGAATTTTGTGGTGAAGCCTGCACCGGACAGTATTTTTTATCTGATGGAAAAATACGGCGGAACGCCTGAAAATACAGTGATGATCGGAGATCGCTGCTGCGATCTGGAATCCGGATATAAAGCGGGATGTCGAACCTGTCATCTTTTGACGGAGGCGGTGCCCCAATATCCGCCCTGTGACTGGAGAATTCGGAATTTTGAGGAGATGCTGAAGCTTTTGGAATCAAAATGACCTGGAGGCAGAAGGTTATTTGCCCATCCGCCGGGAGGGCCAAAAAGGAGGATTTACACATTTGAGGTGGGGAATTTCGTGAATTATTTACCGAAAGAACTTTTCAGAACCGGGGTGCGTCATATGGCGGCAACGGGCAGGTATATTATGGATAAAATAGTGTGACAGATAAGAGGACTGCGATAATGCGGTCCTTTTTTGCCTGATTCCCTTTATTTGTAGGATTTGCAAGGAAAGAGTGGATGTGCTATACTATATTAGATATGGAAATGATTTTGCAATATCGGCCGCGAAGGAGCGCAGGCGTAGCATAGCTGAGGCATGAATGATGGAAACAATACTGGTAAAAATTGATGAAGAGAGCCCTGATCTTGACGCCATAGCCAGAGCAGGGGAAATTATAAAAAAAGGAGGTCTGGTGGCATTCCCGACAGAAACCGTTTACGGTCTGGGAGGAGATGCTCTAAACCCGGATTCCTCCAGAAAAATTTATGCGGCCAAGGGACGGCCGTCGGATAACCCGCTGATCGTGCATATCTGCAGATGGGAAGATATTTATAAAATCGCAGATCCGGTGCCGGAGGCGGCCAAAAAGCTGGCGGATGCATTCTGGCCGGGACCGCTGACGATCATTTTAAATAAGACGGATCTGGTGCCGAAGGAGACTACCGGCGGACTGGATACGGTAGCAATCCGCTTCCCGGTGGATAAGACCGCACAGCTTTTTATTGAGGCAGCGGGCGGTTTTGTGGCGGCGCCAAGCGCCAATGTTTCGGGAAAACCAAGCCCCACACTGGCCCAGTATGTGGCGGAGGATATGGATGGCCGCATTGAGATGATTCTGGACGGCGGCGAGGTTGGCATCGGTCTGGAGTCCACCATCGTGAGCCTGACAGGGGACGAGCCTATCATTTTGCGTCCCGGTTATGTGACGAAGGAAATGCTGGAAAAAGTGCTTCACAAAGTGGATGTGGACAAAACCATTCTGGATATGAACTGTCATGAGCGACCGTTGGCGCCCGGAATGCGTTATAAACATTATGCCCCGAAAGGGGATCTGACCATTGTGGAAGGCTCTTTGGATGCGGTGACAGAAGCGATTTGTCAAAAGAGCTGCGCCGCCAAAGCGACCGGCGAGAAGGTGGGCATTATCGCCACCGATGAGACCGTGAGCCGCTATGAGAAGAACAGCCGGGCAGACAGCATCAAGAGCGTCGGCAGCAGAACGGACGAGGATGCGGTGGGACACAGTCTTTACCGGATTTTAAGAGAATTTGATGATGAAGAAGTGACTGTGATTTATTCCGAGTCATTTTCAGACAGCGGTTTTGGACAGGCTATTATGAACCGGCTGTTAAAGGCAGCAGGTCATCATGTGGAAACAGTATAAATTGCGCATTCGGATTTGAATGTGGTGCGCCGATAAAAAATAATTTGCCCGGAGGAGGAAATGAAAATGATTGCACTCGCATGTGATCACGGCGGATACGACTTAAAATGTCAGGTAATCCGTCATCTGGAAGAGAGAGGACTGGAATATAAGGATTTCGGCTGCTACAGCAAGGAATCCTGTGATTATCCGGATTTTGGACGTCCGGCGGCAGAGGCTGTGGCAAAGGGAGAATGTGACAGAGGTGTTGTGATCTGTACCACCGGCATCGGCATATCCATTGTTGCGAACAAGGTAAAGGGTGTGCGCTGTGCACTGTGCGCGGATACGCTGTCCGCAAGGCTGACCAGAGAGCATAACAATGCCAACATGCTGGCTATGGGAGCTGGAATTGTAGGACCGAATCTGGCGATCAGTATTCTGGATACATTTTTGGATACTGCTTTTTCGGAAGAAGAAAAGCACGCAAGAAGAGTCGGTAAAATCGAGTAATCCGCAGAAACGGCGGTAGAAGGAGAAAAATATGGCAAAAGTAGTTGTTATGGATCATCCGTTAATTCAGCATAAAATCGGACTTATCAGGAAAAAAGAAACCGGAACCAAGGATTTTCGTCAGACAATCAGTGAAATTGCCATGCTGATCTGTTTTGAAGCGACCAGAGAGCTGCCTCTTGCGGAGGTGGAAATTGAAACGCCGATCTGCAAAACCACGGTAAAAGAGCTCAAAGGCCGCAAGATGGCGATTGTGCCGATTCTGCGCGCAGGACTGGGCATGGTGGACGGTGTGCTTGAGCTGATTCCGGCGGCCAAAGTCGGTCATATCGGTTTATATCGTGATCCCGAAACCTTAAAGCCTGTGGAATATTACTGCAAGCTTCCGGCTGACTGTGCGGAAAGAGAAGTTTTTGTGGTGGACCCCATGCTGGCCACAGGCGGATCGAGCGTGGCTGCCATTCAGATGCTGAAGGAAAAAGGCTGCAAGAAAATTCATTTCATGTGTATTATTGCAGCACCGGAAGGGGTAAAGGCCATGCAGGAAGCGCATCCGGATGTGGATATTTTTATCGGTGCGCTGGATGATCATTTAAATGACCACGGTTATATTGTTCCTGGCCTGGGAGATGCCGGAGATCGTATTTTCGGAACGAAATAAGCGTGTTTATTGTCAGAAAAGCCGACAGTATTGTCTGACGGAAAATTCCAATTGCGGGGAGGCGGCATGAAAAGAGAAGATTATATTTCATGGGACGAGTATTTCATGGGAGTCGCAATGCTGGCCGGGCTGCGCTCCAAGGATCCCAACACGCAGGTGGGAGCCTGCATTGTCAGCCGGGACAACAAGATTCTTTCCATTGGTTATAACGGACTTCCTATCGGTTGCTCTGATGATGAGTTTCCCTGGGAGAGAGAGGGAGATCCAATGGATACCAAGTATCTCTATGTGGCTCACAGTGAACTGAATGCGATTTTGAACTACAGGGGCGGAAGTCTGGCAGACGCCAAGCTGTATGTTACCCTGTTTCCCTGCAACGAATGTGCAAAGGCGATTATTCAGAGCGGGATAAAAGAAGTGATTTATGATTGCGACAAATATGCGGATGCGCCGTCATTTCGCGCTTCCAAGCGGATGTTTCGGGCTGCCGGAGTAACATATCGCCCTTATTCCAGGAGCGGCCGTGTTGTAAAAATGGAATTGTAGGAAGGAATGACATCGTGACAGGACGAAGGATGAAAATGAGGCGAAGACTTGCCCTTTGTATTCTGGCGTGTATATTGTTTGCCGGGATGCAGGAAATGACCGTCAGGGCCAGCAAAATTGACTCGATCAGGGAACAACTGAATCAGGCCAAAGAGGACAAGAAAGCCACCGAGGACGCCAAAAAGGCGACAGAGGAAAACATCAGCGGCCTGAACAATGCCAAAGATTCTCTGCAGGGACAGCTCAACAGTCTGACGCAAGACCTGACGGAAATCAGTGAGAATCTGGAAGAAATCGAAAGCAATATTATCGATAAAAATGAAGAAATCCGTCAGACACAGGAAAAACTGGAACTGGCAAAGGAAACGGAAAAAGAGCAGTATGCAGCGATGAAACAGCGGCTGCGCTATTTGTACGCGGAACGCAATGAGACCTGGTTTGATTTGCTGGAGGATACGGGAGGCTTTGCCGAGCTTCTCAATCAGAGCGTTTATATCGAAAAACTGCATGACTATGATCGAAAAATGTTTCTGAAATACAAGGCCCAGCGCGAAGCCATTGAAGAACTGGAAGCAAAGCTGACGGAAGAGAAAGCTGCGCTGGATGAATTACAGGCGCAGGTGCAGGAAGAAAAAAATAAAATCAGCACCAGTGTTGCCAATACCCAGAGCGGCATTGCCGGATACTCCAGCCAGATTGCGGCAGCGGAGGCACAGGCGGACCAGCTGAGCGCACAGATTTCAGCACAGGAAGAAAATATTACCGCCCTGCAAAAACAGCTGGAAGAAGAAATCGCAAAATCCAGGCTGGCCAAGAACTCCAAATGGCGCAATATTTCGGAAGTGACTTTTTCGGAAGAAGACCGTTATCTGCTCGCAAACCTGATCTACTGTGAAGCCGGAAACCAGCCCTATGAAGGCCAGGTGGCGGTGGGGGCAGTGGTAATCAACCGTGTGCTGAGCTCCGTCTACCCCAACACCGTTTCCGGTGTTATTTATCAGTACAAACAGTTCGCACCGGTGCTGGACGGACATCTGGCGCTTGCGCTTGCGGAAAACCGCGCAACTGCCGCCTGCTATAAAGCCGCCGATGAAGCAATGTCAGGCTACACTAACGTAGGCCAGTGCGTATACTTCCGCACCCCTATCCCCGGCCTGACCGGAATCCAGATCGGCGGGCATATCTTTTATTAGCGACAAGCCGGGCAAATATAAAAACAAAAGCATTGAATGGGAAGCTTGCTCACCAGACAGTGCTTTTATTTTTATGCGGCGCCGGGCAGTGCTTTATACTGTTTTCTCAAATTCCTCAATCGGTGCAAGAAGTTCCGGCAGTTTGCCCAAATAGATCTTATTCAGCAGGTTGTCCAGCGTCATCAGCGCCTGCTTCAATTCCGGCAGCGAAAGCTTCCCATCGTCCTGTGCAGTCACCAGCTCGTCCACATCCACAACCTTCACAAATCCGTCCGGATAAATGATCACATCCACAAGAAGATCCGTCACAATCAGTTCGTTGGTATTTTTTTCAAAATACGGGGAAATAATATCACAGTAATAATAAAGAAGCGTACCGTCAGCCTGATAAAACTTGCTGATTTTATACCCTTCCTTTAAGTAAAAACAGGAGAAACCATGATCCATGTTCTTCTTTGGGCGGATTGTTTTCCAGGACGTGACAAGCACATCCTCATCGCAGCGCAGAATGCGGTCATCGGGAAGCGCAATACATTCTTCCGGGATCAGTCGTTTGCGGTAAAGCTTCAGTTCCGAAAGGTTCTTTGTCAGATTTTCCATGGCGGCTCCTTTGTATGTATTTGTGATTTTGATTACAACATATATAGGAATATTGCTGTTGTATGCAATCACATACATGTTGTTTACACAGATTTTACTATGCACAGTAAGCTTGTGTCAATGCCGACAGAAAGTTTTGCAAAGACAGTTTTTGAAGCATGTTATAGGTCGTTTGCGGGCAGCGCGGGCATGTTATAGGTTGTCGGCGGGCAGTTTATTGGTCATTTGCGGGCTGTGCGGGCGTATATGTAATAAGCTGCTCTCCACGCCCAAAACTGGCGAGAAATTTGGCGGAAATCACCCTAAAATGGGTGCAGGTAAAAAACGAATGGCTTACGCCCAGAAAGTCCCCGGATATTGGGCATGGAGCTGCACTTTGTTCTTCTGCGCCCATTGTGGAAAAATTTTATGGGCATGGCGAACAAATTTTTTCAGATTTGCCCACCGCGCTGCCTATGGAAGAATCAGTGCTGCCCGTGGAAGAATCAGCGCTGCCCGTGGAAGAACTGGAGCTGTCCATGGAGGAACTGGAGCTGCCCGTGGAGGAACTGGAGCTGCCCGTGGAGGAACTGGAGCCTGCCCGTGGCTGAGAAAGCACCAAAATGCAAATTTTGCACATTTTTGGCTGTTTTCTGTGGGTTTTACGCGCCGAAGGCATGAAAATACCTTGTGTTCGCATCAGCGGTACAGGGCAGCGCGGGTTTTCTGAAAGTCAGAATCTTGCAAAGAAAACCAGTGGACAGCCATGCAAAAAATCGGTATAATCAGTAATAGGTATTTTGGGAAGATTGCTCTTCTTTTGAGCGATCGGAAAAGAAGAGGTCCAAATGGCAAAACATCCTTATAACAGAACTGTTTTTCAGAGTCTTGCCCTCGTATCCCAGTTCGGTATCACGATGCTGGTGCCGATTGCAATGATGTTTGTGGTTGGATACTGGCTGGATTTAAAGCTTAAGACTTCCTTTTTTGCGGTGGTATTGTTTTTTATCGGGGCCCTGGCAGGTTTCAGCAATGTTTACCGGCTGGCCAGGAAGATTTACGGCAGGAAGGAAAGAAAAGACTGATGATGAAGCATTTTTTCAAAGAATTGGATTCTACGGTGAAAGAGATGTGGATCGGTATCGTCATCTGGGGGATCTTAAGCGAACTGGTGACGGTATGGTTTGTGGAGGATAAGGCCAATTGTGCGCTCGGCGTTCTGATCGGCTGTATTCTGGCGATGGCCGGGGTCTGGCACATGTGGAAGGTGCTGGATACCGCGCTTGATCTGGGAGACGGTGCTCAAAAATACCTGACGGGAAGAAGCTGGATGAGATATGGAGTTTTCATACTTGTATTCGGCGTCCTTATGATAAGCGGTTGGGCTGATCCGCTCACAGCTTTTTTAGGCCTTATGGGAATGAAAGCGGCAGCCTTCATGCAGCCGACCATTCATAAATTAATAATGAAGAGGAGGTGAAGCTATGACAAGGGGAATCCTTCTGAGTAGTTCCGTAGACATCGACTTCATGGTTCATGGTGTGTTTCCTTATCAGTTTTTTGGACATACCGTGTGGATTACGACGACGCATATCTGTCTTCTCATTGTCCTGATGGTTATCATCGGTTTTGCCATTGCGGCAAACATCGCAATGAAAAAAGCGACAGAAGTGCCCGGAGCATTCCAGAATGTAGTGGAACTGGTTGTGGAAATGCTGGACAACATGATCAAGACTGTTATGGGCAAGAATGCAGCGAAATTTGCAAACTATATCGGAACTGTCTTTATTTTCATTCTGATATGTAATTTTTCCGGTTTGCTGGGACTGCGTCCGCCGACAGCGGATTATGGTGTAACATTGCCGCTTGGATTGATGACATTTACATTGATCCATTTTAATAAGTTCAAACACAAGAAAGTAAAAGGGGTATTGCAGGAACTGTGTGATCCATGGCCGATCTGGGCACCGATTAACATGATCGGAAATATTGCTGTACCGATTTCACTTTCCCTGCGTTTGTTCGCAAACGTTCTTTCCGGTGTTGTTATGATGGCGCTGGTATATGGATTGCTTCGGTTTATCGCAATCGGATGGCCGGCAGTTCTGCACATTTATTTCGATCTGTTTTCGGGAGCGATTCAGACCTACGTGTTCTGTATGCTGACGATGACATATATATCCGACGCGATCGGAGACGAGTAACCAAATCAATAAAAAATACGCCGCAAAGAGCGGCAAAACGGAGGATTTATCATGGAATTTAATGAAAACTTTATCTTAGGTTGTTCTGCAATTGGTGCAGGTCTGGCTCTTATCGCAGGTATCGGACCTGGTGTAGGTCAGGGTATCGCAGCTGGTCATGCTGCAGCAGCAGTAGGCCGTAACCCCGGTGCAAAGTCCGACATTACATCTACCATGCTTCTGGGCCAGGCAGTTGCCGAGACCACAGGTCTGTACGGTCTGCTGATCGCAATGCTTCTGCTGTTCGTTAAGCCCTTACTGCCGTAAGAGAAGCCTCACAGGATGAGGCGGCACAACACCGCACATCCCCACTATTAAAGAAAGGAAGGGGGCATAAATCTTGCGTACACCTGGCATAGTGTTGCTGACAGAGCAGATGGCACCCAGACTGTTTGATCTGGACTTCCAGCTGCTGGCAGACACCACGCTTACGATTATAGCTGTTTTCGTGCTGTTTTTAGCGCTGTCCTATTTCCTGTTCAATCCTGCGAGAAAATTTTTGCAGAACAGACAGGAAAAGATTGCGGGCGAGCTGGAAAACGCGAAGACCAAGGAAGAGGAAGCTTCCAAGTTAAAGGAAGAATATGAAGCAAAGCTTTCCAATGTGGAAAAAGAGGCAGATGAAATTTTAAATGCTGCAAGAAGGAAAGCGCTCGCCAACGAGAACCGCATTATTGCGGAAGCCAAGGAAGAGGCGGCGAGAATTATCGCGAGAGCGAATGTGGAAGCAGAGCTTGAAAAGAAGAAAGTTGCTGACGAAGTGAAGCAGGAAATGGTTGCTATCGCTGCTGCCATGGCCGGCAAAATCGTTACAGCTTCCATTGATGAAAAGAAGCAGAATGCGCTCATTGATGAGACATTAAAAGAAATAGGAGAAAGCACATGGCTAAGTTAGTTTCGCAGGTCTATGGAGAAGCGCTGTTTAGCCTTGCCGAAGAAACGGGCAGGCTGGAGCAGTTTTCTGAGGAACTGGAAGCGGTGGCAGCCATTCTGGACGAGAATCCGCAGTACTCGGCACTCCTTGCTCACCCCCAGTTGGATGAAGCAGAGAAGCTGGAAGTATTTGATAAGGTTTTCGAAGGGAAGATCTGCAGCGAACTGACAGGCTTTTTCCATATTCTGCTGGAAAAGGGAAGATTCCGTGATTTTAAGGCGATTCGGGAATATTTTACAGACCGACGTCTGGAGCATGATAAAATCGGTGTTGCCCATGTGACCAGTGCCGTTGAACTTTCCAAAGAGCAGAAAAAGAAAATTGCGGACAGGCTGCTTGAAACCACAGACTATGTGTCCATGCAGATGCATTACGAGACAGATCCTGCTCTGATCGGAGGATTGAAAATTCAGATCGGTGACAGAGTTGTGGACTCCAGCATTCAGAACAAGCTGAATGATATGAAAAACAGGCTGATGAAAGTTCAGCTGTAATGAAAAAGGGCGTAGCTGTGACAGGATGGCACAGTTACAGAAAGGAAACAAATCCATGAATTTAAGACCTGAAGAAATCAGTTCGGTCATAAAGGAACAGATTGCGCGTTATGCCTCCAAGCTGGAAGTATCTGATGTGGGTACCGTTATTCAGGTGGCGGACGGCATTGCCAGAATCCATGGTCTGGAAAATGCGATGCAGGGTGAACTGCTGGCATTTCCCAATGATGTATACGGCATGGTGTTAAACCTGGAAGAAGACAATGTTGGTGCGGTACTGTTAGGTTCCGGCAATATCAACGAAGGCGACCAGGTTAAGACGACAGGGCGCGTGGTTGAAGTTCCGGTCGGCAATGCAATGCTGGGCCGTGTTGTCAATGCGCTGGGTCAGCCCATCGATGGCAAAGGACCTGTCCAGACCGATAAATTCCGTAAAATCGAACGTGTGGCAAGCGGTGTTATCACACGTAAATCAGTAGATACTCCTCTGCAGACCGGTATCAAGGCGATTGACTCCATGGTACCCATCGGAAGAGGTCAGCGTGAGCTGATTATCGGCGACAGACAGACCGGTAAAACAGCCATCGCAATTGATACGATTATCAACCAGAAGGGCCAGAATGTGAAATGTATTTACGTTGCCATTGGCCAGAAGGCATCCACAGTTGCTTCCATCGTAAAGACGCTGGAAGAGTTCGGTGCGATGAGCTACACCACTGTTGTTGCCGCTACCGCCAGTGAGCTGGCTCCGCTGCAGTACATTGCGCCCTATTCCGGCTGCGCAATCGGTGAAGAGTGGATGGAGAACGGCGAAGATGTACTGGTTGTATACGATGACTTAAGTAAGCATGCAACTGCATACCGTACACTTTCCCTGCTGTTAAAGAGACCTCCGGGCCGCGAAGCATATCCCGGTGACGTTTTCTATCTGCATTCCAGACTGCTGGAGCGTGCAGCAAGAATGAGTGAAGAATACGGCGGCGGTTCTCTGACGGCACTGCCTATCATTGAAACGCAGGCAGGCGACGTATCCGCTTACATTCCGACAAACGTTATTTCCATCACTGATGGCCAGATTTATCTGGAAACAGAAATGTTCAACGCAGGTTTCCGTCCCGCGGTTAACGCAGGTCTGTCCGTATCCCGCGTAGGCGGTGCGGCTCAGATTAAGGCGATGAAGAAAATTGCGGCTCCCATCCGTGTGGAGCTGGCGCAGTACCGCGAACTGGCAGCTTTCTCCCAGTTTGGTTCCGAACTGGACGCAGACACCAAAGAAAAGCTTGCACAGGGCGAACGCATTAAGGAAGTTTTAAAGCAGCCTCAGTACAAACCCATGCCGGTAGAATATCAGGTTATCATCATTTTCGTGGCAACCAACAAATATCTGCTGGATGTTGATGTTGATAAAATTACCCGTTTCGAAACAGAATTCTTCGAATTCCTGGATACCAAATATCCTGAAGTTCCCGGTGCAATCCGGAACGAAAAGGTGATTTCCGAGGAAACAGAAATAGAGCTGCGCAAGGCAGTGGAAGAATTCAAGGCAAACTTCCGTTAGTTTCGTTTTATGCCGGCAGTATGGTCCGCGGGGACAAATGCGCGGCAGAGAGAAGTTTTCCAACAGAAAGGGTGGTAATACAGCATGGCTTCTATGAGAGATATCAAGAGGCGCAAAAGCAGTATTCAGAGCACCGGTCAGATCACCAAGGCGATGAAGCTGGTTTCTACCGTTAAGCTTCAGAAAGCGAAAGTGAAGGCTGAGCAGACCCGTCCTTATTCCAACTGTATGTATGATACGGTTCAGTCCATTCTGGAACGCTGTGATACCGTTCAGCATCCCTACCTGCAGGGAGGAGACAGCCCCAAAAAGGCAGTCATCGTCCTGACCTCTAACAGAGGCCTTGCAGGCGGCTATAACTCCAATGTGGTGAAACTCATTACCAGAGGAGAGCTGGCAAACGAGGATCTGGATATTTATGCGGTGGGCAAAAAGGGAAAAGACGCGCTGGCAAGAGCAGGATACAACATCAAAATGGACAGCTCACAGATCGTGGAGGAACCTACCTACGCGGATGCGGCGGCCCTTGGACGTGTGGTGTTAAGCTCTTTTGCAAAAGGCGAAATCGGTGAAATCTGGATCGCTTACACAAGCTTTAAGAATACGGTTATGCATGAACCGCGCCTCATGAAATTGCTTCCCGTTGAGCGGGAAGAGGGAGAAAGACAGCTGGAAGCTCCCATGAATTTTGAAGCAGAGGAAGAAAGCATTCTGGATATGCTGATTCCAAACTATATAACAAGCCTGATCTACGGCGGCCTGCTGGAAGCATCGGCCAGTGAAAACGGTGCCAGAATGCAGGCGATGGATTCCGCAACCAGCAATGCGGAAGAGATGATCGAAGACCTGACCCTGTTGTATAACAGAGCTCGTCAGGGATCCATCACACAGGAATTGACAGAGATCATTGCCGGAGCATCCGCGATCTCTTAATAACACAGTTACTGTTTGCGGCTGCTCGCAGCAGTGATTAAAAGGAGACAGTTATGGCAGTAGAGAGAATTGGTAAGGTCACACAGATCATCGGTGCTGTCCTGGACGTTCGTTTCCCGGAAGGAAATCTTCCTCAGATCAACGAAGCGATCCGCGTGGCAACGAAAGACGGTGGGGAACTTTATATCGAAGTTTCTCAGCATCTGGGTGATGATACAGTAAGATGTATCGCCATGGGCTCCACGGACGGACTGGTAAGAGGCATGGAGGCTGTTGCAACCGGCGCACCGATTTCCGTTCCCGTAGGAGAGAATACGCTGGGCCGTATGTTCAACGTACTGGGCCAGCCCATTGATAATAAGCCGGCGCCGGAAGGTGTCAGCTATGAGCCGATTCACAGACCGGCTCCCAAGTTTGAAGAACAGTCCACCCAGGCAGAAATGCTGGAGACCGGTATCAAGGTCGTTGACCTTCTCTGCCCTTACCAGAAGGGTGGTAAGATCGGTCTGTTCGGCGGTGCAGGTGTAGGAAAGACCGTTCTGATTCAGGAGTTGATCCGCAACATCGCAACCGAGCACGGCGGCTATTCCGTATTCACAGGTGTAGGCGAGCGTACCAGAGAAGGAAACGATCTGTACCATGAAATGACGGAATCAGGCGTTATTGACAAGACCACCATGGTGTTCGGTCAGATGAACGAGCCCCCCGGGGCAAGAATGAGAGTAGGTCTGACAGGACTTACCATGGCGGAATATTTCCGTGATAAGGGCGGTAAGGACGTACTTCTTTTCATTGATAATATTTTCCGTTTCACACAGGCAGGCTCCGAGGTGTCCGCACTTCTGGGACGTATGCCTTCCGCAGTAGGTTATCAGCCCACACTGCAGACGGAAATGGGCGCTCTGCAGGAGCGTATCACTTCCACAAAGAACGGTTCCATCACATCCGTACAGGCTGTTTACGTGCCTGCGGACGACCTGACTGACCCTGCTCCGGCTACCACATTCGCCCATCTGGATGCAACCACCGTATTGTCCCGTTCTATCGTAGAGCTGGGTATTTATCCTGCGGTGGATCCGCTGGAGTCAACCTCCCGCATTCTGGATCCCAGAATCGTGGGGGATGAGCATTACAGAGTAGCCCGCGGCGTACAGGAAATTCTGCAGCGCTATAAAGAACTGCAGGATATCATTGCAATTCTTGGTATGGACGAACTTTCCGAAGAGGATAAGCTGGTGGTTTCCAGAGCCAGAAAGGTACAGAGATTCTTATCTCAGCCTTTCCACGTGGCAGAACAGTTTACCGGACTTCCCGGTACCTATGTTCCGATCAATGAGACAATCCGCGGCTTCTCCGAAATTCTGGAAGGTCTGCATGATTCCATTCCGGAAAGCTATTTCCTGAATGCAGGAAGCATCGATGACGTTCTGGCAAGGGTGAAAAAATAAGGAGAGAAGCATATGGCAGAAAAAAGCTTTTCTATCAAGATTATGACACCGGAACGGGACTTCTATGAAGGAGAAGCGCTGATGGCAGAGTTTAACACATCTGAAGGTGAGATCGGTGTTTATCCCGCTCATATCCCGATGACGGTTATCTTAAAACCCGGCGTGCTGACCCTGACACAGGAAGACGGCAAAAAGACCGCTGCGCTGCATACCGGTTTTGCCCAGATCATGCCTGACGGCATCACATTTCTGGCAGAGGCGGCAGAGTGGCCCGGCGAAATCGATATTGCGAGAGCGGAGGCTGCAAGAGAAAGAGCAGAGGAACGCATTCGTGAGCATAAGGAAGATACGGATATCGCAAGAGCAGAAATCGCTCTGCAAAGAGCAATTGCGCGAATTGAGACATTGAAATAAGAAGAATAAAAAGGCCGCCGCGGAATTCGGGAAATCCGGTTCCGCGGCGGTTTTTGTCTGGGGTTACTGGGTACTGTTCACATTCTATACATAAAAATCGGCTTGTGTATACACAGATAAAGTTTTAGAATAGAGTAGAAAGATTAGTTGGGGAGAGATGACACAAATGAAAAGTAACAAAGAGATACTAAAAGACAGCCTTTCCATGGCCTGGCCGGCCATGCTGGAATCTTTTTTCTCGGCCTTTGCAGGCCTGGTGGACTCCTACATGGTGAGTGGGCTGGGCGCATATGCGGTGGCAGCTGTGGGTTTGACGACACAGCCAAAGTTCATCGGATTGTCTTTATTTTTTGCGACAAATGTGGCGATTTCCGCGCTGGTTGCCAGAAGAAGAGGGCAGAATAAGCGGGAAGAGGCCAATACCCTGGCGGTCACCAGCATTGCATTTGTTGTGGTGATGGCGGTGATCATCAGTATACTGATGGTGGTGCTGGCAGGCCCGATCATCAGCTTGTGCGGTTCCACGGCGGAGACCCATGACGGGGCGGTAGCGTATTTTCAGATCATTATGGGCGGCATGATTTTTAACTGTATTCAGATGGTGATCAATGCGGCGCAGCGCGGTGCGGGAAATACCAAGATTACCATGCGCACCAATATGACATCCAATATCATCAATATCGTGTTTAACTATCTGCTGATCGGCGGCAATTTCGGATTTCCGGCTCTGGGCATTCACGGCGCGGCGCTGGCAACAGTGCTGGGCACGGTGGTGGGCTGTGTGATGAGCATTGTCTCCATCTGTAAAAAGGATAATTTCATCAGCCTTCCCCTGATCTGGCAGAATAAGATCCTCCCGAAGGCGTTGGCAATGAAGCAGCTTTTGAAGATCGGATACAGCATTTTCTTTGAGCAGATTCTGATGCGAATCGGTTTCATGGCAACGGCCGTAATGGCGGCGAATCAGGGCAATGATGCGATGGCAGCCCATCAGGTGGCCATGAACATCATGGGACTTTCCTTTTCCTTTGGGGATGGCCTGCAGGCGGCTGCGGTGGCGCTGCTGGGCAGAAGTATGGGACAGAACGATCCGGAGCTTGCAAAAAAATATGGGGCGACCTGTCAGAAAGTCGGCGTGTGTATTTCCGCGGTTCTGGCAGTGTTATATTTCTTCGGCGCACGACCGCTGTACAGCGTGTTCTTTGAGGAACCGCAGATTGTTGACATCGGTGTGGGGATCATGCGCGTGATCATTTTCGTCGTGGTACTGCAGATTTCCCAGGTGATTTTTATGGGCTGTCTGCGGGGCGCAGGAGATACGCTGTACACGGCGATGGCTTCCACTGTCAGCGTGACTGTGATCCGTACCGGCGTTTCCTGGATCTGCGGATATGTTTTCCAGTGGGGCATCATCGGTATCTGGATGGGTGTTGTGGCGGACCAGCTTTCCAGATTCATCTTCGGTTCTATCCGGTTTAAGTTGGGAAAATGGGTTCAGATTAAGATTTAAGGAGTTAACGACTTATGGGTGAAAAAATTGCGGCAATTCTTGACAATACCAAAAAGGTAATCATCGGCAAGGAGCATGTGACAAAGCTGATGCTGACAGCCCTTTTGGCGGATGGGCATGTGCTTTTGGAGGACGTGCCCGGCACCGGTAAGACCAGGCTGGCGAAGGCGCTTTCTGCCAGCATGGGGCTGGAATTTGGGCGAATTCAGTTCACGCCGGACATGCTGCCGGCAGATATTACGGGGTTACATATTTATAATCGGCAGACCAATGAGTTTGAACTGAAGAAGGGGCCGGTGTTCACCAACATTCTGCTGGCGGATGAAATTAACCGTGCGACGCCCAGAACCCAGGCAGGACTGCTGGAATGTATGGAAGAACGCCAGGTGACCATCGATGGCGATACGCTTTCTCTGGAGCTTCCTTTTTTCGTTGTGGCAACGGAGAACCCGGTGGAGACAGCCGGAACCTTTCCATTGCCGGAGGCGCAGCTGGACCGTTTCCTGATGAAGCTGTCCATGGGTCTGCCCACGAAGGAAGAAGAAGTGCAGATTCTGGAGACTTACAGAAGCGGCGATCCCATGACAAAGCTTGAGGCCGTGGTGAGCGGGGAAGAAATTCTGGAAATGAAAAACCAGGCGGCGCAGGTGTATGTGCATCCTGCGCTGGAAGAATATATGGTGGATCTTGTGGCGGCGACCAGAAGCAGCGCAAAGACCGTGATGGGAGTCAGCCCCAGAGGAACGCTTGCACTGATGCGGGCAGCGAGAGCCTGGGCTTATCTCGAAGGAAGAAATTATGTGGTGCCGGATGACGTGAAGGCGGTGGCAGCTCCTGTGCTGGCTCACAGACTGGTGCTTTCTTACGGGCAGAACCGTTACAGGGATGCGGTGAAGCTGATAGAAGAAATTTTAAACAGCGTTGCCGTGCCCACAGAGGATTTCTCATTATGATACTGGTATGGATCATTCTAGGGGCACTGATTTTATATAAGGTGCAGGAAGAATTATACCGGCGGTACTGGGATAAGGATCTGTTCGTATCGCTGGAATTTTCGGAAGAGAGCGCGGTGGAGGGGGACATGTGTGCCCTTCTGGAACGGGTGGAAAATGAAAAATTTCTGCCGCTTCCCGCTTTAAAGGTAAAATTTCAGGTTTCCCGACAGCTGCAGTTTGAAAATATGGACAAGGGCAGCAGCATAACGGATCAATATTATCGCAATGATGTGCTTTCGATCAAGCCTTATAT
This sequence comes from Lachnospiraceae bacterium, assembly GCA_017482485.1. Classification (GTDB taxonomy): domain Bacteria; phylum Bacillota; class Clostridia; order Lachnospirales; family Lachnospiraceae; genus Gallintestinimicrobium. The sequence goes on from JAFUMV010000020.1 coordinate 31,565, forward strand.
GCGGCATGTGAGAACCCTTCCCTTTTTATGCAAAAAAAGAGGATATTACGAAATCAATGGGCTGGATCTGGTGGCGGGAAATCTTTTTTTGTCTAATGAAATGCCCAAAAGCATGGAAAGTGATGCCAGGCTTTATGTGTATCCCAAACCATATGACGGGCAGGAATTTCTGCAGGCTCTGCAGCGCATGACCGGTGAGGTGTTATGCCGCAGACATCTGCAGGAAGATCCTTTTGAATACCGGGGAATTCGGGAATATTCCTATCGGGACAGCATGCGGGATATCAACTGGAAGGCAACGGCCCGGACCGATGAGCTGAAAGTCAATCAGAAAAGTTATACAGCCCTGCAGGCGGTTCGTCTGTTTATAAATCTGGAGGACGGTGCACTGATGCGCCAGGTGGAACTTTTGGAAATTTCCATCCAAATGGCGGTTGGTGCCGCCCAGCAGTTTCTGGGACAGGGAATTCGGACCGCTCTGTACACCAACGGCCCGGATATTTTAAGCGGTGACCTGGTATGCCTGGAGGCAGCCAGCGGTGTGGGGCATATGGAAAGCATCAACCGGGGACTTGCCCGAATCGATCTGGATGGAAAGATTCCGGCTTTCGTACAGGCGCTGCGGGATGTGGTGAACGGAAAGGAAGGAAACAGCGAGGTGTATACCGTGTTCTTTTCTGCAGACGGTCAGGAGGACTTTCAGCGCATGCTCTGTGAATGCCTGGAAAAGAAGATGGATTTTCTCTGGATCTGCCCGGTGATTCCGAGACTGGAGCCGAAAATTATGGCGCAGCTGGAACCTTACACGGTGCTGATTGCAGGAAAAGAAACTTAAGAATCGTTTGAGAAGGAGAGTCGGATATGGAACAACGCCTGAACACGCTTGTGGATTTGATCAAAATAGTGCTGAATTTTCTGGTGGTGATCTGTCTGGAATCGGCAATGCTGGCCGGTGTGGACGAAATATCTGACGGATATGTGCGGCGGGAATATGAGGCGCTTATGATGCGGGGAAATGTGCAGTATGAACTGATTCTGGGGATTCAGCTGTGTATGCTTGCTGTTTTGCCGTTTCTTTACTATTTCAGCAGAAAATATGCCAGACAGCTCATCCTGTTTCTGGCGGTGCATCCGCTGGGAATTGTACTGATCGTCTGGTTGGCTGACTTTTTTCCGGCAGCGTTTATCTGGAAAGCAATTTATATCATCGGCGGTATTTTTTACGCTGTCATTTCCATAAAAATAAGACTCAGCAGCAGTGAAGACGGGGAAGGACAATTGCCCATGTCTTTTGCAGGTGTGATCGCTGTGGTGATGGTTCTGATCTGCAGCTATGTGGGAGACAATGCAGGCGTTTCCAGGATTGTGTGGATTTCCTTTGTATGGATGCTGGGGCATCTGGTGCTTTCCTATCTGGAAAATTATTTACATTACGTGGAAATGAGCCGGAAAACCGCAGGCAGTCTGCCGGAAAAGAATATTTTTCATTCAGGGATGCTGGTGGTGGGACTTTTCAGCGCAGGGACAGTGCTGCTTCTCATTGCCTGTTCTCAAACCAGCCTGATTGGAATGCTGACTGCAATTGCGCGGAAAGTCGGCAGAGCAATTTTGTATGTGATAGCATGGATTCTGGTCAGACTTCCGAAAGACAGTGATGAGCAGGTCACGGCGCAGCAGCAGGGGGCCGGCGGTGAGATGGATTTAAGCGGCCTGGCAGAAGGGACGGAAACCTTCTGGCTGTGGGAGGTTTTGGAAAAAGTTCTGATCGTGGTAATGCTGGCGGCCCTTGTGGCGGGAACTATCTTTCTGATTTACTGGGTGACGAAATTTTTAATCCGGGAGTTTTACGGAAGAGAACGAAAGCGTAAGGAAATCCGGGAAGAGGGATTTCTGGAAGAAGAGGAACCTCTGAGGCGGGAAAAGAAAAACCGGAATGTGAAGCTGCCTGTGCTGGGCGGAACGCCGGCCCAGAAGATCCGCAGATTTTTCAAAAAGACAGTGCAGGAAAGCCTGCGGCAGCGTGCGGGTTTAAGCTACCAGGGTCTGATGCGCCTGAACACTGCTGCGCAGGAGGATGCAGGGAACAGGACCACCGGAAAGACGGCCAGAGAGCTGTCCGGGGATGCGGCGGAATGGAAGAAGCTTACGCAGTTATATGAAAAAGCGCGCTATTCCAATGCAGAAGCAGATGCGGAAGATGCGAAAGAAGCGGGTAAACTTTCCAGAGAGATTCTGCATAATATAAAGTAAAAATGCAGCAGCTGTTTGGTGTTTAAACAGTGATTCATGCAAAAGGACAGCATATGAATCATTATCCCAAAATACTTCCGTTTTACATGACCTATCCGATGCCGCTTTTTTATGAGGAAGAGGATACGGTGATGCGGGATCTGGAATATCTGCAGGAAATGTATCCGAAGGAAGCGCGCAGATATCAGCAGAAGGTCGGCCGGATTCTGGATCGTTTTGATTATGACGGGAGCGTCATTTATGACGAATACCCGGACCGGATGACCCTTTATAAAATGGCTCAGGATATGATGGCGGTCATCACCAGAGAAGAAGAGCAGGAGAAAAGACCGATTTCAAAGGAACTTCTTCCTCATATTACGGAGCTGATACAGATTCTTCTGTATAATGAGATTTACAAGCGCAGACAGGCAAAGGGAAGCGGTTTGCGAAAATTTTAGTTGTACAACGAATACAAAAGCTATAGAATAGAACCGGAAGAAGGACGCCTTCTTCCGGTTTTTGAAAGCGTGAGGAAAATAAATGGACGAGATCAGACAGCTGCTGGCAGAAAGTCTGAACAGAGATCTCTATCAGATCATGATCAGCGGTGCGAAGAAAAAAGAGGAATCAGAAGATAATCAGGGCAGGCTTAAGCGCGCGCAGAAGCGGAAAGTCCGTCCGGTTTTGATGAAGGATGAGCTGGTATTTCAGATCAGCAGCTATGTGGGAAAACAGATTTTTCATGAAAATATGGCGGCCCAGGAAGCTATAGAGGTGCTGGCAGAAGATGTACTGGAAAACTTCGGGCAGATGCAGGTGGAGACAAAAAGCTTTCATGCCACCGTGCTGGTGAGCAAAAAGGGAAAGGTTACCGTGAAGAAGAAGAAAAATGCGGCCGGTCAGGACAAAAAAATGGATTTATCTCATAACCGGGCGAAAAAATATATTCTGGAAGAAGGCAGGGCAGTGCCTTTTCTGGTGGATCTGGGTGTGCAGACTGCGGAAGGGAAAATTGTGAACAGCCGCTATGACAAGTTTAAACAGATCAACCGTTTTCTGGAATTTATTGCCGACATTCTGCCCATACTTCCTAAGGACAGGACGGTGCATATCATTGACTTCGGGTGTGGAAAGTCTTATCTGACGTTTGCCATGTATTATTATTTACATGAACTGAAAGGTCTGGACCTTCGGGTGACAGGTCTGGATCTGAAAAAAGATGTGATTGAGAACTGTAATGGTCTTGCAGAAAAATACGGCTACGAAGGGCTGGAATTTTTACATGGAGACATTGCGGATTATACCGGTACGGATCAGGCCGATATGGTGGTGACCCTCCATGCCTGTGATACGGCCACGGATTATGCTTTGTACAAAGCGGTGAAATGGAATGCAAAGGTGATACTGTCTGTGCCCTGCTGTCAGCACGAAGTGAACGGGCAGATTTTTTGTGAACCTCTGGAAGGAGCGCTCCGCTATGGGCTGATCAAAGAACGCCTGTCCGCCCTTTTTACGGATGCGCTGCGGGCCAATCTGCTGGAAGAGCACGGCTATGATACCCAGGTACTGGAATTTATTGATATGGAACATACTCCGAAAAACATTTTACTGCGGGCGGTCAGGCGCGGCAGTGAAAAATCAAAAGACACAGGGGAGCGGTCCAGCGAGACGCTTTCCGAAGCTCTGCATGTGCATACCACGCTGCAAAAGCTGTTTGAAAAGGATAGAGGAGAACAGGATTGAGAAGAGCAATTGCAAAACTCATCACTTTCGTGAGCATTTTTATTATTTCCGTGATTGTGATCAGTTTTTTTATGAATAAAGGGAATACGGATATGACAGCGCCCATGGCTCCCGCCAGTCTGCCGACCATTTCGATTGCCGGCCCGGATGTGCAGATCAATCTGATGCGGGGCTACACGGATGTCATGGAGTGCAGCAGCCTGCGGGACAATATCACCATGTTGGGAGAAAACCGGCAGGTGGATGCGATAATTCACACATATGGACAGAATGTGAAAAGTGCTGCTTATGAGGTGCGCAGCGTTGACGGCACCCGGCTGATTGAAAACACAGACCTGACCTTTGACGGAAAGGAAAGCGATGAAATTTCGCTGACCCTTCGCTTAAAAGACCTGATTGAAGAAGGAAAGGAATATAGCCTGATTTTTGTGCTGACGCTGGATGACGGCAGAGAGGTGCGCTATTATACGCGGGTTATTCAGGCGGATTATAATCTGGAAGAAAAGCTGGCATTCATTCTGGAATTTTCGGAATCTACTTTTGATTATGATTTGTTTGTGGAAAACGAATTTCATAAGAAGCTGGAGCCAAACGAAGACGGGATTAACAATACGCTGGCGCAGGTGAACATTCACAGCAGCGCGAAGCAGGTAGCATGGGGCGGGCTGGAAGTGAAGCGCGAAACTCAGCCGGAGATTCAGATTAAGGAAATTGCCCCTCAGACGGCATCCGTGGTGCTGCGTTACCTTGTGAGTTATCCGGCAAATGAAAAGACGGCTGAGGCAATCGTTGAGGAATATTACCGTGTGCGTTACACGGGGGATAAAATGTATCTGCTGGACTATGAGCGCAGTTCAGAGCAGTTTTTTGAGGAGTCCTCCGACAGTTTCAACAATGATAAAATCAGTCTGGGAATTGCTGATAAAGATGTGGAGATTGTGGAGAGTGACGGCGGAACGGTTTTTGCTTTTTCACACAGCGGTTCCCTTTACAGCTATAACAGCGCAGATACCAGACTTGCCAGACTGTTTTCCTTTTATGATGGGGAACAGGGCGATGATGAACGGACCTGGTACGGCAATCATGATTTCAAGATTCTGCAGGTGGATGAAACCGGAAATGTGACATTTCTGGTTTATGGATATATGAACAGGGGCAGACATGAGGGCAGCTGCGGCGTGCAGGTGTGCTATTACAGCAGTTCCTTAAACGTGGTGGAAGAGCTGGCGTTTATTCCCTATTTGAAATCGGCGGAAATTCTGAAGGCTGATATGGAAAATCTGTCTTATGTAAACGGTAAAAACGATTTGTATCTGATGCTGGATGGAAGTATTTTTCATGTCGGTCTGGAGGATAAGAGCAGCTATGTCGTCGCTTTGGGACTGAGCGAGAACAGTTATAAAGTGGCGGATGACGGCAGCATGCTGGCATGGCAGAACGGCGAGAGTGATGCGCGCAGCAAAAGCCTGATGTTTATGGACCTCAACAGCGCTACAGCCTATGAAATCGAAGCGGGGGAAAACTGTTATATCAAAGCGCTGGGATTTATGGGGGAGGATCTCATTTACGGCATTGCTTACAGCAGCGATGTTACAGAGGACATTCTGGGCGAAACGGTATTTCCGATGAAGACGGTTGTTATCCGCAATTTTGAAGGCGAAGTGTTAAAAACCTACAATCTGGAAAATATTTACGTGACAGAATGCTTCATTGAAGAAAATCAGATCAGTCTGAATCGTCTGAAAAAAGCGGATGGCAGGTTTGAAGAAATTTCCTCCGATCAGATTATGTACAGTGACGAAGCTGTAGCAAGCAAAAATTATGTAAATACTGCTGTGACGGAGAATTTGCAGACGGTGGTGCAGATTGTGATGAAAAGTCAGGCTGACAGTAAAAAGGTCAAGGTGCTGACGCCCAAGGAAGTACTTTTTGAGGGCAGCAGGGAAATTTCGCTTCAGTATGAAGCAGCGCCCGAACGATATTATGTTTACGGCAAGACAGGTGTGCTCGATATTTTCTCGGATCCTGCGGCAGCAGTGATGCTTGCCTGGGAGAATGCTGGAACGGTTACGACAGGCGATGGAAGCTATGTGATGAAACGTGATCGATTATATACTTCCAATCAGATCATGGCGATCAAGGGAAGTGCTTCCGAAAACGGAGAAAGTTCGCTGGCAGTGTGCCTGAATGCAATTCTCAATTTTGAAGGCCTGATGCGGGATACCGGTTATCAGCTGGAGGCCGGAAAGGATGTGGTGAGCATCCTTACGCAGAATCTGGAGGGCAGAAAGATTTTGAATCTGACCGGCTGCAGTCTGGATATGGTGCTTTACTATCCCGACAGGGAGGTTCCGGTACTTGCGGTTTTGGAGGATGGAAGTGCGGTGCTGATTACGGGATTTAATGAGCAGAATGTGGTGCTTATGGACCCTGCGACGGGGACGGTTTATAAAAAAGGAATGAATGATGCCAGAAGCTGGTTTGCCGAAAACGGCAACCGGTTCATCGCGTACTGGTGAGTGAGCGGCGGCCCCCTGTGGGCCGCCGTTTGGCGTATTGTGCGCCTTACAAATAAAAAACCGGTCGGCTCTGCCGACCGGGGAACGGGCATATATTTAATTGCGGCCAAAAAGCTGTGCTTTGTATTTGTCCAGAGAAAAGAGGAGAATGAGTCCAAAGACGCCGCAGGAAATGATCTCGCCGATGGTTACAGTTGCGATAGAGAACCAGATGGGAGTGATGCCGTAAGCGTATTTGAGCACTGGCGGGATAATGACAGCGTTTGCCAGAATCGGGGGCAGGGGGCTTAAAACAGTGAAAAGCTTCGCAGACCTGCTGTGTCCGACATCTGCCTTTCCTTTTACAGAGCCGGAAGTCGCAGAAACAGCTGCCTTCCGTGCGGCTTTTCCCAGAGCCCAGGTTCCCAGTGCGCCAAGCAGAGTGGCGAGGGGGCCAAAAATAATATCAGGCAGAGCACATCCGGCTACAACGTTGGACAGCAGACAGCCGATATAAAGGCCGGGAATTGCGGCAGGGGTAAAAAAGGGGAGGATGGTGAGTGCTTCCGAAAAGCGGATCTGGATATTGCCGCTTGCCAGGCCAAACATATTGGCGATGAGCGTGAGCACAACATAAAGAGCGGCAATCATTGCCGCCTGGACGAGGGACAGAATTTTCCTGTTTTTCATTTTGTTTTCTCCTTTAGTTTTGTTTTTTCTTCCGCCGATGGCGGGTGGGTCAGGAAGGTCTCGAACTGACCGGTTAATTGTTACAGACATTGCCGAAAAAGTATTTCTGCAATGAAGGCTGTTGATCAACGTTTCAAAGTATAACACGATAAAAGTGAAAGCGCAAGGCACGGCTTTTACTTATGAAAAAATTTACAGAAATCTGGTTTTTCTTGCCCTTCTTCAGCAAAATGCTTGTTTGACCCGCAAAAAATATTCTTCATCTGATGAAAGGCTTTCTTTCGGAAAAAGGAAAGAAAATGATCCTTGACCGCCTGCTGGATTCCTATATGGAAAAACCGAAAGGGCAGTGGCGCTGGGAATCCTTTTACAATAACTGGGTGGCAGTATGTGCAGGCTGTCTGGGAAGCATGGCACTGTTTTTGCTGGATGATGACAAAGAAAAACAACAGGCCATTGTGAACCGCGTCTGCGAAACACTTCCTGATTACCTTGCAGGAATGTATGAGGACGGAACCTGCCCGGAGGGGATGAGCTATTTCACTTATGGCATGACTTTTTATACGGGCTTTGCCCGGCAGCTGTATGAACATACAAATGGAAAAATTGCTCTGATGGATTCCAAAAAAGTTCGCGCGATCGCGAGATTTCAGCAAAAATGCTATCTGCCGGGGAAAAATACGGTGAGCTTTTCTGATGGGGCGCGCTCAGACCGCTTTCGGCTGGGATTGACCTGTTATCTTGCAAAGTGCATAGACGGCGTAGAAATTCCGGATATCAGCGCTGCCATGGATTTTGAGTCAGATCACTGTTATCGTTTCATGGGAAACTGGCAGGATGATGCCTGGGTGCAGGAGTATTTGCAGGAAACAAAAGAAAAGTCCATGAAAAAGAAGATAAGGTATGCAGACAATGGAACAATATGCCTCTGCTGTTCTGGGCAATTGGAATCCTTACTGGTAGTAAGCGGTTATCCGTTTATATTGCCCAAATATTTGAGCGCACGTAAAGTGCGCTCATTTTGCTCTACAGGAATTTTCACCGAAAATTCCTGTAGAGCAAAAATGTTCGCGCAACAATGCGTACTCGCAGCGCCCAGGCAATCTACGATTGCCGGAAATTGTCGCTTCGCGACCGCGCTCAACGCGGAGTGTGCGCTATTGCGCACACTTTTTATGGCAATTGTAAAATTTAGCGTTCTGCAAGCTTTTCCGGTTCCGGATAGTCAACGCCGAAAGTTTCTACGGTCATGGATTTGATCTTCTGTTCTTCTCTGGGTCTGTCGGACCAGTCGGTTTTGGTCTCTGCGATTGCATTGACAGTATCCATGCCTTCGATTACTTTACCGAAAGCAGCATACTGGCCGTCCAGATGGGGAGAGTCCTTGTGCATGATGAAGAACTGGCTTCCTGCGGAATCGGGAATCATGGTCCGTGCCATGGAAAGAACACCTGCAGTGTGCTTTAAGTCATTCTTAAAACCGTTGGATGCAAATTCGCCCTTGATGGAGTAGCCGGGGCCGCCGCAGCCTGTGCCTTCCGGATCGCCGCCCTGGATCATGAAGCCTTTGATGACGCGGTGGAAAATGATACCATCATAAAACTTCTTATTGATCAGACTGATGAAATTGTTAACGGACTGAGGGGCGATTTCGGGATACAGCTCAGCCTTGATGATGCCGCCATTTTCCATGGTGATTGTTACAATCGGATTCTGTGCCATAAAAAATAACTTCCTTTCTTTTTCAAAATAGATTATGATAGGGAGGAAAACTCCCGCTGAAAGGCTTTCCCGCAAACTTATGCCTGAGGGGAAGCGTCTGGTATTTATTTTAGCCGAAAATTGGGAGCACGTAAAGATGGGATGGTAAGATTTGAAAATAAAAGTGGAAATTCTCATGACCGATGATGCCGGTCTGGAAAAAAAAGAGGCTGTGCCGCCGCATGTCTGGCTGACAGATGAGGCTGGAGAGGCAAAGCGGTTGGCGGAAGAAGGAGAATGTGTTGTTTTTCTTTTAACGGAAAAAAATCGGCAGGATCGCCTGGAAAAGGTATCCCGGTGCGTGGAACTGCCGGAGGCGGAACTGGAAAACTGGCAGGACTGGATTTCACAGGACTATCTGGAAAAGGCGTGGCAGCGGCATGCAGGGCTTCCGTGGCGTATTCTGAAAACACAACGGATTTATCTCAGGGAAATGACGCTGGATGATGCAGATGCGCTTCTTGAAATGTATGGGGATGAAGAGCTGATAAAATATATGGAACCGCTGGAAACAGATCGTGCGCTTTTGCGGGAATGGATGGAAGCCTATATAAAGCATATGTACGGATTTTATGAGTTCGGCATCTGGATGATCGTGCTGCAGGAAGACGCGGCAGACGGTAGCCAAAAAGCCGCAGCAGACGATAGCCAAAAAGCCGCAGCAGACGGTAGCCGGAAAGCCGCAGAAGACGGCGGTCAGAAAGACGCGGCAGACGGTGGTCAGAAAATTGCGGATGTGCCGGATGCTTCCATGGAAGGCGTACAGGAAAAACAGGCGGGATCCAGGCGGGAGACAATCATTGGCCGGGCCGGACTGCAGATGCGTGACAAGGAAGAATTTCCGGAGTTGGGGTTTTGCATTGCAAAGCCATGGCGAGAAAGTGGTTATGCGCTGGAGGCCTGTCGGGCAGTGCTTCAATATGGCTTTGAAGAGCTGGAACTGCCGGCAATTCGTGTGGTGGTGCATAAGGAGAATGAAAAATCTCTGGGATTGTGCGAAAAACTTGGTTTTTGTGTGGAAAAAGGGAGAGTCTCTCCCAACGGATTGTGGATAACGATGACTTTGCAGCGGATGGAATGAGAAAAATTTAGTTTTTGTTCTATCTCATGTGTTGATTCGATGATATAGTATCATTGAACAAGGAGGAAAACAAGATGTTTCATTTATTGTTGGCTATTATTTATCTGTCCTTTATCAGCCTGGGACTGCCTGATTCCATACTTGGCTCCGCATGGCCGGTCATGTATGAGGAATTTGGAGTTCCGGTTTCTTATGCGGGAATTATTTCCGTGATCATTTCTTTCGGAACCATTGTATCCAGTTTGATGAGCGACAGAGTTACACGAAAGCTCGGGACGGGAAAAGTGACGGCTATCAGCGTCGGTATGACAGCCGCGGCACTTTTGGGATTTTCTTTCAGTCATTCCTTCTGGACGCTGTGTTTGTGGGCCATTCCCTATGGGCTGGGTGCCGGGAGCGTGGATGCGTCCCTGAATAACTATGTTGCCCTGCATTATACCAGCCGTCATATGAGCTGGCTGCATTGCATGTGGGGGCTGGGAGCCACTGTGGGGCCCTATATTATGGCTTATGCGCTGACCGGCGGGCAGGGCTGGAACATGGGATATCGTTACATAGGACTTCTGCAGCTTGTACTGACAGTGATTCTGATTTTCAGCATCCCGATCTGGAAAAAGCGGGCTTTGGGAAACGGCGGGCAGGCGGACACAGAGAATGAAGCTACAGGGGGCCAAAAACCGCTTTCTTTACGGGAAATTGTGGCAATTTCGGGCGCAAAGGAAATTCTGATCACTTTCTTTTGCTACTGCGCGCTGGAACAGACAGCCGGACTGTGGGCCAGCAGCTATCTGGTGCTGCATCGTGGCGTTGACACAAAGACGGCGGCGAGCTTTGCCAGTATGTTCTATATCGGCATTACGGCGGGACGTGCACTGAACGGATTTTTAACCATAAAATTCAGCGATACTGCGCTGATCCGTATGGGGCAGGGAATCATTGCTCTTGGTACCGCGGTGATGTTTTTGCCCTTTGGAAGCACAGGTTCGCTGATCGGACTGGTTTTGGTGGGGCTGGGATGTGCACCTGTGTATCCCTGCATCATTCATTCCACTCCGGATCATTTCGGCGCGGATAATTCGCAGGCGATCATTGGTGTTCAGATGGCATTCGCATACGTGGGAATCCTGCTGATGCCGCCGCTGTTTGGTCTGATTGCAAATCATATCAGCGCGGCGCTGTATCCGGTCTATCTGCTGGCGATTCTGGTGCTGATGGTCGTGATGCATGAAAAATTGTGCAGAAAAGAAAAGTAAGAACGGCTGGCGCAATCAGGGAGCGCCGCTGTTGCACCTGTGGGGCACAGGGAGATTTTTCGGGCTTTCGATACCCCATTTTTAAAAAACGGTTAACATAAAATGTATAAAGGGATATCTACAAAAATATAGGACTTCCATACCCTACATGACAGTGTTTGGCGGGGTATGGAAGCCCTGTTTTTTTGCATATGCCCTATTAGGAAAATGGCGTCTTCAGTTTGGGGGCTGTGGATGTCACAACGCCTCTTTCATTTTGCGAAGGGCTTCTTCCTGAACAGCAATCACCTTATCACACCATGCATCGAATTCCGGATCTTCCTTCCGGCATTCCGGATGGGAGAAAATATAGTCGATACAGCGTCTGACACCCTGATCGAAACGCACTGTTGCCACGAAATCGGGCACCAGCCGTTTTAATTTGCTGTTGTCAAATACCACGGAATGGGCCTTGTCTCCCAGCAGTCCGTCACCGGCATTGAAATCATTGGCAGCGGCCAGAAAATCGGAGCTAACATGATATGCTTTCAGTGGAACACCAAGAGCATCGGCGGTGATCTGATAAATCTGATTCCAGGTCAGGGTTTCATCGCTGGTGATCTGAACCGCTTCACCAATGGCATGGGCATTGCCCATCAGTCCCACAAAGCCTTTGGCAAAGTCTGTATTAAAGGTGGCGGTCCAGAGGGAAGTGCCGTCGCCGTGGATGAGGACAGGTTTTCCTTCCAGCATGCGCTTGATTGTCTGGAAGCTTCCGTTTTTGCCGTGGATGCCCAGCGGAATGCTGCGCTCAGAATAAGTGTGGCTGGGGCGCACGATGGTAATGGGGAAGCCTTCCTTGCGATAAAGGTTCATCAGATAGTCTTCGCCGGCAATCTTGTTGCGGGAATATTCCCAATAGGGATTTGCAAGCGGGGTGCTTTCCGTGATTTCATAATGGGACAGCGGCTTCTGATAGGCAGAAGCGGAGCTGATGTAAATAAACTGTTTTGTTTTTCCCTGAAAAAGCCGATAGTCCCTTTCAAGCTGTGCAGGACCGAAGGCAATGAAATCCGCCACCACGTCAAAGGTTTGTCCCTCAAGCTGCGATGCCACATAAGCTTCATCATTGATATCCGCAGTGATGATGCGGGCGCCTTCAGGAAGTTCGCTGTTGCGGTTTCCACGGTTGATGAGCCAGAGCTCATGCCCTTCCTTTAACAGTTTCTGAGAAATGGCGGTGCTGATTGTGCCGGTTCCGCCGATAAAAAGAGCTTTCATATAATCTGCCTCCTGTGCTGCCGATAAAGCGGCAAAGATCTGTTCTGGGGAAAATGAGTCAATAGATGTTTTTATTATACGGGAATCAGCGGATGGTTTCAACTGTTATGTGACTGCTGTGCGACAGATCAAGAATTTACCCTTCCGGTCTTTTTTTTCTTCTTGTTTCCCTCTGCCAGAGCATCTTATAATTTTCTTATCAAAAAGTGCTGATTTGCTGTGCCAAAGATCCCCTCAGCGTATAAGGGGCGTGTGTCTCCTTGTTCACTGAGGGAAGAAAGTAGGCAGAAAAAGGGTGCAGGCAGCAGAATGGAGGGTGTCTATGTCTTTTAAAATTGCGATTATCGGAGCGGGAAGTCTTGTTTTTGCAAGAACATTGTTTACGGATATCATGTCTGTGCCGGAGTTTCATGATATCGAAGTGGCGTTTACCGATATCAATCCGGACAATCTGGAGAAGGTGACAATGCTTTGTCAGAGGGATCTGGATGCGAATAATATTCCGATCAGAATTCATGCCACGCTGAACCGCAGAGAGGCTTTTGAGGGTGCCAGATATATCATTAACTGCGTGCGCATCGGCGGCCTGCCGGCTTTCGAAATGGACGTGGACATTCCGTTAAAATACGGTGTAGATCAGTGCGTGGGCGATACTTTGTGCACCGGCGGCATTATGTATGGCCAGCGCGTGATCGCGGAAATGCTGAATTTCTGTAAGGATATCCGGGAGGTGGCAGAACCCGGCGCCATCATGTTAAATTACTCCAATCCCAACGCCATGGCGACCTGGGCCTGCAACAAGTACGGCAAAGTGAAAACCATCGGTTTGTGTCACGGTGAGATTCACGGCGAAACCCAGATCGGTGAAGTGCTGGGGATCCCGCGTGAAGAACTGGACATCACCTGTGCCGGCATCAATCATCAGACCTGGTATGTGAGCGTGAAGCACAACGGTGTGGAACTAAAGGACAAGCTGCTGGCAGGCTTTGAGGCTCACAAGAGATTTTCGGAAGAGGAAAAAGTCAGAATTGATATTTTAAAACGATTCGGCTATTACTCCACTGAATCCAACGGTCACCTTTCCGAATATGTGGCGTGGTACCGAAAGCGGCCCGATGAGATCAAAGACTGGATCAATACCGACAGCTGGATCAACGGCGAGACCGGCGGCTATTTGAGAGTAACCAGAGAGGAAAGAAACTGGTTCGAGACCGAATATCCCAAAATTCTGGCTCAGCCTCCGAAAAAATATGACGGTTCTCAGCGCGGCAAGGAGCATTGCTCTTATATCATGGAAGGTCTGGAAACCGGCCGATGCTACAGAGGACATTTCAACGTCATGAACGAGGGCTGCATCACAAACCTGCCCTACGAGAGCGTGGTGGAAGTGCCCTGCTATGTGGACGGAAACGGCATCAGCGTGCCAAAGCTGGGTGACCTGCCTTTAGGCTGCGCGGCGGTCTGCTCCCAGTCCATCTGGGTACAGAAGCTGGCGGTGGAGGCTGCGGTGGCCGGCGATGTAAACCTGCTTAAACAGGCGGCGCTGATGGATCCGCTCACCGGCGCAGTCTGCAATCCGCCCGAAGTGTGGCAGATGATCGACGAAATGCTGATCGCCCAGGAGGAGTGGCTGCCCCAGTACAAGGAGGCCATCGCGGAAGCGAAAGAGCGCTTTGCCAAAGGCGATCTGATTCCTACCAAAGAGGGATATACCGGTGCTGTGAGACTGCGGGACAAGACCGTGGAAGAAATTTCTGCGGAGAGGGACCAGCGGACGATCACGGCGGAATGAGAAACACCTTGCGCCTTCGGCCCGTAAAGCCTGAGGAAAGGCTGAGGAAAAGCAGCCTCTAAAACATCTCTGTGGGTGTATACAGAAAAATTTGTCTCCCACATCCATAGGAAAGATGCAAAAAGGTCGGTAATTCCCTGTAATGGGCGTAGGTAAAAAAAATACTGGTTCACGCCCGGGATTTGAGGATTTTGTGGGCGTTGGCCATCACTTTTTCAGCCCACGCCCATTCCAGATGATTTAAACCGGGATTTTTCGCTGATTTTGGGCGTGGAGAACAACTTTTTTTCTCTGCACCCACACTCTTGGATAATGAAATAGTTTACAATACAATAAAACTGATAAATTCCAGAAAAACTTTATAATTTTCAGAAAACTTTCATTTACAGGCATAAATTTTGTAGTGATAGAATACTAATAGTCAAAAAGAGTTTTGACACACATTAGTAATTTACATGAATCTGTGAGGGGATCGTTTCATTCAAATTCACTGAATGTAGCGGTCTCCTTTTGCTTTGCAGGATACGCTTGCGGGCAGGGTGCGCGCAATACGTGCAAAGTTTGTTATACAGGGAAAAATTCCCGGGTGTAAAATGGAAGTTTATGAAAAGGTGCTTCGTGCACTGGAATGTTACTTTGGGAGAAAGGACTGGAAGAAGCTGTTTTTATGCGGGGGCTGTTTTTGGCTTGCTGAATTTCTGCATGAGAGGATACCGGGATCGTATCTGATAATCAACCGGGCTCAGGAGCACTGTGCCCTCTGCTTCGACGGCGGGCTCTATGATGTGAGCGGAAAGATTTCCATGAAAGGCTTTGAGAAAGCGACTGAACGCCAAATCAGTTTTATGCGGAAAAATTATGTTCCGAAGTTCGACACAGGAAAATTAAAGGAATATTTAAACGCAGTGCCGGCCATAGGCATCATCAGCGAGTAATCTGACGAGGCTGACCTGCAGGAAAAGCAGAGAGGAAATCGCCAAGGCGTGCCCATTCAGACGAAGAGTGCTGCCTGCCGACAATAAGAATTTCGCAGCCCGCCCGCGGGCAAATTGAAAATCCCCGCAAAATTGCCGTTTGAAAAGCAATTCTGCAGGGATTTTTGTAAAGGAAGAGACGGCATGCGCACATTTATGACGGTGTGCGTTTAGTTCGCCGCTGCCTTTGTCTGTCCGTGATAAATAACGCCCAATGCGCCTGGGCCCGCATGGGTGCCGATGCTGGGGCTGATGTCATTGATGATGATATTGGTAAATCCCGTGTCTGCCTTCACTTTTTCTGCCAGGGTCTGTGCATCTTCCGGACAGTTGCCGTGCACAATGCCCACGGGGAAGGAATAATCGGGATTTTCACCGAGGGTTTCTTTCATGCGGTCCACCAGCGTCTGGATGGATTTCTTTCTGCCCCGGGCAGTGCCGGAAGTAGAAAGGCCGCCTTCCTTATTTACATACAAAAAGGGCTTTAAGTTCAGAACGCTTCCCACAACGGCAACAGTCTTGCTGACACGGCCGCCGCGCTGTAAGTGGAACAGATCATTCACGGTGAACTGAACATTGATCTGATTTTTTGTATCTTCTATCTTTTTAACGATTTCTTCATAAGAAATGCCTTTTGCCTTCAACTCATTTGCATAGATGACCAGAATGGATTCGCCGAGAGAAACATTCAGGGTATCGATAACGGTGATTTTTGCATCTGTGTACTCTTCGGATAATTCCCTTGCAACCATGCAGACATTGTTATAGCTTCCGCTCAGAGCAGAAGAAAAGGCGATATGGATGATGTCCTTTCCCTGTTCCAGATGTGCGCGAAATCTGGTTTCGATCACGGCAGGATTGTTTGCCTGAGACTGGGGGAGTTCGCCATTTTTCATGCGTTCATAAAATTCTGCCGGAGGCATTTGAAGCTCGTCACCGTAAACAGTATCCCCGAAAGAGTAATACTGGGGAATGATTGTAGTATTAAATTTTTCGATATATTCTTTGGGCAGATCGGAGTTGGAGTCAGTGGTAATGACAAAATCTCTCAAAATAGGTTCCTTCTTTCAAACTTATATTTATTTAATTAAAAATATTTAATTAACATATTTTAAACAATAACACAAATCAAATAAAGATGCAATTACTGTTTTTGAAAGAAGTGAACGCAAGGGTAGGGCTTGCAACATAAAAATGACCTGGGGTATAATGGCAGCAGAGCTGTACATGATTGCAGCGGTCTGACCATGCCGTTCATAAGCCGCGGCATGAGGAGGGGAGTTTATATGAATGCAAAGAAAAAATGTGCGGTTATCGTATTGCAGATTTTCATACTGTTTGGGCTGGCAGCCTTTATTTTTGCGGAAAAGTCCAATTGTGATACAATTGACACGGCAATCGAGGACTGGCGCTCAAGATATACAGATTACAGCGGCAGCTGGTATATCGACTCCACATACTACAATGGAAGCGGCACAACGGATTTCATTTACGGTCCGTATGTGGAACTGCCGAAAGGCTCCTATACGGTAACGCTTTGGTATGAGTGTGACTCCGATCAGTCCTTTCTTCCCTTTGCGAGCCAGGGAAATTCGGCCTTTTTAAAGGCCGGTACGGCAAAGCTGAGCAGAAATAAGAATGTTTTTTCCTATAAATTCATTGCCGGGCAGGATGTGGACAATTTTGAAGTGGTGGTGAAATATAACGGAATCGGCGCGCTGGAAATTTTTGATATCGCAATAGAGTCCAATCTCGTGAATCTGACAAAGCTGTTTGTGATATTGCTTGCCGTTTTTGCGGCAGCGGACTGCTGGCTTTTCTATCTGAAAAATGCACAGGAAAGCCGCAGGACCTTCGGCATGGCGCTGTTAATTGGGCTGTTTGTGTCTTTGCCGCTGTTTATCAGCGGAATAAACATTGGACATGATCTGCGGTTTCATCTGATGCGCATAGAGGGTATCGCACAGGAAATCCGGTCCGGAAATATCCCGGTGCGCCTGTCATCTTTGTGGATGGACGGCTATGGATATCCGGTATCCGTCTATTATGGGGACTTGCTGCTGTATATTCCGGCGCTGCTTCGAATTGCCGGTTTTTCGATTGAGGAGTCCTATAAGTTCTACGTGCTTTTCATTAATTTTGGAACGAGCCTTGTTTCGCTGCTCAGTTTTCGAAGGATTTTTAAGGATGAAAAAATTGCTTTATTCACTACGTTTGCATATGTGACGGCATCTTATCGGTTGGTGGATATCTACATCAGAGCGGCGGTGGGGGAATACAGCGCATTGATGTTTCTGCCGATGATCGCACTTGCTGTCTGTGAAATCTATCGGTCAGATGCCAAGGATCATGCTTTTTGTAAAAAGAATGCGCTCCTTTTGGCGCTGGGAATGACCGGTGTGATCGGAACGCATATTCTGACCGCAGAAATGGCGGTTATTCTGCTGGTCCTGATCTGCGTTGTTCTTTGGAAAAAGACGTTTTGCAGAAAGACGATTCTGACCTATCTGCTGGCGGCTGTCCAGACGCTTTGCCTGAATTTATATTTTCTTGTGCCCTTTCTGGATTATTATAAAAATGTGACGGTTAAAATCAATGACACGGTAAGCGGCGACACCGTAAAGAAAATACAGTCCGGCGGGGCGTACATTGCGCAGTATTTCGCTTTTTTTCAGGATGCGTTTGGACATAACAGCGCTGAGGTGAATGACAGAATGCTGCTGACGCCGGGCATTGTCCTGATGGCAGCGCTGATTTTCGGTATGATTCTGTGGTTTTTGAAAAAAGGCAATAGGGAAACCCGGTTTTTGACCGCTTTTTCTGCGCTGGTGCTTTTTATTGCGTCAGATCTGTTTCCCTGGGATTATCTGGCGTACAATTCTAAACTGGGAAATATGCTGGCGCAGGTTCAGTTCCCCTGGAGATATATCGGAATTGCCCTGATTCTTCTGGCGCTTTTGGCAGGAAATCTGTTAAAACAGGACATGACCTTTTTGTTTCATAAAAAGGTAAATCTGATGGGTTGGGGAGCAGCGGTCTGCGTGGGGATGACGTGTGTTTTTCTGAGCAGCTATGTGGAAAGTGCCTATGTGGGAAAGTTCACGGAAACAGCGGAACTGGATGACTACAGGGTCATCAATGGAGAATACCTGAGGCTGGAAACGGATATGGATCAGCTGTCGCAGCTTGGCAGTGATGTAATTGCGGACAATATGGTAACGGCAGAGATTCTTGAGCGAAACGGCACGGAAATGGAACTTTATTGTGAGGCGGGAGAAAACGGCGGTTCTGTGGAATTGCCCCTGTTCCATTACAGGGGATATTATGCGGCAGATGAGCGGGGCAGGGAATTTGAGCTGACTGATGGAACCAATGCGGTGATAAAGCTCAGCCTGCCCGCCGGTTATGAAGGAAATATTCATGTGGGATTTCGCAGTCCCTGGTACTGGAGAGCCGCGGAAGTGATTTCATTTATCAGTGTGCTGTGGGCAGCGTTTTGGGCGCTGCGGCGGTGACTTTCGTCTTTTAATCCTCACATACCGGTATATGAACCGTCACAACCGTGCCGGCTCCGGGCGTGCTTTCGCAGGAAAGGCCATACTCCGGCCCGTAGGCGATGCGCAGCCGGTCACAGATATTCCGAATGCCGTAACCGCCCGGAACATCTGCAATTTCAGAGGAGGAGGGCGAAAAATTGGCCGCAATCACATCTGCTGTCATGCCGATTCCGTCATCGGCGACAGTAATATAAACGTCTCCATCCTGGCGCCAGCCCTTTACGGAGATGGTTCCCGTGCCGTCCGGACGTTCATAGATGCCGTGGATGGCGGCGTTTTCGATGATGGGCTGCAGGATGATTTTGATGATCTGTAAATCCTCGATATCCGGGGAAATGTCCCATACGGTCTGAATCTGATTGTGAAACCGGGCATCCTGTATCTGCAGGTACATCTGCGCATGAGTGATTTCTTCCCGAATCCGAATTCGCTCCCGGCCTTTGCTTAAGGAAATTTTGTAAAAAATCGCCAGGCTGGATACCACATCTGAGATTTCCGGCACATCCCTCTGGATGGCGAGACAATTGATGGTGTCCAGCGTGTTGTAAAGAAAATGAGGATTAATCTGTGCCTGGAGTGCCTTCAGCTCCAGATTTTTAATGGCCAGTCCGTACTGCACTTTTTCCTCCATGAGCTGTCGGATCCGGAGCATCATGTGGTTGAAATGCGTGATGAGCTGTCCGATCTCATCTTTGCTCGTGCCGGGAAATTGTGCATCTGTATCTCCATTTTGTACCTTCTGCATGGTATCAGCTAAGAGCCAGATGCGGCGCAGCGTGAAATCCGCCAGGAAAAGCGCCAGCGCGTAGGCAATGCCAGCCAATACGAGCATCACAAGGATCATTTCCACGGAAAGATCCCGGCTGACATAGTTGATGTCCGCATGGGGAATCACTGTGGCGAGCTTCCAGCCGGTGGATCCCAGCGAGGTACAGAAAACGTAGTTATCTTCTCCGCCAAGTGTCAGGGAAACCCACTCGTTTTCGGAGGCCTCAAACAGAGCGGCCGCAATGCCGCCAGGGAGGGCGTCTGTATCGGCGTCGGAAGAAGAAAGAATTACCTGATTATCCGTAATCAGAAGCATCCTCCCGTTTTCGGTGACAGCAGTCCGGTTTATGGCCTGCTCGAAGGGCTCCTGCGACACATCCACCCGAAGCACCGCCGCAGACTCAGTGAAATCCGTGGCGTTGTAGAGAAGTCTCATGAAAGAGAAAAAGGGCTGTTCCGTCTCCCTCTGATCTGCAAAATCCAAAGGGCAAAACCAGTGCCTGGCAGGTGCGGCGGACAGTTTTTTATGCCAGTCGGAATTCTTTGCGCCTTCAAAGGAAAAAAAATTCAGCCCGTTATTGGAAAAATAGTAATCGTCCCCAAGATATAAACGGATATGATCTACGCCGGATAAGCTCTGGAGCTGGGAAAAAGTGGTGGACATGGTGTAAAAATCTCCCATCTGCTGTGTGACGGAATAGCCATCGGGATCTGTGGAAAACATGCGGTAAAGCAGCTCGTCGTAAGAAAGAATGTCTGCAACCGTATTCATTTTTTCCAGCCAGGTCTGCAGGGAAATGGAAGCTTCATCAAAGGTTTTGCGCGCGGAAGCGAAGGTCTGTTCCTTCATGATGCTTTTGATGCGGTTTGTGCTGTAAAAAGTGAACAGACAAAAAGGCAGGATCAGCAGCACAAAAAAGATGATGATCATTTTTGTGCGCAGTCCGGTATCCTGTAATAGTCGGGAGAAAAAGTTTTGTTTATTTTGATTCATGATGAAGCCCTCTGTAGTTGCGGGGAGAAACTCCGGTTTCTTTTGCAAAGACTTTCGTAAAATATTTGCCGTTTGGATAACCTACCCGGGTGCCGACTTCATACAATTTCAAGTCAGACTCAACCAGCAGGCGGCGGGCCGCTTCAATTCGCACGGAGGTCAGGGTGGTATTGATGGTATTGCCGGTACGCTGCTTGTAAATGGTGCACAGGTAGCTGGTGTTGAAATTTAAATCCCGGGCAATCTGTTCGATCGTGAGTGTGCTGTCCATGTAATTTTTCCGAATATAATCATTGACCAGCTTGACGGGATTTAAGTCCTGAGAAGAAATTTCTTCAAATAAAAGTGTGGTGATGCGCTGCAGCTCATTTTCCAGAACGGTTAATGTAGGCGCATTTGCCGCTTCATAAACAAAACGGCTGCTTTCAGCCTGCGTGTTATGGGCACAGCGAAGCTCTGCTGCATTTTCCACCTGCAGAGCCAGCTGAGAATACATATTGCGCACATATTCCGGAGGGGTACCTTCACATTTGCGGATCTGGGAACAGATGGAACGCATTTGCTTTAAGGTGTCGTGACGTGTGCCTGTTTTTAAACAGTGCCCGAATTCCTGTAAGGTGTCTCTGGAAAGCTTATAGGTATCCTGATTCAGAGCAGCAATATCTCCGTTTTCATGGTAAAAATAAACATTGGGATGTTTTTTCTTCTGCTCTTTTTGGCATTCTTCTGTCATTTCACGAAGCATTTCGGTGATTTCTTTCAGATTTAGGGGCTTTTCAATATAGCCGTCTGCCTTAAGATGAATGGCTGCCTTTAAAAATTCTTTGTCGGTGTGGCCGCTCAGAAAAACAAGCCGCATGGAGGGAAAATCCTTACGGATGATCTGGGCCAGCTTTATGCCGTCCATATGAGGCATCTTGATATCTGTAATTATAATGTCAGGCTTTTTTTCCTGGATGAGGGTCATTGCCTCCACACCATCCGCCGCTTCATATACCGTATCAATGCCGATTTCCTGCCACTTAATATAGTGAACCAGCGTCTCGCGAATCAGTTTTTCATCGTCGGCAATCAAAACAGAAATCATATACTTCCCTCCAAAAAACGCAGAATTTATATACATTTTACATAAAATTTACATACTAGAATTGTACAAAGTGTAAAACATTTATATTGCACTATCTACATATTAATGCATTTTTAAACATAATGCACTATTTTTTGAAAAGTGCAAAATTTTGTGCTCCTTTCCAAATTTTGTTCCGTTGAAACAACTCTGCAGAATTGTTATCGTTAAGAAAAATTCGTTCGAAGAAAGGAAAGGGCATATGAAAAACCTACACAGAGATGTAAAAGCGCAGTCGCGGCATCCCTTTTTAAAGGATTTGAAAAAACACTGGCCCCTGTGGCTGATGCTGGTTCCGGTAATTACTTTTTATATTATTAACAGCTATTTACCCATGGCCGGCATTTATCTGGCGTTTGTAAAGTACGATTTCAAGGGAGGAATCTTCGGCAGTCCCTTCGTGGGTCTGAAAAACTTTGAGTATTTGTGGAAGTCCAACGTTTTGGTACAGCTCACACGAAATACCATTCTGTATAATGTCGCTTTTATCCTGCTGGGCAACATCTGTCAGGTATTCATGGCGATTCTGGTCAGCCAGCTGACCCGGAAAAAATTTAAAAAAGTGACTCAGACCATGATGCTGATGCCTCACTTTGTTTCTTACGTTATTTTAAGCGTTCTGGTTTACAACCTGTTCAACTATGAATACGGACTGATCAACAATGTTTTAAATGCATTTGGAATGGAGTCCATCAACTTTTATGCGGAAACAAAGTACTGGCCGTTTCTGATCACCTTTTTTTACATCTGGAAAGGTCTGGGCTATGGCATGGTCGTATACCTGGCAACCATTCTGGGTATCAGCAAGGAGCTGTATGAAGCTGCAATGGTGGATGGCGCAAATATCTTCCAGCAGATTCGCTATATCGTGATTCCTCATATCAAGCCGACTTTTATCGTCCTGCTTTTATACTCTCTGGGAAGTATTATAAAGGGTCAGTTTGAATTATTCTATCAGATGGTGGGAAAAAACGGACTGCTGTATTCCGTGACAGATATTCTGGATACTTATGTATACCGTGTGACGACCTCCAACTTTGAACTGGGTCTTGGTACCGCAGCGGGTCTGTATCAGTCGCTGTTTGGTCTGATTCTGGTGGTGGTTGTCAACTGGCTCATCAAGAGAAAAAATCCGGAATACGCACTGTTTTAACAGGAGGAACAGCATGAAAATCAAGCAATCAAAGTATACACGTATTTTTAATATTTTGTCCTATACCATCATAACAATCACTGCCATTATATGTGTATTGCCGTTTCTGATCATCATTTCAGGATCTTTATCGGATAATGGGATCGTTGTGCAGGAAGGATACAGCCTGTTCCCCAAGCAGTTTACACTGGATGCGTACAAATACATTTTTGAAAG
>JAFUMV010000021.1 GCA_017482485.1 Lachnospiraceae bacterium
AAAACAATTAGAAGACATTTCCAACAATTTCAAAGGTGTAGACAAATCTTTTGCTATTCAGGCGGGCAGAGAGATTCGAGTAATGGTAGTTCCTGAGCAGATATCTGATGCTGACATGGTACTTCTGGCAAGAGATATTTCCAAACAGATTGAAGCTGAACTGGAATATCCCGGACAGATTAAAGTCAATGTAATCAGAGAAAGCCGCGTAACTGACTACGCAAAGTGAGTATAAGAGATATGCTCTGACATACAAGATGAAGTCTTATATCCCCCAAATCCGCATATACATTAAAGAAGCGGATTTGGGGGTATTTTTATGCTCTTTTCCTGGGGCTTTGATAAAAAAGAAAAAAGTATATGGATGATTCTGTTTTTAGGCGGCTTTTTAGCGGGGATTGCGGGAATCTGTTTATTCCCGGAACAGTTGGCGATAGAAACCGGATTTTTGGACAGCACATTTTTAAATCATCTGAAGAATCTTGATGTGGATCGTCTGGGATTGTTTTTTTATTCTTTGCGATGCAGGATAGGTTTTGCAGCTGTTCTTATTTTATTCTCGGCTGCCGGGCTGGCTGCAGTAGGAATTGCAGCAGGCTTGTTATGGAGCGGATTGTCTGCGGGGGCAGTGCTGACGGTTCTATCCATGCGTTACGGGGTGAAAGGGCTTTTATTTTTTCTAAGCTGTATTTTGCCGCAGCAGTTGCTATTTATTCCTGCCTATATGATGCTTATGGATCTTTGTATGAAGCGTAAGGAGAAAAGAAAAATTTTGCTTCCAACAGCAGTTGTCATAACAGGATGTCTGATAGAAAGTTATGTAAACCCAATTATTATGAAAGTGGTTTTAAAATTTTTTTAATACGAAAAACTAGATATTGAGGTAAACTAAATTTCGAATCCCGATATCTTGCGGTATTGTTAAAAGTGCTGAAAAATCGCTTAAAATAGGGGAATTTTCAACATTGCTTTTCTTCGGTTAATTGATTATAATTGGTTAAATATCAAACTATTATTATAATCTGTTTTGTAAGAAGGGGCTACTGTGGGATGGAGGAACAGATAAGATCATTTATTGTATATTTACATAATGTGAAGGATACGTCAAAGAATACGGAATTGTCTTATCAGAGAGATTTAAACAAACTTTCCGGATTTTTAAAGGAACAGGGAATCACAGATGTAAGAGATATCACAGCGGTATCTCTGAGTTCATATATTCGTTATCTGGAAAAATTACAGTTTAAATCTGCAACGATATCCCGGAATATTGCCTCTGTACGTGCTTTTTTTCATTATCTTACCAGGGAAAGACTTGTGGATGCAGATGTCTCCGAATTTTTAAAACCACCGAAGGTAGAAAAGAAGGTTCCCGGCATTTTGTCTATGGAAGATGTAGAAAAGCTTCTGGCACAGCCTGGACGGGACAACCCGAAGGAAATACGGGATCGAGCCATGCTGGAGTTATTATATGCAACCGGAATCCGGGTATCTGAGCTGATCGGTTTGAAAATTCAGGATGTAAACATGCAGATGGGATATATCATCTGTCATGATAGGAATAAAGAAAGAGCAGTGCCTTTCGGGAATAAAGCACGGGAAGCTCTGACAGAATATTTTTTAAAGGCGCGGGGAGGAATGATTGACAACCCTGAAGAGGAAACTTTGTTTGTGAACTATTCCGGTACGCCCATGAGCCGCCAGGGTTTCTGGAAGCTGTTGAAGCATTATGCACAAAAGGCGGGAATAGAAGGGGAAATTACACCGCATACGCTGCGGCATTCCTTTGCGGCTCATCTGGTAGCAAACGGAGCGGACCTTCGCAGCGTGCAGGAAATGCTTGGACATTCGGACATTTCAACAACGCAGATTTATGCAAATATGAGACAGAATCATATCAGAGAAGTATATAACAAAGCTCACCCGAGAGGGTGAGCTTTTGATTACCCGAGAGGGTGAGCTTTTGATTACCCGAGAGGGTGAGCTTTTTCGGGTTTATCTGTTCAGTTCAGCGATATCATAAATAAGCTTTTCGGATGCTTCCCAGCCAAGGCACGGATCGGTGATAGATTTGCCGTAAACACCGCCGCCCACTTTCTGGCAGCCTTCCTCAATGTAGCTTTCGATCATCACGCCCTTCACCAGCTTTTTGATGTCGGGACTTAAGTTTCTGCTGTGCATGACTTCCTTGACGATACGGGGCTGCTGATCAAACTGCTTATTGGAATTGGAATGATTGGAGTCGATGATGCAGGCAGGATTCTTCAAATCCCGCTCGTTGTAAAGATCGAGCAGGGTGTTTAAATCTTCGTAGTGATAGTTGCACAGGTTGCGGCCATGCTTATTGGTAGCACCGCGCAGTACCGTATGAGCCAGTTCATTGCCGTCTGTTTTCACTTCCCAGCCTCTGTAGATGAAAGAGTGAGGATGCTGTGCCGCATAAACGGAGTTTAACATAACGGAAAAATCACCGCTGGTAGGATTTTTCATACCGGCGGGCACATCAAATCCGCTGACAGTCAGGCGGTGCTGCTGATCTTCTACAGAGCGGGCACCAATGGCAACATAGGAGAGAATATCGGATACATATCCCCAGTTGTCAGGATAGAGCATTTCGTCTGCGGCGGTGAGACCGGATTCTTCAAACGCGCGAATGTGCATTTTACGCATAGCGATGAGCCCGTGAAGAAAATCTTCCTTTTTCTCCGGATCAGGCTGGTGAACGATACCCTTATAACCTTCGCCTGTGGTACGGGGCTTATTGGTGTAAATTCTGGGGATCAGGATCAGACGATCACTGACTTTATCGTTTATTTTCGCCAGACGACTGATATAGTCGCATACGGAGTCCTCATTATCTGCGGAGCAGGGACCGATGATTACAAGAAATTTGTCACTTTTTCCGGTGATGACATCTTTGATTTCGGCATCACGAATTGCTTTGAGTTTGGCGAATTCTTCGGGTACCGGGTACTGCGCATGAATCTCAGCAGGGGTGGGCAGCTGTTTTATAAAAGTAAAACTCATAATATTTCTTCTCCTTTGTCTGTAACGCCGGTGGGCTGATAGCAACACGCTCCAAACCGGGCATACTACTCATCCATTATAGTATAGGAAACGGCGCAGTGTCAAGAAGCAGCAGGCCGTGGTGAGAAACTGTGCCGCCAGAATGCCCCAGAAAAAGCCTTTCATGCCAAATATCGGTATCGCTGCCCAGACAAAGGCAATGCGTAAAATCAGGGCAGCCATATTGATCAGAAAGGTATGACCGGTTTTTCCAAGTCCATTTAAGATGGAAAAAAGTGTGGTATTTAAGTATAAAAAGGGACAGATAAAACTCAGCGTGCGGATGAACTGACCGGCGAGTTCGTTGTGAAACAGTACAGAGCCGATAAAGTTTCCTGTCAGCCCAAAAAAGGCAAGACAAAGGAATCCGAGTGCCAGACAGCTCTGGATGCATTTGAGGATAGCTCTGCGGATAGCAGGAAGATTGTGGGCGGCATCGGCTTCTGCAATCAGCGGCATCAACAGCACTGAAACGGAGTTGGTGAGGGCGGAGGGAAAGAGGATACAGGTCATTGCCATTCCGGTAAATACGCCATAAATGGAAATGGCTTCACTGGAAGAATAGCCGTATTTCTGAAGGCTTACCGGAATGCGGGCAGATTCCGCTGCGCTGAGCAGATGCAGACAGACGCGGTTGGCGGACAGCGGCAGCGCAAACAGAATAATTTGGGAAAGGGCACTTCGGTAAGAGACCGATGCGATGGAGGCACCAATACCTGTAACAGCGAAAACGGGACTCTTTCTTTTTTTATAAAAATGAATCAGCGTGATGGGGATGGCCGCCAGCATGGAGGAAAATTCCCCGATGACAAGGCCGACCGCGGCAACCGTGATGGAAAAAGTTATCTGGTGCTGCTGGGCATAGCTCCAGAATAAAAAAACGCTTCCTACCCGGCAGGTCTGCTCGAAGAGTTGACAAAATGCAGGCAGTCCGGCTTTTTTGATTCCATAAAAATAACCGTTGATGCAGGAATGTATGCAGGCGGCGAAGAAAGAGAGGGCCGTGATGCGCAGAAGCGGCGCGCAGCGGCTTTCGGAAAGCAGCTTTATGGCAATGAAATCCGCATTTTGATACACAAAAAGAGCGCAGAGCATGGACAGGGTGCCGGAAATTGTCAGGCCTGCAAGCAGGTAACGCAGGCGGCCTGCGGTGCCGTTATTTTCAGGCTGAGCCGCCACATATTTGGAAACAGCGCTTTGGATACCTGAGGTACATAATGCGAAGGTGAGGGAGAGAACGGGATTGATCAGCTCATAGATGCCCATTCCTTCCGCACCGAACATTCGGGAGAGAAAAATTCTGTAAAAGAAACCGATGATGCGGCTTAAAAAACCGGCAGCTGTCAGTATGAGAGTGCCCTGAATCAGTGCATTTTTTTTCATGAAAAGCATGCCCCAAAGGAAGGTGTTAAATATTTATATGATTCCGACGTTGTTGACAGAACCGCGGCGCATCTGATATTGTGAAGTTGTGTGCAGGGGACTGAACTGTTACGAATTTATATTTTTTTAAGAGTTAATTCGTTGGCAATTTATTGATTTTCTGCGAAAAAAGGGTAAAATTAACTCCAATGTATACAATTTACATAAGAAGGGGTCAAAAAAGATGAAAGAAAAATTTATGCGGTTTATGCAGGGCAGATATGGAGCAGATCAGTTTGGCAGATTTTTGTCCGGATTAAGTATGGTGCTGCTTGTGATTTCCATTTTTGCAGGAGATATGATCTGGTATACACTGGCGATTATCGTGCTGATTTATAACTATTTTCGGATGTTTTCAAGGAACATTCAGAAGCGATATGCAGAAAATCAGAAGTATCTGGCGATGACTTCACAGCTTCGTCAGAAATTCAACAAATCAAAGAATGAGATGGCACAGCGCAAAACCCATCACATTTATCGCTGTCCTTCCTGCAAGCAGAAAATTCGTGTGCCCAGGGGCAGAGGCAAAATCGAAATCAGATGTCCGAAATGCAGCGCCACATTTATTAAGAAGAGCTGAAAGGAAGAAGTGGGAGTACCGCTTCAAAACAGAGGAATTTTATGTTCGGTTATATTATAGTCAACAAGCAGGAAATGAAGTTTCGGGAATTTGACAATTATCAGTCCTATTACTGCGGACTTTGTCAGTGCCTGAAAGAGCGCTACGGAAAACGCGGACAGATGTCCTTGAGTTATGACATGACTTTTGTTATACTGTTACTGACTTCGCTCTATGAGACGGAAAGTGACAAAGGAAACTGTAAGTGTATTGCACATCCGTTTGAAGCCCATGCAACCAGCCGGAATCGTTTTACCGATTATGCAGCAGATATGAACATTCTGTTTTCCTATTACAAATGTATGGATGACTGGAATGATGAAAAGAAGTTGACCAAAAGAGTGGCGGGCTCTTTGCTGCGAAGCAGAAATGATGAGGTTGCTGCCAAATATCCCCAGAAGGCAGAATTGATTTATACACTTCTGGAGCGTATACATTTGTATGAAAAAACGAATGAAGAGAATGTAGACCTTGCCAGTGGCTGCTTTGGTGAAATTATGGCGGAAATTTTGGCATACCGGAAGGATGAATGGGAAGCTGAACTGAGAAAAATGGGCTTTTTCCTCGGAAAATTCATTTATCTGATGGATGCTTATGAAGATATGGAGAAAGACGAGAAGTCCGGAAATTATAATGTTTTTCTCAATAAAAAGAGAGCGGCAGCAACAGAAGAAGAGTTTGAACAATATGCCTACACCATTTTAAACATGATGATGGCGGAATGCTGCAGAGCTTTTGAAAAGCTGCCGATTCTGGAAAACGTGGAAATTCTGCGTAATATTTTATATTCCGGCGTCTGGTGCCGTTACGAAGCGGTGCAGACGAAAAAGAAGGACAAGAACGATGCGTGACCCCTATCAGGTTCTTGGCGTATCGAAGGATGCGTCAGAAGAAGAAATAAAAAAGGCATACAGAAAACTGAGCCGGATATATCATCCGGATGCGAATGTCAATAATCCCAATAAAGATCAGGCGGAGGAAAAGTTTAAGGAAATTCAGCAGGCCTACGATCAAATCATGAAAGAAAGAGAGCAGGGAAGCCGGGGCTATACTTATGACGGTGACAGAGCTGCGAATAATCGGTCTGGCTATGGCGGCTATTCTTCCGGCGGCTATGGCGGCTTCGATGATTTCTTTGATGAATTTTTCGGCGGCTTCGGCTATGGTCAAAGCACCAGAGGCAGCTATGGTCAGGGGCAGAGCTACGGTGGCTATAATGGCAGCTACAGCAGTGATGATACCTATACTGCTCATATGAAAGCAGCGGCGAACTATATCAACAGCCGACATTTCAGGGAAGCCCTAAATGTGCTGGACGGAATCGGTGAGCGCACCGCAGCCTGGTATTATTACAGCTCGGTGGCAAATCAGGGCCTTGGCAACAACGCAATTGCGCTGGAACATGCGAAAAAGGCAGCTGCTATGGAACCTCAGAATGCGGAATATGCAAACTGGATGCATCGAATGGAGTCCGGCGGCAGCTGGTATGCGGGACGTCAGACACAGTATGGCGGTATGCCGACAAGCTCAGGAGGCGACTTCTGCTGGAAACTGTGTCTTTTGAATATGTTCTGCAATTTGTGCTGCGGCGGCGGTGGTCTGTGCTGCGGCGGTTTCTGAGGGCAGATTCGATGGAAACTTTTTAGTGCCATAGAAACAGTTTCCTGTTTTATCACTTTACCTGAGTAAATAAAATACATGAAAATTACAAAAATCCCCATTGCTCATTTTTGAAAGGAGTGGTATAAACACAAATTGAAAAATGCGAAAGGGGATTTTTTTATGGTTAAGGACATGACACAGGGCAGCCCGAGAAAGCTGATTTTGAGTTTTGCAGTGCCGCTGCTTTTGGGAAATCTGTTTCAGCAGTTTTACAGTCTGGTGGACACCATTATCGTCGGCAGATTTCTGGGTGTGAATGAGCTTGCGGCTGTGGGGGCAACGGGATCCATTAATTTTTTAATTATCGGTTTCTGTATGGGAATCTGCAGCGGTTTTGGAATCCCGATTGCGCAGAAGTTCGGTGCCAGGGATGAAAGCGGACTTCGCCGTTTCGTGGCCAACAGTGCCTGGCTGGGCGTGATTGTTTCAGCTGTCATGACAGTGACCACGGTGCTTTTATGCAGACAGATTCTTATCTGGATGAAAACGCCTGCTGATATCATTGACAGCTCTTATAGCTATATTGTGATTATCTTTGCGGGAATACCGGTGACGATACTGTATAATCTGACTTCTTCCATTATCCGTTCCATGGGAGATTCCAAAACGCCGGTATATTTTCTGACGCTTTCGGCGGGGCTGAATATTGTGCTGGATCTGTTCTGTATTCTGGTGCTGAAGATGGGCGTTTCGGGTGCGGCGGTGGCAACTGTGGTTTCTCAGGGCGTTTCCGGAATCTGCTGTCTGATTTATATGATTAAAAAATATAACAATTTGAGGATGACAGTGGAGGAACGGCGTGTTCGTCCGGACCTGATGAAAAAGCTGATCATGATGGGCGTCCCCATGGGACTGCAGTACAGTGTGACCGCCATCGGCAGCGTGGTGCTCCAAAGCGCTGTGAATACGCTGGGGTCTGCAGCGGTGGCTTCTGTAACTGCGGCGGGAAAGGTCAGCATGCTGTTTTCCACACCTTTTGATGCCCTTGGAGCAACGATGGCTACCTATGCGGGACAGAACATGGGGGCGGAAAGGCCCGACAGGATTCGGAAGGGACTTAAGGAAGCGGCAGTCATTGGCAGCATTTATGCAGCAGCGGCGTTTCTGGTGCTTTCTTTTGCCGGAAAATATGTTGCGTTACTTTTTGTGGATGCGACAGAGACGGCGATCCTTGAGAATGTTCAGATGATGCTGACGGCAAACAGCGCATTTTATATTCCGCTTCTGTTTGTCAATATCGTACGTTTCCTGATACAGGGTGTGGGCTTTTCGGGACTGGCAGTTTTTGCCGGTGTCAGCGAAATGATCGCCCGTGCGCTGGCCGGATTTTTACTCGTTCCTTTGTTCGGATTCAAAGCGGTATGCTTTGCGAATCCTCTGGCATGGGTATTTGCAGATCTGTTTTTGATTCCCGCTTACTTATGGGTCATGAAGCGGGTATCTTCTCAGGTCGCAAAAAGTGAAAATTGATCGATTCATCACATTTTGTACATAAATCCGTGGTAAGATAAATTATAAAAGGTGACGGTACAGCCTTTGGGCAGGATCGATGAAGTAAATGAGAATAGAAATTGAGTGCAAAGCGCGGAATGGAGTAGAAAATGGAAAAGAGAAAAGTACTGGTTGTAGATGATGAAAGCAGAATGAGAAAACTGGTAAAGGACTTTTTACAGCGTGAAAACTTCGAAGTGCTGGAGGCAGGTGACGGCAGCGAAGCGCTGGATGTCTTTTTTGAAAACAATGACATTGCATTGATTATTCTGGATGTGATGATGCCCAAAATGGATGGCTGGCAGGTCTGTAAAGAAGTGCGCAGTTATTCCAGGTTCCGATTATCATGCTCACTGCCCGCAGTGACGAAAAGGATGAGCTTCAGGGCTTCGAGCTGGGAGTGGACGAATATATTTCCAAACCTTTCAGCCCTAAGATTCTGGTGGCCCGGGTGGAGGCGATTCTTCGCCGTACCCAGAAAGGTGAGGCCGGCGGTGAGATTTTGGAGGTCGGGGGAATCCATCTGGACAAAGCGGCTCACATTGTGGAGATCGATGGACAGAGCGTGGATTTAAGCTATAAGGAATTTGAACTGCTGGCATACTTCATGGAAAACAGAGGCATTGCACTGTCCCGTGAAAAGATTCTGAACAACGTATGGAACTATGATTATTTCGGTGACGCCAGAACGATTGATACCCATGTGAAGAAACTGCGCAGCAAGCTGGGTCAGAAAGGAGACCTGATCAAAACAATCTGGGGCATGGGATATAAGCTGGAAGAGGAGTAATGATATCCATTTTTGAATATTGAGTGCGGCATAATTGGAGTAAAGAGCAGACAGCCGGATAAAGAACAATGCTCCGAAAGGAGAGAAAATTTTATGAAGCATTCGATCAGAAAACAGTTCGCAGGCATTTTTATTGGCCTGATGGCAGCAAGCATCATGCTTTGCTGGTTTTTAAACAGTTCCTTTCTGGAAAAATACTATATTATCAATAAGCAGACTGCGCTTTTAAACGTGTTTGGGCAGCTGCAGTCCGCTGTGGCACAGGACAGTCTCAGTTCAGATGCAACAACTCTTTATCTGCAGCACAGCTGTGCAAAATATAACCTGTCTCTGCTGGTGGTGGATGCCAATTCCAAAACGGTCAAGGTGCTGGGCAGCGACTCCGAATTCATGAGACAGCAGCTGCTGCAGCATGTTTTCATGCAGTCTGAGGGGACGCCTCAGATCATGTTGGAAGAGGACAATTATGTGGTGCAGAGAATCAGCGATGCCCGTTCCAAAATGGAATATATCGAAATGTGGGGCATCCTGGATAACGGAAATTTCTTTTTGATTCGCTCTGCGCTGGAAAGTATTCAGGACAGCGTTTCGATTGCAAACAGATTTTTAATGTATGTGGGATTGGTTTCGATTCTGCTAGGGGGCGTGACCATCTGGTATGTATCCCGAAAAATCACAAATCCGATTTTACAGCTGACAAGCATTTCGGAACGGATGACCCATCTGGATTTTGATGTCAGATACAACGGTAAAAGTGAGAATGAAATCGCGCTTTTGGGTGAGAATATCAATAAGCTTTCTGAAACGCTGGAGAGCACGATTTCTGAATTAAAAACAGCCAATAACGAACTGTCCAGAGACATAGAGAAAAAAAATAAGATTGACGAGATGCGAAAGGATTTTATCGCCAGCGTATCTCATGAGCTCAAAACGCCTATTGCACTGATACAGGGGTATGCGGAAGGGCTGCAGGAAGGCATGGCGGACGATCCTGAAACGAGAAATTTTTACTGCGATGTCATCATGGATGAAGCTACAAAGATGAATGAAATGGTGAAAAAGCTGCTGACATTAAACCAGCTGGAATTCGGAAATGATGTGGTTTCCATGGAACGTTTTGATATTGCTGCGCTGATACACAATTATCTGCAGTCCGCGGAACTTTTGGCCAAGCAGAATGAAATCAGCGTGCAGGCCAGCTTTGACGGGCCGGTCTATGTCTGGGGAGATGAGTTCAAAACTGAAGAAGTGTTTACCAACTATTTTTCCAATGCGGTACACTATTGTCAGGGGCAAAAAGTGATAGATGTCCGGATTGAACGGTGTGGTGATGTGGCGAGAATTTCCGTCTTTAATACCGGAAACCCGATTCCGGAAGATTCTCTTTCTTTGATCTGGGAAAAATTTTATAAGGTGGATAAGGCAAGAACAAGAGAATACGGCGGCAGCGGCGTTGGACTTTCTATTGTAAAGGCAATTATGGAGTCCATGCATCAGAAATATGGTGTAATGAATTATGAAAACGGTGTGGCTTTCTGGTTTGAACTGGAGCTGGTAAAAGAGGAATCCTGACTTTTTATGCATTCAATCTGAACTTTTTATAAAAAAGTAGTTGAAAAATGGTGACTTTTAGGATACACTTGTAAAGGATTTAAATTCGTGATTTTTGTTAGGAGGACTAATTAATATGATTTCTGCAGGTGATTTCAGAAATGGCGTTACCATCGAGTTTGAAGGTAACATTTATCAGATCATTGAATTCCAGCATGTTAAGCCTGGTAAGGGTGCAGCTTTCGTTAGAACCAAGTTAAAAAATATCAAGAGTGGCGGCGTAGTTGAAAAGACTTTCAGACCTACTGAGAAATGCCCTACCGCACGTATCGATAGAAGAGACATGCAGTATCTTTACAACGATGGTGATCTGTACACATTCATGGATATGGAGACCTATGATCAGATCTCTTTGAATGCTGAAGCAATCGGCGATGCATTGAAATTCGTAAAAGAGAATGAGACTTGCAAGATCTGTTCTCACAATGGCAGCGTTTTCGCAGTGGAGCCTCCGCTGTTCGTAGAACTGGCTATTACCGAGACAGAGCCTGGCTTCAAGGGTGATACCGCAACAGGCGCAAGCAAGCCCGCTACAGTTGAAACAGGTGCACAGGTAAGTGTTCCGCTGTTTGTTAACGAAGGCGATATCATTAAAATTGATACAAGAACTGGCGAATATCTGTCCAGAGTATAACAAATCGTATGAGATTCCGGAGTGTGTATGCACTCCGGAATTTTTTTGCTCTACAGGAATTTTCAACGAAAATCCCTGTAGAGCAAAAATGCGCTTCGCGCACACTTTTTTAGATTTTACATTTATTTACAACGATTTAATCTTATTTTACATTTTAATGATAGCTGACGGCATATTCTTTTTTTATAATAAAGGCACTTACGTAAGAAATGAACAGGATATCCCATGAAGAATGGAGAGAATTATGAAAAAATTTGTTTGCTTTTTACTGGCAGGTGCTATGACATTATCTCTGGCAGCCTGTGGACAGGCTGAAAGTTCAGCACAGAAAACAGAAAACGCGCAGAGCATTGAGAGTACCCAGGCTAAGGAAACTACTGCTCAGACAGCAGAATCCACAGGTGAAGTTCTGGAGCTTACCATGTATTTTCCGGTTTCTGTAGGCGGCGGTCCCGATGCTTTAATTGATGCGCTCTGCGAACAATATCATGAAGAAAATCCCGATGTAAAAGTAAATCCCGTATACGCAGGAAGCTATGCTGATACCAGAACCAAGGTGCAGGCGGCTATCAAAGCCGGAAATACACCCGACATGGCGATTATGTTCTCCATTGATCTGTATTCCCTTCTGGCAATGGACGCGATTGCAGATATGGACAGCTTCTGTGTAACAGAAGAGGATAAGGAATGGTTAAATGGTTTCTATGAAGGGTTCATGATGAACAGCCGCAACGGTGATACTACATACGGTATCCCGTGGCAGAGAAGTACCATCGTGCTTTATTATAACAAAGAAGCTTTCGCCCAGGCTGGACTGGATCCCGAACAGCCCCCTCAGACATGGGATGAATTAAAGGAATATGCGCTGAAGCTGACAGTCAATGATGGCAGTCAGACTGCCCGGTATGGTATTGAAATTCCCTCTGACGGCTATGCATACTGGATGCTGCAGACTTTCTGTACACAGCAGAGCGGATTTAATCTGATGAATGACACCGGCACAGAGGTTTATTATAACGATGAAAGAACTGCAAAAGGTCTTTCTTTCTGGAAGTCTTTAGCAGAGAACGGTTCCATGCCGGAAGGTATTGTGGCATGGGCAACTACACCTTCGGACTTTATCGAAGGTAAAACTGCTATGATGTATCACACCACCGGTAATCTGACAAATGTTAAGAACAATGCGACATTTGATTTTGGTGTTGCGATGCTTCCTGCAAACGAGACTTTTGGTTCCCCTACAGGCGGCGGTAACTTTTATATCTTTAAGGGTGTATCTGAGGAAAGACAGCAGGCAGCTTTTGAATTTATCAAATGGATGACGGATGATGAAAGAGTTGCACAGTGGAGCATTGATACCGGTTATGTCGCTACCAGACCCAGCGCTTATGAAACAGAAAGAATGAAAGCATATGCAGAAGATTTTCCTTACTGTCTGGTGGCAAGAGATCAGCTGGAGTATGGATATGCGGAACTTTCTACCTATAATCAGGCAGAAGTTCAGAAAGCTATCGATGATGCAATCTCTTATGTGATGACTGATCAGGCGGATGTGGAATCTGCTTTGGAAACAGCGCAGCAAACAGCGACAAACATTCTTAAGGCGTATCAGTAAAATCAAAAATCAGAACAGTTTTGCGGAAGGGTCGGTTGCAGAGGTGCAATCGGCCTTGCTGCGTGGCTATAAAACAACAGAAGAGTAAGAAATGTATTTTTTCAGGAGCAATATCATGAATATCAGTCAGATCATGACAAAGAAAGTCTGCCCTGCAGGAAGAGAAGTCACTTACCGGGAGGCAGTAAAAAAGGAGATCAGAAATAAATGGAGAAGGACCTTGACGGCATGGCTGCTGCTCTTACCGTCCCTGGTTTTTCTGACAATATTCACGATCTATCCGATATTAAAAAGTTTTATCAACAGTCTTTATATTGATAATCTTTCTGTAATGGAGCCAGTATTTGCCGGCTT
The DNA here is from genome assembly GCA_017482485.1 of Lachnospiraceae bacterium. Classification (GTDB taxonomy): domain Bacteria; phylum Bacillota; class Clostridia; order Lachnospirales; family Lachnospiraceae; genus Gallintestinimicrobium. The sequence goes on from JAFUMV010000021.1 coordinate 13,265, forward strand.
ATCCAATTATGTGACAGTGTTCCAAGACAAGGTATTCTGGGAATGTTTTTTTAACAATCTGCTGGTTGCTGCAGTTACAGTGCCTCTGAGCATTGCGTTGGCCGTTATTATGGCACTTTTTGCAAATAGTATAAAAAAGGGAAAGGCCCTTGTGCGTCTGGGTTTTACATATCCTACTTTTATTCCGCTGGTAGCGGCGGCAAATATTTGGATGTTTATCTATACGCCCATTTACGGCCTTTTAGGATATATTAATCCAGAATGGCGACTTCTGGCGGACAGTGATACGGCCATCTGGGCACTGATTGTAATGTTGATCTGGAAACAGGCGGGTTATATTATGCTTTTTTATGTGGCCGGTCTGCATGGAATTTCCCGTGAATTATTCGAGGCTGCCAAAATTGACGGTGCCGGCGCAGTAAAGGTTTTTACCAGTATCACATGGCCGATGTTGAAGCCCACAACCATCTATGTTCTCATAATCGCCCTCACGAATGCGTATAAGATGGTGGATCATTTGTACATTATGACAAAGGGCGGACCGGGCAATGCTACCAATATGCTTTTATTCTATATCTATCAGACCGGTTTTGACTATTGGGATACCGGAAAGGCTTCGGCTATGACAGTAATTTTAGTAGTCCTGCTCTTAGCGGTTACATCCGTAAGCTTTTTCAGACAGGATAAGAAAGCCTATTATAATGATTGATAAAACCGGATTTCATGTCGGAAAAGGAGATAAATATGTATAATAAACAGACAGCAGGCGGGAAAATGCTGGCGACAAAAAGTTTACCGAAAGTGCATATCGGAAAAATCGTCTGTTATGCTTTGATGATCACGCTTTTGTTTATCAGCATGGTTCCGCTTTTATGGGTGGTGCGGACCGCTTTTATCCCACAGGAGCTTACGCTGGATCTGACGGCGGTTTCCCTTCCAGTTTTAGATAATTTTAAAAGAGTTCTTCAAGCTGCTCCCTTTGGAAAATACTACGGAAATACGCTGTTTATCGTGATCGGTGTGCTGGTGATTCAGTTTGTTTTGGTTACGCTGGCAGGCTACGCTTTTGCGAGAATTGATTTTTATGGATCCAAAGCGCTTTTCGTACTGTTTTTGTCTCAAATGATGATTGCACCTGAGGTGCTTATTTTACCAAACTATACGCTGATGGCGAAATGGGGACTGACAGACACAAAGATCGGAATTATGCTGCCCTTTTTTGCCTCGGCCATGGGAACGCTGATCGTGCGTCAGACTATTAAAACAATTCCCTATGAGCTGGAAGAGGCCGCTAAAGTGGATGGCGCAAGCCTGCCCCAGATTATCTGGAAGGTTTATGTACCGCTTTTGAAACCTGCTTACATCTCTTTTGGAATGATTTCTGCATCTTTTCAGTGGAACAATTTCCTCTGGCCTCTTGTCATGACGGATTCGGTGGAGAAAAGACCTCTTTCTTTAGGACTTGCCATGTTCGCCATGTCCTATGAGACCGGTGCACAGTGGAGTGATGTGAGCGCTGCTACAGTGCTGGTATGTGCCCCGCTGTTAATACTTTTTGTTGTGTTGCAAAAGCAGTTTATTGAAAGCTTTATGCATTCAGGAATAAAATAAAGTTGGGGAAAAAAGAGGGCTGTTGCTGATTTTTTATAAATTCGGCAGCAGCCTTTTTAACGAGTGCGGGACAACTGTTCATTGGCGCCGCAGACGTATCCTTTGGATTCGTTTCGCGAAGCGCGTTACTATGAACGGAATGAGCAGTAACACAGCAGATAAAAAAATAAAATTAACCCTATAAACATACTTGACAAATGGGGTTTGAAGTCATATAATTCCTATAAATAAAACATATAAATTAAATAGGATAATAGGAGGAACAAAAATGGCAAATATATACCAGGGTACAATCGGATTAATCGGAAATACACCTCTCGTTGAGGTGACAAACGTTGAAAAGGCGCTTGGACTGAAAGCGAAAGTATTGGTAAAGCTTGAGTATTTTAATCCTGCCGGCAGTGTGAAAGACCGAATTGCAAAAGCAATGATCGAAGATGCTGAGCAGAAAGGTATTTTAAAAGAAGGTTCTGTAATCATCGAACCTACTTCCGGAAATACGGGAATCGGTCTCGCCTCCATCGCTGCAGCGAAGGGATATCGAATCATCCTCACCATGCCGGAAACCATGAGTGTGGAACGCAGAAATATTTTAAAAGCATACGGTGCGGAACTGGTTCTGACAGAAGGCGCAAAGGGTATGAAGGGAGCCATCGCAAAGGCTCAGGAGCTGGCAGAAGAGATTCCGGACAGTTTTATTCCCGGGCAGTTTACAAACCCTGCTAATCCCGCAATTCACAGAAGTACAACCGGCCCGGAAATCTGGAATGATACGGACGGCGACGTGGATATCTTTATTGCAGGCGTGGGAACAGGCGGAACCCTCACAGGTGTAGGTGAGTATCTGAAATCCCAGAAGGAAGATGTGAAGATTGTAGCAGTTGAACCTGCCGGTTCACCTGTACTTTCTGAAGGAAAGAGCGGCCCTCATAAGATTCAGGGAATCGGAGCCGGATTTGTGCCGGAAGTGCTCAACACCAAAATTTATGACGAAATTATCAAAGTTGAGAATGAGGATGCTTTTGCAACAGGAAAACTGCTGGCAAAACAGGAAGGTGTTCTGGTGGGCATTTCTTCAGGTGCTGCATTATTTGCCGCAATTCAGTTGGCAAAGCTTCCTGAAAATGAAGGAAAAACAATTGTGGCATTGCTGCCGGACACCGGGGACAGATACTATTCTACCCCTTTGTTTGTAGAATAAAATTTCAGTGTGATAAAGAAGCGGTATAGCGTAAAACTATGCCGCTTTTTGATATGGGAAAGTCTGTCGATTCTAAACATAACCTTTCCCTTTTCTAAAAAAAGTATGAAATTACACTTTCAGGGATATAATAAGAAAAACGAAGGAAAATAAAGGAAAAATACGATAAACAAAGGAACAAAGAGATAATGCGATTTATTCCGTGTTGCAACTTGGGGAAAAGAAACATAATATACATATAGTGTTTAGCACTCGATTGAAATGAGTGCTAACAACACCGCGAAAGAGGACAATTGATTTATATAAGGAGGCATTGATCATGAAGTTAGTACCTTTAGGAGACAGAGTTGTATTAAAACAGTTAGTTGCAGAAGAGACAACCAAATCCGGAATCGTTCTTCCCGGACAGAACAAAGAAAAACCTCAGCAGGCTGAAGTAATCGCAGTAGGCCCCGGCGGATTGGTTGACGGTAAGGAAGTGAAGATGGAAGTTAAGGTCGGCGATCAGGTTATTTATTCCAAATATTCCGGAACGGAAGTAAAGCTGGACAATGAAGAGTACATTGTTGTAAAACAGTCTGACATCGTGGCTATCATTGAAGCATAAAGTTACGGAAACGGTAAGACAGACGAAAAGCCGTATCGTTAATATGGCAAATCTTTCAGATTTTAAGGAGGCTATTTATCATGGCAAAAGAAATCAAATACGGCGCAGAAGCGCGTGCAGCATTAGAAGCTGGTGTAGACAAACTGGCTAATACAGTAAGAGTAACTTTAGGACCCAAAGGCCGCAACGTGGCATTGGATAAATCCTACGGCGCTCCTCTGATCACCAATGATGGTGTTACCATTGCAAAGGAAATTGAACTGGAAGATGCATTTGAAAATATGGGTGCACAGCTTGTAAAAGAAGTTGCAACAAAGACAAACGATGTTGCAGGTGACGGTACCACAACAGCAACCGTTCTGGCACAGGCAATGATCAATGCCGGCATGAGCAACCTGGCAGCAGGTGCTAACCCGATCATCTTAAGAAAAGGTATGCAGAAGGCAACAGACGTTGCAGTTGATGCTCTGGTGAAGATGAGCCAGAAGGTAAATGGCAAGAACCATATCGCAAGAGTTGCAGCAATCTCCGCCGGCAATGAAGAAGTTGGTCAGATGGTAGCAGATGCTATGGAAAAGGTTTCCAACGACGGCGTTATCACCATCGAAGAGAGCAAGACCATGAAGACAGAGCTGGATCTTGTAGAAGGTATGCAGTTTGACAGAGGTTACATCTCCGCTTACATGGCAACAGACATGGATAAGATGGAAGCAACCCTTGAGAATCCCTATATCCTGATTACAGACAAGAAAATTTCCAATATTCAGGAAATTCTGCCTCTGCTGGAGCAGATCGTACAGTCCGGCGCCAAGCTGTTAATTATCGCTGAGGATGTGGAAGGCGAAGCACTCACTACTTTGATCGTGAACAAACTGCGCGGAACTTTCAATGTAGTTGCAGTGAAGGCTCCCGGCTACGGCGACAGAAGAAAAGCAATGCTGGAAGATATTGCAATCCTGACCGGCGGCCAGGTAATCAGCTCCGAACTTGGTCTTGAACTGAAAGAAACCGACCTGTCCATGCTGGGCCGTGCAAAATCCGTTAAGGTTCAGAAAGAGAACACAATCATTGTTGACGGCAACGGTGATGACGCTGCAATCAAGGCAAGAATTGCTCAGATCAAGAAGCAGATCGAAGAGACCACTTCCGATTTCGACAGAGAAAAACTGCAGGAAAGACTTGCAAAACTGGCAGGCGGCGTAGCAGTTATCCGTGTTGGTGCAGCTACTGAAACCGAAATGAAAGAAGCAAAACTTCGTATGGAAGATGCTCTGGCAGCTACCCGTGCAGCAGTAGAAGAAGGTATTATCGCAGGCGGCGGTTCTGCATATGTACACGCAGCAAAAGAAGTGGAAGCATTGGCAAACGCACTGGAAGGCGATGAAAAGACCGGCGCTAAGATCGTGCTGAAAGCTCTGGAAGCTCCTCTGTACTACATCTCTGCAAACGCTGGCCTGGAAGGTTCTGTAATCATTAACAAAGTAAAAGAAGCAGCTGACGGCGTAGGCTTCGATGCTTTGAAAGAAGAATATGTTGACATGATCGCAGCAGGCATCCTGGATCCTGTAAAAGTAACCAGAAGCGCACTGCAGAATGCAACCAGCGTAGCAAGCACACTGCTCACAACAGAATCCGTTGTGGCAAACATCAAAGAAGATACCCCCGCAGTGCCTGCAGGCGGTGCCGGCGGCATGGGAATGATGTAAAAAGTTTCACATGCGGAACTTGTGAATAACGAGTATAAAAAGGCGGAACAAAACGTTCCGCCTTATATTTTTCGAAATTGGTTCGTACATAAAATCTGAATGTCAAAAAAAGACCTGTATCCGTTATTGTGTACAGGTCTTTTTTGATATAAATCGGAAATTTGTGTATCTTGACAGTACTGTTCGGTATGATAAACTCGAATTATATCAGTATTGGTATAATGGCATCAGAAATATCAAAGCAGTAACTGATATGCGAAAGCTGACAAAAGTACAGGAGGAAATTTTCATGAGCAAAGCAATGCAGAATATGAAGTGGAAATATGGGGAGAATGGAAGTTTTTCTTTATACATGGATGAAGTATTGATCATGAGTGCCCATGCCCGTGGATACCATGTGGACGGGAGAGTGATTGATACCAAAAGTGCCTCTCTTGTGAATATGAAGGAATCCGAAAAGGAGCTGATCCTTACTTTTGCTGCAGATAACGGCCTTTGCCTGACTGAATATTTATATGTGGATGAAAAGCAGATTCCCGGCGCATGCTGCAGCTTAAGCGGGCAGACTGGGGAGATTGTGCATACCAATAAGCTTGTTCCTCTGGTGGTAGGTTCCGGACAGGACAACACACTTGGCATATGGAAGAGCATCTGGAGCAAGATGCTCTTAGTGCCCTATGACAATACCATGTGGCTTCGCTATGAAGCGGTACCGCTGCGCGCCGGCCGCAGAAGCTATGATATGACGGTGATGTTTAAAGAAGATACCAGAGAAGGACTTCTGATCGGCGCTGCAGATTTTGATGTGTGGAAGAATGGGGTGATCTGTTCTGCCACAGATGCAAAGAACCTGTGCGCACAGAGCGGAATCGCGGATGAGGGAACACATGATTCACAGCCGCACGGTGTGGTGAGCGGCAAAGAGGTAAAGTCTGCCGGATTTTATGTGCTTTACGGCAGTGATTACAGAGAACTTCTGGAACAATACGGCGATCTGGTTTCAGAAAAACAAAATATTCTGAAATGGAAAGACGGAGTGCCCTTTGGCTTTAACAGTTGGGCTGGATTGGCTTTTCGCCTGAACGCGGATAATTATCAGAAGACGGGCGAATTTTTGAGAAAAGAACTGCAGCCCAATCATTATGAAAATCAGGGAGTTATCTATGCAAATCTGGATTCCGGCTGGAATGTGATTCCGGAAAAGACGCTTACTGCGCTGGTGAAGGAACTGCATGAAAATAGTCAAAAAGCCGGCATTTACGATGCACCCTTTGCCTTCTTTGGACGTGACGAAGATATGAAAAATGAAATCGAAGGTGCACCCGGCCATATTTATGAAGAGATTCTGATGCGGGACGAAATGGGAAGACTGCTGCCCAGAGTGGACGGTGCCATCCCTTTTGATGTGACGCACCCGGTCTGGAAGCAGCAGATGAAGCATAAGCTGGATCACTTTCTGAAATGGGATTTTGATTATGTGAAACTGGATTTCATGACCCATGGCGGCATGGAGGGGGTTCATTTTGATAAGAAGATAACGACCGGCCGTCAGGCGATCAATGAAGGGTATCGCTTTATCAGCGAATATCTGGCAAAAGACAGAATCGGAAAGTCTTTCTTCATCAGCCTGTCCATTGCACCCCTGTTCCCCTGCGGATACGGACATGCGAGACGTTTTTCCTGTGATGCCTTCGGCACTTACGAGGATGTGGAATATGTGCTCAACGCGCAGACCTATGCATGGTGGGAGAATGGAAGACTGTATCAGTTCAATGATCCGGATCACATCTGTCTGTTAAAGAGCTTTTGCATGGACAATGAAAGCAGCGAAGGAGAAGCGAGGGCGAGATATACCTCGGCTGTGATTGCGGGAACTGTGATGATGCTCAGTGATGATTATGAATGTGAAAAGGCAAGAGAGCGTGCGAAGAGGTTTGCCACGAATCAGCAAATCAATGTAATTGCGGCTTCACAGAAATCCTTCCGTCCTGTGGAAGTGGGGGATTCTTCCGCCTGTCAGGCCTTTTGTGCTGTTGTAAACGACAGACAGTGTATTGCTTTGTTTAACTGGAAACCAGGAAAACAGAAGGTAACGCTTGATCTGGAACGTGCGGGACTCAAAGCAGGTATGCGTTATCAGGAGCTTTGGAGCAAAAAGGAAATGACGGACAAAAATGGTGTGATCAGCTGGGAAGCAGAAGGTTGCGATGCGGTTCTGCTTCAGGAAATCTGAACATGATGAAGAGAAAAGAAATCTGGTTGAAAATCTATCAAAAGCTGCCCCTGATAGAACGATTGCGCAGATGGTTCAACGGGATCAGCATCCAGAAAAAACTGATGCTGGCCTATTCCATTCTGGCACTGGTGCCTATGCTGATCATTGCTGGCTATACGTACAGAAATACCAAGCAGATTCTGCTGAATGGCCTGTATGAGGATCTGACGGCGCAGCTGGAATTGACGAGAAAGAAACTGGATGAAAAGACCAATGGTTTTTATGCGGTTTCCAATATGATTTACATGGACAGCACGCTGCAGAGTTATCTGACTGTGGACTACAGCAATCAGGGGTACGAAGATCTTTATATGTATGTTGATGATCTTTTTACAGGCATGCAGACGTTGTATCCGGATATTTGCAACATTTCGATCTACAGCAGTAATCAGACGCTGCCCCAGGATAAATATTATTTTTATAGCCTTGATGCAGAGAATCTGCCTGACTGGTACGGGAAAACCAGTCGGGCAGGTGGTATTTTGTACATGGAAAGCCAGCCGGACGGATTGATCAGTTTTACAAGATTGTTAAATTTGTATGAATCGGGAAACTATGAAATTTTTATTGAACTGAAAATGGATCAGGATACCGTAAACGAAATGCTCAATACCGGAGATGACGAGGTGACAATTGTTCTTACGGATGAAGCGGGTATTGTGGATGCGGCAAGTACTCCGGCACTGATCGGCAAAGAGCTGGAATTGGAGGATCAGATTGTGGTCAGTGCTGCGACGAAGTACTGCGGAACGCTGCAGATGTTCACGGATCCGGGACGGTTTGATGCGCAGGCAGGAAAGGCGGCGTCCGGTATTTTTCTTGTCTTTTTTGCAAGCGCAGGAATGGCTTTGGCTGCATCTTATATCTACAGCAGATCATTTAAAAGGAATGTGCAGAAGGTACTGGATGGCGCGAAAAGTATCGGTGACGGAAATCTGGAATATCGGATTTTGAATCCCGGAAGAGATGAAATCGGGCAGATTGCGGAGTCAGTCAATCTGATGGGCACCAGAATCAGTCACCTGATTGAAGAATCCTATAAAAAGGAGCTCGCCAGAAAAAGTTCTGAACTTAATTTGCTACAGGAACAGATCAACCCCCATTTTTTATATAATGCGCTTTCTTCCATATCCTCTCTGGCTATGAAAAATAAGGACAGAGAAACGAGCCAGGCAATAGTATATCTCTCGGAATTTTATCGGATTTCTTTAAATAAAGGAAAACAGGAACTCTCTGTCCGGGAAGAACTCAGCCTGCTGGAAAGCTACTTAAAGATTCAGAAGATGCGCTTTGGAGACACCATCATCGTGGAATATGATCTGGATGAATCCCTGCTGGAACGAAAGGTCATGAAGCTGACACTTCAGCCGATTGTGGAAAATGCGATTCATCACGGCAGGACGGATGCGTCAGATTATTTCCATATTTTGATTCGTCTGTTTGAAGAACAGGATAAAACTGTGTTGGAAATCATTGATGACGGCTGCGGCATTCCCGCTGATAAACTGATGCAGCTGCAGAATTCCATGAACCAGGCGCAGGGCGGTTATGGCCTGAGAAATGTGAATATCCGCATTCGCCTTCAGTATGGAGAACGTTATGGCGTTTATATCGAAAGTGAGCCTGGTTTTGGAACCAAAGTGCGAATTGAACTGCCGGGCGCATGAAAAGGAGAAACAGTATATGGGAAAAAGGCTGGCAGCAACTATGCTTGTCGTGGCCGGAATCGGGCTGATGGGCTGCTCCGAAAAAGAAACTGATACGGCCAAAACGCAGATACCAAAAGAAAATACGGATGAAATTACAGTGTTTGACATCAATTCCGGAGACTGGCAGTTCGATGACAGGATCGCGCAGGAAATCATGGCCCGTACCGGTGTGAAAATCACAGTGATCGATCCCACCGATGACCCTTCAGAAAAAGTGGATCTGATGCTGGCCTATCGGGATTATCCGGATATGATTTTAATCAGTCTAAGTGATATCGGACGGTATCAGGATGCGGGGGTACTTCTGGATCTGGAGCCTTATCTGGACCAGGCCCCGAACGTGGAAAGCATGTATGGAGATATGTTGAACCGCTTGCGGACAGAGGATGGAAAACTGTACTATCTGAGCAACTGGTACGGAAAAGATGAAGATGCGGTATCCGGATTTCATATCCGTTATGACTATATGGTGGAAGTGGCGGGAAAGGAACGGGCAGACAGCAATGAACCTTTTACTCAGGAAGAATTCCTAGAGCTTCTGCGGATATTTAAAGAAAAGTATCCGGTGATTGACGGACAGGAAAGCATTCCGTTTACCACCAGTATCAATCTGAATTCCTCTGCAGCGCTTCAAGGAATGTATGGCTTAAAGACATATTATGAAAAAGATGGCAATTTACAGTATCTTGTGCGGGATCCGAACTATCTGGAAATGATTCTGTTTCTGAATCAGATGTATCGGGAAGGGCTGATGGACAAGGAATGGGTGGTGAATCGAAGAGCGCTTTTTAACGAAAAGCTCATTGAAGGGCGTGTTTTTGCGACTGCTTGCGCGTACTGGGATCTGGATGATGATAATGGGGTGCTTCGACAGGATGGCGGAAACGAGACATGTTTTTATGGCTATAAAGTGCTTGGAAAAGGAATTGATGAGACGCAGACCACTTATTCGGGACGAAATTCCATAGGCTGGGATGCGATTGCGCTGACGGACAATTGCAGGAATCCGGAGGCGGCAATCCGTGTGATGAATTTTCTGGCCAGCGAAGAGGGACAGTATCTGATGCTGTGGGGGATCGAGGGCGAAGACTGGGACTATGTGGACGGCGTGCGCACGCCGCGTGCTGAAATTCTGGAATCTTTGGATTCAGTTGTTAATGAGGCTGTTGACAGGACTTCCATCAGAAAATGGAGATGGTTTATTAAAAATGGGCTGGGGAGCGACGGATCACCCTATGATATGATGACGAAATATCAGCCATCTGATGAAGCCATCGTGATCAATCAGAGAATGAAATATGATTACTGGGATATTTCCCTGTACTCCGGTCTGGAGCCGGAGAGCGGAACACAGGAAGCTTTGATGTGGAAAAACATTGAGGATATTTACGATAAAGCCTATCCAAGGATGGTGAATGCTGCAAGCCAGGAAGAAGCGATCAGACTGTATGAAAAGATGATTCAGGATATGGAAGCAGAGGGACTGAAAAAAGTGGAAGCGGTCATATCAGAAAATTACAGGCAGAGATTAGAATTATGGGGGGAATGAGAAATGTACCGGATTCTTCTTGTGGATGATGAAGTGATGGAGCTGGAAGCTCTGAAAAGTTATATCGACTGGAAAAGGCTGGGAATTGATCATGTGGACTGTGCCAAAAATGGACGGCTTGCCTATGAACTGGTGCTGGAAAAACAGCCGGATATCGTGATTACGGATATTCAGATGCCGGGCATGGACGGACTTTCTCTCGCAAGAAAAATTTTTGAACTAAATCGCAGAATCAAAATTGTTTTTTTAACCGGTTATGATGAATTTTCTTATATAAAGGAGGCATTTAAGGTAAATGCGGTGGATTTTCTGCTGAAGCCTTTTACAGAAGAAAGCATTGAAGAAGTAATTGGCAAGGTAAAAAGTGAGATTGAAAAGGACAAGATTTATCTTAACTCCGTGGATATGATGGAAAAGGAGCTGCTGCGCCGGATTTGTACAGACGAAGAAAGCCGGGGACAGGAGCTTTTGAAGAAACTGGAAAAGACCTCGAGTGAAAGCAGAGGCGGCAGCTTTTATGGGATGATTCAATTTTTCGGGGTGGTGCATAAAAATATTGCAGACCTGATGGAAAAACGATTTGCCGAAATAGAGACAGTGTGGGTACAGGACAGAAAACTTACATTTTTAATTCGGGGCTATGTGGATTTTAAGGATTCCGCTGCCAGAATACAAAAAGTGATAGAGGAACTTACAGGAAAAAAATACAGCGGGGTTTATCTGAAAAAATATGTAGAACCCGAAAAATTGCACAGTGCTTATCTCATGCTGGAAAGTGCCGAAAACTGGATTTTCTATCGG
>JAFUMV010000022.1 GCA_017482485.1 Lachnospiraceae bacterium
GATTGCATATATTTGAAAAAAGAAAAAGGTCTTTCGTTTTTCTTAAGAAAAAAGGTGTGGGAAAAAGCAAAAGCATATGGTACAATTTTTTTAATTCGGGAAAACGGCCCTGTAGATTGCGCCGTATTTATTATGAAGGAGAAGCGTATATGAACGATAAAAAGAAGGATCTGATCCCGATTGCGGCAATTGCCATTTTTCTTGTGATCATCATCATTCTCTGCGTGGTGAGACTGCAGCAGAGAAATGGCGGCAGAGAAGACGAAAGCAGCATGTCCGTAACGGAGAGCATTGAAACAACGGAAACGGCAGAAAGCATCGAGATGGTTTCGGAAGAAGAAAAGGAAACAGAGACCGTTACAGATACAAAGGATACAGCTTTGCAGGAGAAAACAGAAAAAGAGACAGCGGAAAATGAAATTCCTTCCGGAAAGGATAAATCTGACAATCCGACTGTCGCAGGACGGACCATCAGCGGAAATGATCCTTTGGCGGCAGCAGAAGGGGTCAATAAGACCAATGAAGAGATGCTGATGGAAATGGCCGGCTACTGGGAACAGAACAATATGGACGCAGTGGAAGATCTGGCGAATCTTGCCTGGTTTATGAAAATGTCGGCCAGCATTGCTGATCAGGATACCTTCTATTATTATGGGGAACGCAACGACCAGGGACAGCCGGAGGGTTATGGAATTGCCTGCTATGCGGATAATGCCTACTACTATGGACAGTGGGTCAACGGCAAAAGGCAGGGCCAGGGCGAATGGGTGAAGTATTATGTTTACTATGATGATGACACCACCTCCGACAGAGCCTACAGACTTCATATGTACATGGGCGAATGGGCCAATGACATGCCAAACGGCGAGGGGCAGGAGCATTACGACCTGGATATGTCTCAGGCATCGAATAAGACCCGTTACCTGCAGAACATGATCGGAACCTTCAAAGACGGACTTTACAGCGGGGAAATGTATCTGACAACATTAAACTGGGACGGCAATCAGGAGGAATGGAACGGAGTGGCCGAAGAGGGCATCTGGAGTCCTTACGGCGCTGCCACCAATAAGAAAGAAATTCCGATTTGCCGGGATGTGGATGATGATGATAATTACTTATGGATCATGGTCAGCAAGAATAAAGAACGCGGAATCGGTGAACTGATGCCATAGGGCGTTGAATAGATTCCTTTTCGGTCAGCCAAACGGTGTTTTATCAAGAAATGCTTTTAAATGATAGGAATTATGTGCAGATGGTTGCGCATAATTCCTTTTTCTGTTATAATCTCTCCGGCACTTAATTATTAACTAGTTAATAAAAGGAGAGAACATGAATCAGACAAGTGTACACAAAGAAAATAAAATGGGCGTTATGCCTGTCAATAAGTTACTGCTTTCCATGTCACTGCCGATGATGGTTTCCATGCTGGTGCAGGCGCTTTATAATATTGTGGACAGCATGTTTGTTGCAAGAATCAACGAAAATGCACTGACCGCAGTTTCCCTGGCGTTTCCGATTCAGATGCTTTTAACAGCCTTCGGAGTGGGAACCGGTGTTGGTGTAAACGCTCTTTTGTCCCGTTCCCTTGGTGAAAAAGATTTTAAGACTGCCAACAGGGCAGCAGCAAACGGATTATTCCTTTCCGTTGTAACTTATCTTGTGTTTCTGGTGGTAGGTCTGTTTATTGCACGCCCCTTCTATTTGAGCCAGACAAAGGATGAGCAGATTGTGGAATACGGTGTGCAGTATCTGAGCATTGTGTGTATTTTTTCCATCGGCATGCTCTTACAGATGATGTTGGAAAAATTATTGCAGTCTACCGGAAAAACGATGTTTACCATGATAACGCAGTCCACCGGCGCAGTCATCAATATTGTATTTGACCCGATTCTGATTTTCGGTCTGTTCGGATTTCCTAAAATGGGGATCGCCGGCGCGGCGGCGGCAACAATTTTCGGACAGTGCGTGTCCTGTGTGATGGCAATTATTTTCAACCTGAAATTCAATCGTGAGATCAGCCTGAATCTGAAAGGTTTTAAGCCGGATCTTCAGATCATCGGCAAAATTTATGCGGTCGGACTGCCATCCATCGTGATGCAGGCCATCGGCTCTGTGATGAACTATGGCATGAATCGAATTCTGATCGGCTTTTCTTCCACGGCAACCGCTGTTTTTGGTGTTTATTATAAGGTACAGAGTTTCGTGTTCATGCCTGTATTTGGTTTGAATAACGGCATGGTTCCGATCATTGCATACAATTATGGTGCCGGCAAAAAGGATCGCGTGATCCGTACGGTACGGTTGAGTGTGATGTATGCGGTTCTGATCATGGCCGCAGGTGTGGCTGTTTTCCAGTTGGCTCCCAAATTTCTGCTTGGACTTTTTGCCGCATCGGATCACATGCTTGAGATCGGAGTTCCTGCCCTTCGGATCATCAGCTTAAGCTTTTTATTCGCAGCTTTCGGCATTGTATCCAGCAGCTTCTTCCAGGCGCTTGGAAACGGAGTTTACAGCATGTTTGTCTCTTTGACAAGACAGCTGATCGTGCTTTTGCCGGTGGCATTTCTTCTGTCCATGACAGGAAATGTGCAGATGGTATGGTTTGCATTTCCGATTGCGGAAATTTTCTCCTTTGCATTGAGCATTTTCTTTACGGTGCGCATTACCAAAAAAGTGGTTAACCACATCGGAGAGCAGGAATAGCGCGAATCCTTATGTCAAGCTTGACAGAAGCGCGAAAAGATGAGTATAATGAAACGTGCATGAAAATGCTGCAAAAGCTGCGGCCATGGCGGAATTGGCAGACGCGTTGGTTTTAGGTGCCAATGGGCAACCGTGTGGGTTCGAGTCCCACTGGCCGCATGTTAAGAGTCCTGAGAAATCAGGACTTTTTCTTTTTTAAGCTGTTTATTTCCTCACCCATTGATTCCTGTTTGTCTGCTGGATGCTAAAATCGGAGGGAATGATACCGGGGATGGGATAACTGAATTTCCTAAACATAACAAATCCACAAAGAATATGAAAGAGATAAAAACAGAAATTGGGTGGAATGAACAAAAATTTTGAAACTTGTTACAAAACAAATCGTTGCGTTGAAAATAGAATCTGCAGGTGCTATTATTTAAACAGTCAGGAATAAAATAAATTAACGGAGAAATTATTCCGGTGAGTGCATGGACCGCGTCTGATATGTCAGCTGTGAAAGCAGCAGTCGAAAAAACTGCGGGGGATTGAGGAATATGATGAAAAAATACGTAAGTCTTGATATAGGCGGAACCGCCATAAAATATGGACTCATCGATGAAAACGGGGTCATTCTCGAGAAAGGAAGCACAGCAACAGAGGCACAAAAAGGCGGAGCGGCAATTCTGAAAAAAGCTATCGATATTGTAGAAGCTTATCGATGCACAAATGAAATCAGCGGTATCTGTATTTCATCAACGGGGATGGTAGATCCCAAAAGGGGAGAGATCATCTATGCCGGACCGACGGTGCCAAACTATAAGGGAACCAAATTAAAGGAGTCTATGGAAAACCGTTTTGGGGTTTGCTGTGAAGTTGAAAATGACGTAAATTGTGCAAATCTTGCAGAATTCGTATCCGGTGCTTCGGCAGGAAGTAAAACGTCAGTTATGCTGACGGTGGGAACCGGCATCGGCGCAAGTCTGATAATCAACGGAGAGATTTATAACGGATGGTCCAACAGTGCTTGTGAAGTGGGCTATATGCATCTGGGGGATGGAGATTTTCAGACTCTTGGCGCGGCAAGTGTCCTGACAAAAAAGGTTGCGGAAAGAAAGCAGGAGTCAACGGACAGCTGGAACGGTTTGCGAATCTTTGAAGAGGCCCAAAAAGGAGATGCAGTCTGCTGTCAGGCCATCGATGAAATGGCAGACGTACTCGGAAAAGGGATTGCCAATATCTGCTATGTGGTAAATCCGCAGGTGGTCGTGCTCGGCGGCGGGATTATGGCGCAGGAAGCCTTTTTAAAGGAAAAGGTTGAGACCTCCGTCAGAAGATACCTGGTGCCGATACTGGCAGAAAATACGAAGATTCTGTTTGCCAAACATAAAAATGATGCAGGCATTCTGGGCGCATTTTATCATTTTTGCCGGTGCCAAAAGGCGGAAGGTGAGTGAAAGATATGGGCGAATATTATGCAGAATCCATTATCCCCATGATAGAAGCAAAATACGACAGCTTTACTTCTACAGAGAGGGAGATTGCGGACTTTTTCATCCATAATTCGGAAATGGTGGATTTTTCGGCAAGGGCTGTAGCAGCACGGCTCTATGTATCGAAGGCATCCTTATCCCGGTTTGCCCAGAAATGCGGTTACAGGGGATATCGTGAATTCATATACCGATATGAAGAGTCTTTCGTGAAGAAAAAAACAGCGGAAACAGGCCATACAAGGACAGTTATGAGCATCTATCAGGATTTTTTGAATGCAGCTTATAATCTGATGGATGGCGCTCAGATTGCAAGGGTGGCAAAATATTTAAACAAAGCAGAACAGGTATATGTATGCGGAAAAGGAAGCTCCGGCCTTTCTGCCAGTGAGATGGAATCCCGTTTTATGCGCATCGGCATTAATATTGATTCCATTCAGGATTCAGACCGGATGAGAATGCAGTCGGTATTTTTAAACAATCGAAATCTGGTGATTGGGATCAGTGTCAGCGGAAACGCGCAGGACGTGCTTTATCTGTTGAAAGAAGCACATGGACGGGGCGCAACGACGGTACTGATGACAGCAAAAAGCAGGGAGTCCTTTGACGAATATTGTGATGAAGTTCTTTTGCTTCCCAGTATGGGGCATTTGGAGCAGGGAAATGTAATTTCTCCCCAGTTTCCGATTTTGCTTATGATCGACATCTTATACCTGTATATTTACGAAAGCGATAAGAATGTAAAAGAAGGATTGCATACCGATACGCTTTGGGCGCTGCATAAAAATAAAACAATGGAGGGGTTAGATGAAAGATAAAATTGAAGCTTTAAAAGGAAATTTGATTGTATCCTGCCAGGCACTGGAACATGAACCTTTGCATTCTTCCTTTATTATGGGAAGAATGGCCTTGGCGGCCAAAGTAGGCGGAGCGTATGGAATCAGAGCCAACAGCAAAGAGGACATCAAAGAAATTAAATCGGTTGTGGATTTGCCGATTATCGGAATTGTTAAGCGCAATTATGAGGACAGCAAGGTTTATATTACACCGACGCTGAAGGAAGTTGAGGAGCTGATGGAGGCGGCCCCTGAGATTATCGCCGTGGATGCCACGAATGCATTGCGGCCGGGGAATATCACACTGGACGAATTCTTTTACAGTGTGAAAGCAAAATATCCCAATCAGCTTCTGATGGCAGACTGTTCCACCGTAGAGGAAGCTGTTCATGCGGATGAGCTGGGCTTTGATTTTATCGGAACCACACTGGTCGGCTATACGGAGCAAAGCCAAAACCATAGCATCGAGGCCAATGATTTTGAAATCCTGAGAACAATCCTTGGAAAAGTAAAACATAAAGTGATTGCAGAAGGGAATATCAATACACCCAAAAAGGCAAGACGGGTAATTGAACTTGGCGCTTACTGCGTTGTTGTCGGTTCGGCGATTACCAGACCTCAGCTGATTACAAAAGAATTTACGGATGCATTGAAATAAAAAAAAGATGTTGACATTTCCGCCCTGTTCCTATATAATACAACATGTCGCGCAGGAATGGCGGAATTGGCAGACGCGTACGGTTCAGGTCCGTATGATAGTAATATCATGAGAGTTCAAGTCTCTTTTCCTGCATGAAGGAAACCGGTTTAAATTTCTTAAGAATTTAAGCCGGTTTTTTGCGTTTCATTTTATCACAATTGCTTAAAAAACAAAATAATATTTGACAATTTCGCAGAAATATCAGTCAAACCGCTTAAAACTGAAAAAAGGATTTGCCCTGAGAAGAATTTACCGTTATAATAGTAATGGTTTCGTGCGCGAAACCTGTATTTTCGATGGACAAAAGCGGCAGGCTTTTGAGACAGCCGGAAAATAGAATACCGGATGGCTGCGCAGGGAGAGTGACAGCTATCAGAAATAATGGAGGTACTAATATGGAACGTTTAGTGGGAACTGTATCCAGAGGCGTGAGAGCACCGATTATCAGACAGGGTGATGATCTGGCAGCAATCGTTGTGGATTCTGTATTGGCTGCAGCAAAGAGTGAAGGCTTTGAACTGCGTGACAAAGATGTAGTAGCGGTGACAGAGGCTGTTGTGGCTCGTGCGCAGGGCAATTATGCCAGCATTGATCAGATCGCAGCAGATGTGAAAGAAAAATTCGGTGATGATACCGTTGGTGTTATTTTCCCTATCTTAAGCCGTAACCGTTTTGCAATCTGCTTAAAGGGTATCGCAAAAGGATGTAAGAAGATCGTTCTGATGTTAAGCTATCCTTCCGATGAAGTGGGCAACCATCTGATTGACGAGGATGAAATGGATGAGAAGGGCGTAAATCCCTGGTCCGATGTTTTAACAGAAGAAAAGTACAGAGAACTGTTCGGTTATAAGAAGCATGTATTCACCGGCGTTGACTATGTGGAATATTATAAACAGCTGATTCAGGATGCAGGCGCAGAAGTGGAAGTTATTTTTGCAAATCATCCGAAGGCAATTTTAAACTATACAAAGACCGTTCTGACCTGTGATATTCACAGCCGTTTCAGAACCAAGAAGACACTGCTTAAGAACGGTGCCGAGAAGGTTTATACACTGGATGAAATCATGACAAAGAGCATCGATGGCAGCGGCTACAATGACAAATATGGTCTGCTGGGTTCCAATAAGGCAACCGAAGAAACCGTGAAGCTGTTCCCCATCAAATGTCAGGAAATGGTTGATGCGATCCAGAAGGGCCTGGTTGAGAAAACCGGCAAGAACATTGAAGTCATGATCTACGGTGACGGCGCATTCAAAGATCCCGTGGGCAAGATCTGGGAGCTGGCTGATCCGGTTGTTTCCCCCGCTTACACAGCAGGTCTGGAAGGAACACCCAATGAAGTGAAGCTGAAATATCTGGCTGACAACGATTTCGCTGATCTGTCCGGCGATGCATTAAAGGATGCGATCTCCCAGTACATCCGTGAGAAGGATGAGAAGGCAGCGAGCCTGGTTGGCACCATGGTGACGCAGGGAACCACCCCCAGACGTCTGACCGACCTGATCGGATCTCTCTGTGATCTGACCAGCGGCAGCGGTGATAAGGGAACACCGATCATCCTCGTGCAGGGATATTTCGATAACTATACAAAATAAAATAGGAAATTTTGGGGCCGTCGCTTGAGGAAAGCGGCGGTCTTTTTGTGACTGAAAACTGTCATTTTTTGATGTTTAAACTGCACAATTTTGATTCTCAGGATTGTGCAGAAGGGAGAAACTCCTGTTAAATAATTGACAAAATCGAAAAAAGCGATATAATCAATTTAAATAAAAGGGAACAGCCAGCACCGTAAGGTGGTTCGAAATCGACAGCACGATGGAGATGGATCTGAAGAGCATACCACATGAATATGCGAAGATCATTCTTCATCCGTATCGAATGAAACAGGCCAGACTTTTATTGTAGCAGTCATGTTGCAATAGAAGTCTTTTTTTGTATTCTTTTTTCCAGAAAATACAAATGCCGGCAAAAGACGGATAGCGCACATGACATCATCCGCGGTCTTATACATTGCATGTATGACCGCAAATTCATTTTCGCCAAAAAGCGAAAACCACAAACTGTGGAGAAGAGGAGAGGTTTATGTTAGGTTGGATTATCACTCTTGTTGCTGTTGTTGCTTTGGCAGTTATTATTGCCTCCGGCTACGTGAAAGCGCCTCCGGACACGGCGTACATCATTTCGGGTCTGCGAAAAAAGATCATCATCGGCAAAGCCAGCATTAAAATACCGTTTTTAGAGCGTCTGGATAAGCTGAGTTTAAAGCTGATTCCCATTGATGTGAAAACCGAGGCAGCAGTGCCTACGGCGGATTATATCAACATTCAGGTGGATGCGGCGGTGAACGTGAAGGTGTCCAGCGATCCGGAAAGACTGGCAAGAGCAACGGAAAACTTTTTGAACCAGAATACCCAGTACATCGCACAGGTTGCAAGGGAAGTGCTGGAAGGCAATATGCGTGAGATTGTTGGACGCATGCGTCTGGAAGAAATGGTCAGTGATCGTCAGAAGTTTGCGGATCTGGTGAAGGAAAATGCGGAGCCCGACCTGGCTGCCATGGGTCTGGATGTTGTCAGCTTTAATGTTCAGAATTTCACTGATTCCAACGGCGTCATCGATGACCTTGGTATCGACAACATTTCTCAGATCAAGAAAAAAGCGGCCATTGCAAAAGCGGAAGCGGAAAAGGAAATTGCTGTGGCGAAAGCGGAAGCGGACAGACAGGCAAACGATGCCAGGATCAATTCTCAGAGAGAAATCGCCATCAAGAACAACGAACTGGATATTCAGAAAGCGGATTTGCAGAAAAATGCTGATACCAAACGGGCAGAAGCGGATGCGGCTTATGAGATTCAGAAAGAAGAACAGCGTAAAACCATTGAAGTCACTGCTGCAAATGCAAACATTGCAAAAGAGGAACGCCTTGTGCTGTTAAAACAGCGCGAAGCGGAAACCATGGAAAAGGCGCTGGATGCACAGATCAAGAAAAAAGCGGAAGCAGAAAAATTTGAGCGCCAGCAGAAGGCGGAAGCAGAACTGTTTGAGCGTCAGAAAGAAGCCGAGGCGAAGAAATTCGAGATTGAAAAGGAGGCGGAAGCCCAGCGTGCAAAGGCGGATGCAGATCGCTATTCCAAAGAGCAGGAAGCCAAAGGTATCCAGCTGGTGGGTGAAGCGGAAGCAGAAGCCATCCGTGCAAAAGGTATCGCGGAAGCGCAGGCCATGGAAAAGCGGGCGGAAGCCTATCAGAAGTATAACAATGCCGCGATGGCGGAAATGCTCATCAAGGTGCTGCCCGACATCGCAGGCAAGATTGCTGAGCCGCTGACTCAGATCGATAAGATCACAATCATAGGCTCAGCAGAAGGAAACGGCGTGGATTCTGTAGCGGGAAATGTCCCTGCAGTTATGGCAAAGCTTTTTGAATCCATGAAGGAAACCGTTGGCATTGACCTTGGAGAAGTGATCAAGGCCGGAACCTATGATGCAAAAGTAAACCGCAACATCACCATTAACGGTGAGGGCGCACAGACAATTGCGCAGGTGCTGGATGAAGAACTGAAATAAAATAGTGTAAATTATGCGCCGCCGCTTGATGAAAGCGGCGGCCTTTGTTTCGCTTTACGATATCTGATAAGTATGTCCCTTTTTGACGGAAAAACAAAAACCGTATTCGGTAGGGGTGACCGGCACCAAAACCTCCCGATCTTTGACAGTAAGCATCTCGCCCCTGATTTCAGCAGTTCCGTCATACTTTGCAGTCAGAGAAGCTGCGGTGAGTGAACCATTGTCCCAGCTTATATCAATCGTGTAACCGCCGCGGGCGCAGAGCCCTTTCACCTTTCCGCTTGTCCACTCCGGAGGAAGAGCCGGAAGAAGGTGCAGGATGCCGGTATGGCTTTGCAACAGCGATTCTGCAATGCCCGCTGTGGCCCCAAGGTTTCCGTCAATCTGGAAGATGGAACCGGAGTTAAAGAAGTTGCGGTTGGAAGAGTGGGCGATCATCTGGCGGATATTTTTACCGGTCATTTCGCCGTTTAAAAGTCTTGCATGCTGACAGATGAACCAGGCAAGAGGCCAGCCGCCCCGTCCGGCACCGTTATCTTCACGAAGCTGCAGTGATCGGCGTACCGCATTCCAGAGATCAGGTGTATCTTTCCAGTTGATTTCATCTCCGGGATATGCGCCCCAAAGATGGGAAATGTGTCCCATACCTGGAGTAAATTCCAAAACTTCTTCCCGCCATTCCAGAAGCTGTCCTTTGGAGCCGATACGGTTTTGGGGCAGTCGGGCAGCCGCGCAGGAAAACTGTTCTGTGAGCGGATCATCCGTAATATTCAGAATTTTGGCACTTTCCACACATGCCGAAAACAGGGTGCGAAGAATCTGGTTATCCATGGTGGGACCGGCACAAATCGGGGTATCAAATCCGTCCGGGCAAAGATAACGATTTTCCGGGGACAGGGATGGGCAGGTCACGAGGGCACCTGTACCATCGTCCATGAGAAAATCCAAAAAGAAGAGCGCAAAATCCCGCATGGTGGGGTACCATTCCCGAAGAAATTCTTTATCCAGAGTAAAACGATAGTGTTCCCAGAGATGGAGACACATCCAGGCACCGCCCATGGTCCAGGCAGTCGCTGCCATGTAGTTATCCTGTGGTGCACAGTCGCCGTAATAATCTGTGTTGTGGTGGCAGACAGCACCGCGGTAGCCGTACATAATGCGGGCGGTATCTTTTCCACGTTCCCGCATACGTCCAATCAGGTCAAACAAAGACTGATGCTGTCTGGAAAGATTGGTCACTTCTGCAGGCCAGTAGTTCATTTCCGTATTGATATTGATCGTATATTTGCTGTCCCAGGAAGGCAGAAAATCCTGGTTCCAGATGCCCTGCAGATTGAGCGCTGTAGAATTTTCCCGTCCGCCGGAAAGGATCAGATAGCGGCCGAATGTGAAGTACAGCGCAGCCAGATCGGAATCTTCATTCCTTTCCCGATAGGATTTGAGCCGTTCATCCAAGGGAAGATCAGATTCGGAACCGAGTTCCAGAGTACAGCGGCGCATCTGCGGTTCAAAATCCTGAATATGTTCCAAAAGAAGTGCATCAAAGCCTTTTTCCTGGGCTTTATCAACCAACTGCAGGACTGCTGCCTGAGGATCCTTTTCCCGATTGGCGGTGGCACCGGCCAGATAGATGCAGACTTCAGAAGCATTTCTGACAAGAAGCTGGCTGTAGGTATCTTCCATCTCACCGTCAGTCACAATGCGTGCGGCGCTGGCAAAGGCGGTGGAAGCGGCATGACCTGCAATCATCAATGTGTGATCATCCAAAGTATGGTTTTGATCCAGCAGCATACCCGCCCAGCCGCCGCCGCGCTGGAAAAAGCCGGGGCGTCGATGATCAGGTACCTTCACATCGAAAATTTTACAGCGGTCCATCTGGACATCCAGATTAATGGATCCGGGCTTGTCTGCTGTAATACGCAGGCATAAGACCTGTGCAGGATAGCTGATAAACATTTGGCGCGTAAAATGAATGCTACGCTGCATGTGGGTGAGTGTATAAATACCGGTCATCAGGTCCAGACAGGAATGGTAATTTGCTGCGTCATCGCTGTTGGGAATCCAGCCCTGGATAAATGGAGTGTGCTGGTTTAATGCGATGTCCAGTTCGCCCAGCGGTTCATAATGCCGCATGGTGTTGGGCGCGCCGGTCATGTATTGGGCAATCAGGTCTTCGGCTTCCTGCATTTCTCCTGCCAGCACCTTTTTACGGATCAGTGGCAGTTTCTCCTTTGTGACCCGGTTATTTCGGTCCACAAAACCGCCGTACCACAAACTGTCTTCATTTAGCTGAATGCGTTCTGCGGAGGCGTGTCCGTATACCATTGCGCCGAGGCGGCCGTTGCCCATGGGAACGGCATCATTCCATACTTCTGCGGGAGACGTATATTCCATGCGCCAGTTTTGTCGATTCATACTATCGGTACCTGTCCTTTCTATGCCGTTGTAAAAGGTTCGGCATGCATAAGATTGCTCTATCATTCCTTTCTATCAGAATAGCAGTGAATATGGAAACTTGCAATTGTCATATATTATTTTTACGTGACAAATTTCATTTTCATTTACTGTTCATCGGACGTCCGGATGCGCATCTGA
>JAFUMV010000023.1 GCA_017482485.1 Lachnospiraceae bacterium
AGGCGTAGGATATCTGAGAGGAGCTGCCCTTAGTACGAGAGGACCGGGGTGGACGGACCGCTGGTGTATCTGTTGGCTCCCAAAGCCATGGCAGAGTAGCCAAGTCCGGCAGGGATAAACGCTGAAGGCATCTAAGCGTGAAGCCCCCCTCAAGATGAGATATCCCAATAAGTAAGACCCCTTAAAGAGTATGAGGTAGAGAGGTTCGGGGTGGAAGTGCAGTAATGCATGCAGCTGACAAATACTAATCGGTCGAGGGCTTATCCTGATAGGTTGTTAAAATGGATGTAGAGATGAAGGTTTAATGTTCAGTTTTGAGGGTACAAAATCAGAAATGATGAAGTGCTTTCAGGCTAAAAGATCTGTGAAAATGGATCAATTTTCCTCCTTAGCTCAGTCGGTAGAGCATGCGGCTGTTAACCGCAGTGTCGTTGGTTCGAGTCCAACAGGGGGAGTACAGAAGCAGCGTGGACGAAGGTCTTTGATGCTCTGGGAGTTTGCAAGGCAAGCTCGGGGATTGTGAATCCCGCAGTTAACTGGCTCCATGGTCAAGCGGTTAAGACATCGCCCTTTCACGGCGGTAACACGGGTTCGATTCCCGTTGGAGTCATCTTTCACCAAGTGAGAGCATATAATAAAGTATGGCGCGATAGCCAAGTGGTAAGGCACGGGTCTGCAACACCCTTATCGCCGGTTCAAATCCGGCTCGCGCCTCTTCTAAACCTTGAAAATAATGTGTTTTCAAGGTTTTTTTGTTGCATAAATGAGACAATATATTTTTTAATTTTCATCTATTGTGAAAATGCGGAACAGCGGATGAAAAAACGAATATAATAAATTTCATAAAAAATTGTTATAAAAAAGAAAATCTCAACATCCGCAAAGAGTTGTCGCAAAAGCGTTTTTTTTATAAAATAGGAATATCGCAGCGAGTTTTGGTAACGTTACCGAACATTTAGGACTCGCGAAGAAGAGGAGAGGAAAATGAGTATTGTGATTACGCAGAAACGCTCCCCTGTTGAGTGGAAGCATCTTTTTGAGTCGGAAGAATTCGAACAGAAATATGCATATGATGGTGATGATCTGGGAAGTATTTATTCGCCTGACATGACAACTTTTAAGGTATGGGCGCCCACGGCAGAAAAGGTGGAATTAAAGCTGTACGCTACAGGAAGTGATGAAGAACCTGAAGCTGCTTTGCTTCGGCAGTTGCCGATGGTACGCGGCGAAAAGGGGATCTGGCATGCCTCTGTTAAGGAAGATCTGGAAAATGTTTATTATACATATCTGGTGACAGCAGACGGAGAGACAAGGGAATGTGTAGACATTTATGCGAAGGCGACAGGTGTAAACGGAAAGCGCGGTATGGTGGTTAATCCGGAAGCGACTGATCCGGAAGGCTGGGCCCAGGAACGTATGGCACTGCAGTCAGAAGAAGGATTAAAGTGCCCTGTGATTTATGAGGTGCATGTAAAAGATTTTTCCAATGATGAGCACAGCGGTGTTCCGAAAAAGTACAGAGGAAAATTCATGGCGTTTACATGCGAAGATACCGGACTGGACGGTGATTTGAGCCGGCCTACCTGTGTTTCTTATCTGAAAAAGCTGGGAATTACGCATGTACATATTTTGCCCATGTATGATTATGGTTCCGTGGATGAAGCTGGTGATCCGGCGCAGTTTAACTGGGGGTATGATCCGGTCAATTATAATGTACCTGAAGGTTCTTATTCCACCGATCCATATCACGGAGAAGTGCGCATTAAAGAGTGTAAGAAAATGATCCAGGCACTGCACAAAGCAGGGATTCGTGTGGTAATGGATGTGGTTTACAATCATACCTACTCCATTAATTCATGGTTTCAGGCAACGGTACCCTATTATTATTACAGGTTGAATGAGGACGGAAGTTTTTCCAATGGTTCGGTCTGCAGCAATGATACTGCGAGCGAGCGGGCCATGTATCGGAAATTTATGGTGGACTCGGTTATTTACTGGGCGAAGGAATATCATCTGGATGGCTTTCGGTTTGACCTGATGGGGCTGCACGATGTGGAAACCATGAATACCATCAGGCATGCGTTAAACGAATTGCCGGACGGAAAAAATATCATGATGTATGGAGAGCCCTGGGCCGGCGGTCCCACAGCGATGAAAAACGGCAGCGTGCAGGCGTTGAAAGCAAATGTTGCGCTTTTGGAGGAAGGTATTTCTTTCTTTAATGATGATACAAGAGATGCCATTAAAGGAAGCGTTTTCATTGCTGAAAAGCCGGGATTTGTAAATGGGCAGAAGGGTCTGGAAGATAAGATCAGATCTTCCGTGCTGGCGTGGTGCGACGGAAAGGGCGGTTATGAGCCGCATGGTCCGAAACAGGTGCTTTCCTATGTATCCGCACATGATAACTATACCTTATGGGATAAACTTTTATATACAAAATATGAGAAGCCGGACTTCAAAGCAAAAGATGAGGTAATTCTGACGCAGAACCGTCTGGCGGCAGGAATTTATTTTACATGCCTGGGAATTCCGTTTTTTCAGGCAGGAGAAGAGGGCGTAAGAACAAAATTGGGCATTGGAGACAGTTATTGTTCTCCCGCAGACGTAAATCAACTGGACTGGAAACGAATTTACGAGTATAATGAAATGAGTGAATATTATGCGGGGCTTATCGCGTTGAGAAAGGCTTTTTCGGGATATCAGGAAGCTGATAAGACCGTGACAGAACGGATTCGTTTTGTGGAGGTTCCCAAGGATATGGCAGCATTTGTTTTTGAGGACGGAAAAGGCAGGGAACTTTTTGTCGTTTACAACGCGGGAAATGATTCGCAGGAGATTGCTTTGCCTGAAGGTGAGTGGAAAGTGATTTCTGATGGTATTCAATTTAAAAGAGATGGCGATGGCGGGCTTTTGGCACTCGGCACAGCTGAGGGCACTGTAAGAGCGGCCGCTGTAAGCGTTACCATACTCGGAAGATAACATAGGAGGATTTTTTATGAGAGCAAGTGGCATTTTGCTTCCTGTTTTTTCCCTTCCCTCTCCGAATGGGATCGGATGTTTTTCGAAGGAAGCGTATCAGTGGATTGATTTTTTGGTAAAAGCGGGTCAGAAGTACTGGCAGATTCTGCCTTTGGGACCGACCAGTTACGGTGATTCTCCGTATCAGTCTTTTTCTACATATGCAGGCAACCCGTATTTTATCGATCTGGAAGAGCTGGTTAAGGAAAAGCTGCTGACCAGAGCAGCTGTGAATGCAGCAGATCTGGGAGATAATGAAAGAGACATTGACTATGGCAAACTGTATGCAAATCGCATGCCTCTTTTGAAAAAAGCTTATGAAAAGAGCAAGCAGAAAGAAGATTCTGAGTTCGTGCAGTTCTGGACTGAGAATGCATGGTGGCTGGATGATTATGCACTGTTCATGGCGGTAAAAGATATTTTTGGCGGCGTGTGCTGGGATCAGTGGGCCGAGGATATTCGTCTGCGCTGGGACAATGCGATGTGGTATTACAGGAACAACTATGCTGATGAAATTCGTTTTTATGCATGGCTGCAGTATCTGTTCGCAAAGCAGTGGAAGAAGCTGAAAGCATATGCGAATGAAAAGGGAATTCAGATCATCGGCGATATCCCGATTTATGTGGCATATGACAGCGCTGATGTATGGGCCCATCCTGAACTGTTCCAGCTGGATGAAGACAGAAAGCCTTCTGCAGTAGCAGGTTGTCCTCCGGATGGATTTTCTGCAGATGGTCAGCTGTGGGGAAATCCGCTTTACCGTTGGGATTACCACAAAAATACCGGCTACGACTGGTGGGTTGGCCGTATTGATTATTGCTTTAAGATGTATGATGTGGTTCGTATCGATCATTTCAGAGGATTTGATGAATATTTCTCCATTCCTGCAGGGGATAAGACTGCGGTGAATGGTCACTGGGAGAAAGGCCCCGGCATTGAACTGTTCAATGTGATCAAGAGCAGACTGGGCGACAAGAATATTATTGCGGAAGATCTTGGTTACATGACCGACAGCGTTCGTCAGATGGTGAAAGACAGCGGTTTCCCGAACATGAAGGTGCTGGAATTTGCATTTGACGCAAGAGATTCCAGCGGCGCAGGCGAATATCTGCCTCACAACTACGGAACCAACTGTGTGGCATATACCGGAACTCACGATAATGAGACTATCTATGGCTGGCTGTTCAGCATCAAGAAAGCGGAGAAGAATATGATTCGCAAGTATCTGAATCGTATGAACGAAACAGATAAGGAATTGGCGGCTGAACTGGTACGTGCAGCAGTGGCTTCTGTAGCGAAGACCTGTATTATTCCGATTCAGGATTATCTGCTTTATGATAATACTGCCCGCATCAACTTCCCTTCTTCTCTGGGCACAAACTGGCGCTGGAGAATGACAAAAGAAGATATCACCAAGGACCTTGCAAAAGAGATCAAGGCGCTGAACAGCATGTACGGAAGAGTATAAGGTATGAATTTCGGATTTTTCGTGTAAAAATTCACTGATAGCAGGAAAAAGAATGTGATGTCACTGGGGCATGAATCAGTTGATACCACATTCTTTTTTTACCCGATGGAAATCAAATTGTACTGAACTATTGTGGGAACTCATATATATAAAAGGAATTCTGGAAAGTAAAGAGGTGCCTGTTAATGCTGAATTATATATGGGCATTTATGATTATTATCGGAATCCTTTATGGCGCGTTCACCGGAAATATTGAGGCAGTTTCCAATGCAGCGCTGGCTTCCGCGCAGGAAGCTGTAGATTTGTGCATTACAATGCTTGGAATCATGGGACTGTGGATGGGGCTGATGGAAATTGCGCAGAAATCGGGAGTGATTGCCAAACTCACACAGGGAATTCAACCGTTTATCTCCTTTATGTTTCCGCGGATTCCCAAAGGGCACATAGCGAGAGAATATATTTCAACGAATATTATTGCAAATATTCTTGGACTGGGTTGGGCGTGTACACCGGCCGGATTAAAGGCCATGGAAGCGCTGGCACAGCTGGAGGCTGAACGGGGAAATCCGGAATATCTTGGAGACGGGGGAGTAAAAGGGCATGAAAGTGGGACGAATGTGCATAAGGGCGCCCATGTTGAATGCCAATGTGGAAAAGTCCGCATAGCCAGCGATGAAATGTGCACATTTCTGATTCTCAACATCTCATCCCTGCAGCTGATTCCGGTTTCGATGATCGCTTATCGCAGCCAGTACGGTTCTGCATCGCCGACCGCAATTGTAGGGCCTGCGATTATTGCAACACTTGTGAGCACGCTTGTGGGAATTGTGTTTGCGAAGGCTGCAGAGCGGAAGCGGTGAGGGGTAATCAAAAGGTGTGAAGGTCAAAACTGCCTGCAGGACGGTTATTTATGACAAGAGTACATATTTTATATTGCACATCAAAAAGTACAGGGGTATAATTTAAGTTATATTTCGTAAAAAACTAGAGAGGAGCGGATGCTGTGAAAACTGGAAAAAAGCTCATGGTTTGCTTTAGAGTGATGGCGATTGCAGCCGTTCTTTTTCTGATCTGTTTTTGGGGGAGATATGGCGAAGTTCAAAACAGATTTGAAGTAGAATATACGATAGAAATGAACGGGGAGCGCAGCCAGGAAGGTCCGGTAAAAACACTGTCCGTGGAATTACCCGATGATTTTGCTGACGGGCAATATATTTTATTCAAAACAACACATACCAAAGTGGAAGTGGCTGTAGGGAATGAAGTGATATATCGTTATGGCTGGGAAGAAAATTCACCGGACTTTTTAAAATCGCCGGGGACTTATTGGCATGTGGTTTCTGTGCCCGGGAACAGCGACCAAAAGACCCTGATGCTGCAGCTGCATTCGGTATATGATGACTATTTCGGCGATGAAATTGTATTAAAATACGGTTCCAGAGGGGATTGCGTGCTGGAGCTTGTCCTGGGATCCAGCGGATTTCTGGTGATTAACAGCATCATTATTTTCGCAGGACTGCTCAGCTTTCTGATGCATTTTGTGACCAAAGGGCGCAGCCGGGACGAAGTTGGAAACTTTCTGTGCGTTGGTTATCTGGCATTTTTGATTGCAATCTGGTCACTTTGCCAGAGCGGCTTTTTACAGTTTATCATTCCCAATGGAAGAATCCTGTATTTCGTGGATCTGTTCAGCTTTTTTCTGTTTCCTGTGCCTTTTAATCTTTTTGTATATAATATATGTGGGAAGAAGTACAGAAAGGGATTTACTGTTCTGACAGCCCTGTATCTGATCAATATGGCAGTGGAGATAATCATACAGCTGACAGGATGGAAGGATATTTTTGAAATGATTTCCTTCACCCATGCAATGATGGCGGTGAATGTGGTTTATGTCTTTTGGGCAATTCACAGCGAAATCAAAGCATACGGCAATGCCACGGCCAGAAAATTCCGGGTGCCGCTGTATATCGTCATGCTGTTTGCTGCGGCCGAGCTGGTAACGTATTATGTGAATGATCTTACCAAAACGTCCTTCTTTCTGCCGATCGGAACGATTGTGTTCATTTCGATGCTGATCTGGATTCAGGTGAATCAGTATTATCAGTCGATGATGGAAGAAGAAAAACTGTTGTATTTTGAAAAGCTGGCGAACACGGATATGCTCACGGAGGCGATGAACCGCAACGCCTACGAAAATATGCTGAAGGCGCTGGAGAAACAGGAACATCAGATGTTGGCGGCAAATGTTGTTATGTTTGATGTGAACGATATGAAATACATCAATGATAACTTCGGACATGAAAAGGGCGATGAAGCGCTGCGGCTTTGCTATAGATGTATCTGCGAAGTGTTTGGAAAGATGGGAAAGTGTTACCGTATCGGAGGCGATGAGTTTGTTGTGCTTTCAGGAATGAATTACGAATTGGAACATGCGGTAGAACGTTTTGAACGATTGATAGATACCAAAAAAGAAAATCTTGATTTTCCGTTTAGTATAGCGGTGGGATATGCACGGTATGATCCGCAGAAGGATGAAAATTTCAGAAATACAATTCGCAGAAGCGATGAGATGATGTACCTCGATAAAAAAAGAAAAAAGAAACACTGAAATGAGAAAAGCAGTGCTGAAATTGCAGAAAAACAAAGCGATTTCAACACTGTTTTTTATGGAGAATGATGGATTGATGAAATTTTGGAATAAACAGCCGTTTATTTGGAATTATGCGCGTATTATCGGGAATTGATTTTTTGAATCATATCTGATATGCTGAAAGGTACAAAGAAAATGCAACTTAAAACTGACAAAACATACATGGAAAAAGAAGGAGCAAATTATGTCAAAAAGAAGCAGAGTTTTGCGGAGAGGATTCGTATGGCTATTATGTATTATGCTTGCCGTGCAGCCGGTTATGGCAGCTGATAGCACCGGAACCGGCAGTGGAGGCAGTTTGATTGGAAACAGCCTGGAAGAGGAATCCTCATCGGGAGAGGAAGTGCCCGAGTCATCGGAATCTTCAGCGGAGGAGGAAGTGCCCGAGTCATCGGAATCTTCAGCGGAGGAGGAAGTGCCCGAGTCATCGGAATCTTCGGCGGAGGAAGATTCGTCAGAGTCATCAGAGTCTGCATCAGAAGACGAAAATTCTGAGTCATCGGAATCTTCATCTGAAGAAGTGTCTGAGGCAGAGGAGTCTTCGGCGGAGGAAGAGGTGTCCGAGGCTGAGGAATCCTCATCAGAGGAGGAAGGGTCTGAGGCAGAAGAATCCTCATCGGAAGAAGCATCAGAGAGTGCATCAGAAGAAGTGTCTGAATCAGCGGAGAGTGAGTCCGAGGAAGAATCCGAGTCAGTAACGGAGTCTGAGAAAAATGATATGGAAGGGTATGAGCCTGTCATTTGTGATTCGGAAAGTGTCAGTGCGGCTTATTATCCTCCGGTTGTCATGATGAGTCTGCGAAGCAGAAGTATTTCCAATTTTAAAAATGAAACATCAATTCAGCTGATCAATGATTCAGACACTAATATTCCTGATCGTTATATCAATGAAAACAGTGTGACTGGCTGGAATGGTCTGACTAAGATGGGCCAATATGAATATCTCGGATATGGCAATCTGAAAGTTCAGGTGGATTATGAGCTGGCGGATGACTATGAACCTGGCGAACTGAAGGTAACTCTGCCCAAGCTTTTGACGAAAGAGGATACCAGCATATGGGAAAAAGGATGGAGTGATACCTATCCTGCCTATGATATCGGTGGCGGAGACAGCTTATGGGAGCTGGACGCATCAGATGATGACGTTGTGGTGCTGACGAATAAGATCAAAATGATCAAAGGATCCAGCGGTTATTTCCAGCTGAAGTATTGTAATATTTGCGCTTCCTATTTTGTAGATGATAAATGGACTAAAGAGATTACCGCTTCCTGGTCAAATGCTTCCGGAGAATTTATTATGAAATCGGAAGAGAGCGTAACTGTTGCGTATATTGGCAGCCAGAAAGACTACTATATCAAAACGCTGGTAAACCGCAGCGTGGATTACATTGACATTTTGCCGGAAGACTATTTGCCGGCTGACGAGGTCGCAAAATATCATTGGACCGCATATGAATTCAGGATCGGTGCCCGTTCTGATGACGCAATAGAATCAGAGGATTCCTACCTTCTGATCACCTTGCCTAAAGGGACGAAATTCCTGAATACAATCAGTACGGTAGCTACGCCGGTATACACGGATCCGGAGAGCGGAGAAAGCCTCTATTTAGTTAATACTGCGTATAACTATAAATATTGTGCAATCGGCTATGACACCAATATGTATAATCCGAAAGATGCTGTCACAATGGTTGATGTCAAGGCAGATCTGATTTTACGCTACAAAATAGAAACAGACGTACAGCGCGGTGAAGACGCAGCGACTCATTATGCAAATGAAATATATGCATCTAAACTGATGACGGCTTTGGGAAGCGTTCCGGATGGAAAGCCGGGCTGGCGCTATATGGAAAGCAAAACATATTCCAAAAATCTTTCAGAATTGGATTTTGATTATGGTGGTACGGGACATCATCCGCTGTTTTGTGATAGCGCATTCGATGCAGGCGGGACAGCAACTGTTTCCAAAAATGATATGGAGACAGAACAGGGAGCTTTATTCCGTTATGCGGTGACCACCGGTATTTCCAGAAGCTATGTCTGTGATCTGGTTTTCGGCGGGGATTATATTTACTATAACACCCAGGATTCCGGACTGGTACAGGCTGGAAAAGATGAATATTATTACACCAAGGCTACTTTCAAGACCAGCCGGCTCTGGTATGCGGAAGAAGGAGCAGAATCATCCAAATACAGCAAAGCGGGAACTGACCTGTACTATAATATTTTTTATCGTACAGCAGGCAGCAGCGATTACAGGAGTGTGTATACTGAAAAGAAGTTAATTCCTCATGATAACAGCCAGCTGACGGTCTCTTTCGATAAGAGCCAGCAGGTGATTGATGTTCAGTTCCGTATTTATGATATACCGGCGGGATGTACGGTTGACGGAGATATCGCTTTTATTTTGGAGGGCAGAATAAAGCCTTCAGCTGCCAACATTGACCGCATTATTCCAAATACAGAGACTCGCCAGGATGGAAAAATGGTGTTTTTGGGATATACGAAAGTGTATAATTCTGCAACTCAGGAGCATATGGACGGCAGAGTTGAAGAGAACTTTCTTGGAACACCGGAACTGGATGATGCGCTGATTGCTCAGGATCGGTCATTACATGACAACAATATTCTGTACAGAAGGAAGGCGGAAGCCGCTGTAAAAGAATATTTTCTGGAAGGCTATGTGAGAAAGGATATGTCGGATGCTGAGGAAGACCAGGTCAATAACGGTTGGAATGTTCAGACCCGGCTGTATGTGGACTGGTCAGAGGACAGTCTGCTTCCGAATGGGATTGCCAAATATACCATGTATGATCTGCTTCCGGAAGATCTGCAGTATCTGGGCGATGAAGATGATATTAGCTACAAAGTAACCGAAATAACAATGGATTCTCTTTTGAGCGGTT
Source organism: Lachnospiraceae bacterium (assembly GCA_017482485.1). Classification (GTDB taxonomy): domain Bacteria; phylum Bacillota; class Clostridia; order Lachnospirales; family Lachnospiraceae; genus Gallintestinimicrobium. The sequence goes on from JAFUMV010000023.1 coordinate 10,043, forward strand.
ATACAGAATCTGCGCTTTCTCTGGTGGACGGAACGGTGATTCCGGCGGCGGCATCTGCGGAATATGTGCGTCAGCATTGCAACTTTACGGTGCAGAAAAATTATAATAACACAAATCGGATCATGCTGAAGTGGGAATTTGACTTTTCCGATAATCCGCTGACACAGGGAGGAGAATACGGTTTGTTCCCCGTGATTATGGTGAAATTTGATTTCTTCATTCCCAGGGCAAGTTATGTGAAAAACCAGGGAGAATACACCAATCTGGCAGCTGCAATGGTGGATGTTCCGCTGAACGAAAATGGCAATGACAGCTTTAAGGTTGTTGCGGAAGAAAATGTTTATCGTTCTCTGACGGGAACAGATAATGGTCAATGGGTCGGCAGCAGTGATGATCAGGATGACTGGAAGAATCTGGACGGAAAAGAAGCAAACGATGACAGCAGAGTGGTAATGGGCGCCTGGGACAGTGTGAGTGTGAAAAATATTACATATGCGCATCAGAATATCAGAAAACAGGTACAGACAGATTTGTATCAGGAGTGGACTGATAAGGCGGTTGCTACCATAGGAAGTAAGTATCGATATAAGATGAATGTTTCCAGCTCGTCAAAGTATAAAGTGGGAAATATCGTTTTATATGACATTCTGGAAAATGAAGACGGGTCGGAATGGAAAGGAACTTTCCTTGGTATTGACTGCAGCGAGGCGGAAACGCTGTATGATGAGCAAGATAATAAATCTAATCCGGATCCCGTTGTTTATTATGCAACAGTGACCAATCCGGGACTTATTGACAGCGGAAGCTGGACGAAAGCGGGAAATTTTAAGGAAGATCTCAGCAAAGTAAAGGCGGTGGCAATTGATTTAAGAAAGGATAAGGACGGGAATGATTTTTATCTTGAAAATTCAGATAGTTTCAACCTGTATCTGAGTCTGAAAGCCCCCACAGATCCTGAATTGTTTGACTGTGTGACCAGAAATACCTTTTTTGCGAAAGATATTAAAATAGTAGACCCCTATGACATCAGTAACATTCATTTTGAGGGTGATCTTTATACAGAAGCAACAGCGGTAACGATCGGAGAAAAGCAGTATTCGGTTGTGTTCTGGAAATTGGATGAGAATAAGGACTTCCTGGCAGGTGCTGTATTCATACTGAAAGATGAAAACGGCGAAGTTTATGGAGAAGCGACAAGCGGCAGTAATGGAATTGTCCGCTTCGAAAATGTGAAAGCAGGAAAGTATACACTGGAAGAGAAAGCAGCGCCGGAAGGATACCAAAAGACGGATGATGTGTGGACGGTGACGGTACATACCGATGGAATTGATTATGTAAGTTTCCAAAAGAACGGTGAAAATGCAAAAAGATCGCTCTTTGTCAGCAATGCGCCGGTTTCTGAAAACAAGCCCGGGTCCGAACCGGAAAGCACACCTGAATCTGAACCGGAGTCAGAACCTGAAAGCAAGGTGCCCGAAGAGCCGAAGGAAAGCGAATCGATCAGCCAGGCAAATGGAAGTGCGGACAGGATATCCGGAATTACCGGAAGAGTTCTGGGCGCAATGAGAGGCGTTCTGGGTGTAAGAACCGGAGCCGCAACCGGAGATGATACTTCTGTATTGCCCTGGGGAATCGCTCTTGTGGCAGCGCTGGCAGCAGCAGTTGTAATCATTGTGCGGCGCAAAAAGAAAAAATAGTATTCTGAAGCCGGATGGCAAACAATCTGCATGATTGTGACAGTGTCGGAATAAGATGAACAGAGAACATGTTTCCGGGAAAGGAAACGAAAAATGGCGAATGTTTTGGCCCACTTCTCAAACATCATTATTCCGGCGCTGATTTTTTATATTGTGGCCTATGGATTGATAAGCAAAAGCAATGTATATGAGGATTTTATTAAAGGTGCAGCAGATGGCTTTAAAACCGTGATACAGATTATGCCAACCCTGGTAGGGCTGATGATGGCGGTTGGCATTCTGCGGGCATCGGGTATTCTGGATTTTCTGGGAAACTCCATAGGAGGGCTGACAGAACGGATCGGCCTGCCGGCGGAACTGGTGCCGCTTATCTTTATTAAGTTATTCTCTTCTTCTGCGGCAACGGGACTGGTGCTCGATATTTTTAAAACCTACGGGACAGATTCGAGGATCGGACTGATCACCTCCATCCTGATGAGCTGTACGGAAACGCTGTTTTATACCCTTTCCGTATATTATATGGCGGCGAAGGTGACAAAAACCCGATATACAGTGGCGGGAGCGCTGGCGGCCACAGCGGCGGGCGTGGTGATGAGCATTGTGATGGCAGAATTCATGATAAAATAATACAGAAATAAAAAAGCGTGCTGCTGTTGCCTGAAAGGGGATGAGAGCACGCTTTTTATATTCAAGTACCTGACAGCAGTTGGATGTCAATCAGACGGCGGTGGCAGTCACAAACTGCTTTGGACGCGCGGAACACCGGTGGAGGAACGGACCACCAGTTCAACCGGAACAGTTATTCTCTGCGCTTTTCCGGTTGGATTGGCCATGGATGTAAGTAAAACCTGACTGATCTGTTCACCGATTGTGACAAAATCCTGCTTGATGGTAGTGATATTCAGCTCCTGAGCGATCTCTGTGTTGTCAAAGCCGCAGATACTGATATCTTCCGGAATGCGAAGTCCAATTTCATTGCATGCCATATGAATAAAACGTGCAACCTGATCGTTTTCCGCAATGATGGCGGTCACTCCGGAATTATATAACTGACGGATGACATGCTGGAAGGAGTTGGGGTCATCGGGCTGCATATCGGATTCTGTAATTTCATGAGGATGATAAAACATATGATTGGAGCTCATTGCGATGCCGGAGGACTGCATCTGATAAAGGTAACCGGAAAAACGATTGCGGATGGATGAAACCTCGTCTATGGGAGAAATCGTGAAAAACACTATATTGCGATGCCCAAGCCCGATCAGATGCTCGGTTAAAAGTCTGCCCCCTTCAAAGTTATCACTCACGATGTTATGCAGGTAAGGACAATCGGTAGATTTATCAACTATGATAACCGGAATATGCGCATACACAAATTCATTGAGCAGATTCAGGCTGATCATATCTCTTGTAGGGTAGTATACTAGCCCGGAAATATGCTGGGACATGAGCAGACGTATATTTGCCTTCTCTTTACTGCTGGAGAGATCGGAAATGTACAGGCTTAAAAAATAGCCGTTGGCGCTCAGCTTTTTGGTAACTACTTCGATTGTTTGAAACAGATTTCCTTTCGTGCTGTCAACCGGCAGCAAAAAAGATACCATCTTGGAATCGTTATATGGGCGAACGGGAGCGGCAAGGGCGGTCAGGGCATCGCGTGAAACAAAACTGCCCACACCGCGCTTGCGGTAAAGAACCCCTCGCTGTTCCAGATCGGTAATCGCTCTTTTGGCGGTAATCTGGCTAACACTATATTGTTCGGCAAGCTGCTTTTCCGTACAGAAAACTGCGTCATAGGAAAAGTCGTTATTATAGATTCTGGCAAGTATATCATCTGTGATTACTTCGTATTTGGGCTTGCGTGAAGTAGGACTTGACATAGTTCTCCTGTTCTTTCATGCTTGGCAGAAAAAAGGGTGGAATGGTCCTTTTGGCCTGCATGATATAAAGTATATTTTGCTTAGTATAAACAATTATATCTTAAATCAAAAACTAAGTCAAATAAATAATATAATATATTAAATAAATTAAGATATATTAAAACTAAAATGAAAAGATATGGTTAAAAGCGATAAATTATGGAAAATAAAATCGTTTATAATATACAAAATGATGCAAAAATGGTGAAAAGTTGATAAAACAATGTTGACAAGCGCATATAATAATGCTAGAGTTTAGTATATTAAATGACTTAAGCAAGGAAGGGATGAAGGTGTTGAAGAGAAAAGTTACTGCAGCAGAGAACAGGAAAAGTGTTGGCGGAAGACTTCTGGTTGCATTGAAGAGGCACTGGCAGGTGTATCTGATGATGCTGCCGGCGGCGGTGCTGCTGTTTTTGTTCGCTTATCTTCCCATGGGGGGACTCGTAATTGCATTTAAGGATTATCAGTTTCGGGATGGAATATGGGGAAGTGCATGGATGGATCCCTGGTATCGTAACTTTGAAATTCTTTTTAAGAATAATGCGAATGCGATGAGAGCCATCCGGAATACGGTTCTTTTAAACCTGCTTTTTATTGTGGGTGGTACGGTATTTTCACTGGCACTGGCGCTGGCATTGAATGAGGTTACCAATAAGCAGTTGAAGAAAATTTGTCAATCCTTCAGCTTCCTGCCTTATTTTGTCTCAACGGTTGTTGTGGGAATTTTTGTTACTGGTATGCTTGGTTATGAATCGGGCGTTGTCAACAGGTTTATAACGGCATTGAGCGGAGAAAAGGTTGCCTTCTATATGAATCCTGCGTATTGGCCAATCATACTCCTGATAGTCAACATCTGGAAGGGAGCGGGATATAATGCGGTTGTTTATCTGGCAACGATCAGCGGATTTGATGAGACCTACTACGAGGCGGCCAAAATCGATGGAGCATCCCGCGCACAGCAGATCTGGTATATAAGCCTGCCTCTTTTAAAGCCCACTGTCATTATCATGACGCTGCTTTCAATAGGCAGGATAATGAATGCAGATTTTGGTCTCTTCTACAACGTCACAGGCGATTCACCATTGCTGTATCCGACGACCGATGTTTTGGATACTTACATCTTCCGGGCACTTCGGGAGACCGGGGATATTGGAATGTCATCCGCAACCAGCTTTTTCCAGTCCGTGGTTGGATTCGTAATGGTGGTACTCAGCAACTGGATTGCAAGAAAATATGAGAAAGATTCGGCGTTGTTCTAGGAGGAAATCATGAAGAAAGAAAAAATGACCGTTGGAAAGGCTCTTGTATACATATACGTAATTTTGTTTGCGCTGATCTGTCTTTATCCGTTTCTGCTGACGATGGGCGGTTCTCTGATGACGGATCGGGAAGCAACGCTGGAAGGGTTTAAAGTTATTCCATCTGATATCACTTTCGATTCCTATCGGTTGATCTGGGCCAATAAGAATATGATTTTAAACGGTTATAAGGTCACGATTATTGTGACGATACTTGGAACGTGCTGCTCTGTTATCGTCAATGGCATGATGGGCTATGGTTTGTCACGCAGACAACTGCCGGGAAGAGCTGTGGTTAATCTGTATGTACTTATTACGATGCTGTTTAACGGCGGTATGGTTTCCTGGTATATCGTCTGCAGCAGGTATCTTCATTTGAAGGATACACTTTTCGCATTGATAGTACCGTCTTTGGTGAATGCCTGGAATATTTTTCTGATACGAAATTATTTTTCAGGCGTGCCGGAGGAAATGTCCGAATCGGCCAAGCTGGATGGAGCTTCCGAATTTACAATCTTCTTTCGGATTTATCTGATTCTGGCGAAGCCGGTGATTGCTACAGTGACGCTGTTTGCAGCATTAGGGTACTGGAATGACTGGTGGCTGGGACTGATGCTGATTGATAATACGGAGCTGCACCCGCTGCAGATGCTGCTGCGCAGCATGATGGCCAATATCCAGTATTTGCAGACGATGTCACAGCAATCCTCTGAGGCACAGTCCATGCTGGCCAACGTGCCGGGCAATGGCGTGAAAATGGCGATGACTGTGATTACCACAGGCCCCATCATTTTGCTGTATCCCTTTCTGCAAAGGTATTTTATGAAGGGCATCATGGTTGGTGCGGTCAAGGGATGAGCGGGACCGGAACGCTGTGAAAGAGAATATGAATAACGTTCATATAAATAAAAGAAAAGGAGAATGGATATGAAGAAGAGAAAGTTACACTCGTTACTGGCAATGACTTTGGCTGCAACGATGTTGCTGGGAAGCGCCTGCGGAAGTACGGGACAGGATGCCGGCGACAGCGGCAAAGAAGACGCTGCCAAACAGGAAGCTGCAGTGGATGAAGGGGCAGGAGAGACTGCAGAACTGGAACCGGTTACTTTACATTTTATCTTTTTTGGAGATAAGAAATCGGCAACAGATGAAGTATGGGACGCTATTGCGGATTACACAAGAGATACCTTAAACTGCGACTATGATGTACAGTTTATTTCCGGTTCAGACTACAATGACAAGCTGCTGGTAAAAGCTGCTTCCGGAGATGCGTGGGACCTTAACTTTGACTCTAACTGGACCTGCTATTATTCCATGGTGAACAAAGGCGCCTACATGAATCTGGATGAGCTGCTGCCGAAATATGCGCCTGATCTGTATGCTGCATATGAAGGCACCGGCGCGTTGGAAGCGGCAAAGAGCAATGGACACATTGTTGCACTTCCGTGGACGATGACTATGAACACACGTGAATTCATCCAGTGGAGAGGTGACCTGGTAGAACAGGCAGGAATTGAGGTAGACAAGGAAAGCTTAAAGACAATTGAGGGAATTGACAAGTTCTTTTACCAGTTGCACGAGGCTTTTCCTGACAGATACATTCAGGGTAATTCCCTGATCATCTATGCGATGGAAGGCCTGTGTGATCTGGGACATGGACTTTGCTTTAATCTGAACGATCCGGAATGCAAGGTAATGCCCATTGAAGATACAGAGACATTCAGAATTGCCTGCGAGTATGCTGAAAAATGGCAGAACGATGGAATTATCTGGAAAGACGTTCTTACAGACGGGCTGGATAAGAACTCCCTGATCAATCAGGGCAAGATTATCAGCAGATGGGGCAGCCATGAAAACTGCTATATTAACATTCCGTGGGCTGAAGAAGGTGCGTACTGGGATTTCACTGAAATCTATCCGGATGGCTTATATGCGAACAGAACACCGCTCGCAAATGCACTGTGCATTCCGGCAACAAGTGAAAATCCGGAAAGAACTTTGATGTTCTTAAATATGCTTGAAACAGATCAGACCCTTTATGATATGGTACATTATGGTATTGAAGGTCTGACTTATGAACTGAACGGCGAAGAGGCAGTGTTCCCGGAGGGAATGGATGCATCCAACTCCAATTATATGGAATGGGGCGGACGCTGGGCTCTCTGGAAACCGCAGTTTATGCGTCCGGATGCGAGCTATGGAAAAGACTTCTGGGTAAAAGAAGCGGAATTTGCAGCATCCACTCCGAACAACGTTGTGTCTCCTCTGGAAGGCTTTAACTTTGAAGCAAACAACGTTAAAACAGAAATTGCACAGAGAGATCAGCTGTACAATGATGCGTGGAAGGTGCTGGAAGTAGGCCTGAGCGGCGGATACGAGCAGGCAATTGCTAAGCTGAAGGAAGATTCGGAAAAAGCGGGACTGAGCAAAATTCTGGAGGAATACCAGAGACAGGTGGATGAATTCCTGGCAAATAAATAAGAGTAGTTTTTAACAGACAAAGTTTGCCGTGTGGAACCTGGGGAATGCCATCGTATGCTTCCCGGCGCCATACGGCAGCTTTCGTGCCGGAAAAGCCGAAAGAAAAACGGTAAAACAGAGATTGACTTAAGCCGCTTGCGGTTGTTAAATTAGAATTGTAGGAGTAATTCGGATCATATAGCAAACAGGAGAATTTATGGGCGTGAAAATCAGGCATATTGCCAGTTATGAAGGAAACTGCTGGAAGGAAGAACGTGTAGAGGAAGCAAAGAATCCGGCAGACAGCCTGGAACTGACAGGCGTAAAAAAACAGAAGGTGCTGGGGTTTGGCGGCTGCTTCAGCGAACTTGGCTGGGAAGCGCTGCAGCTTGCCAACAAGGAAGAACGGGAAACCTTTCTGGAAGAACTTTTTTCAAAAGACAAATGCGACTTTAATGTTGGACGGGTGCCGATCGGAGCGAGCGATTTCAGTCTGGCGTGGTACAGCTGCGATGAAGCAGATGGCGACTATGACTTAAAGCACTTCAATATTGAGCGGGATAAACAGTATACGATTCCCTTTATACGGGAAGCACAGAAACGGCAGAAAGATTTTTCTCTGTTTGCATCTCCCTGGAGTCCGCCTACCTGGATGAAAACGATGAAGGTCTGCAACTACGGCACAATAAGAATGGAAGACAGGGTGCTGAAAACTTATGCACAGTATTTTATAAAATTTGTGAAAGCATATGAAGCCGAGGGCCTAAAGGTGGCTCAGATCCATGTTCAGAATGAGCCGATTTCGGATCAGAAATTCCCGTCATGCGTATGGACCGGGGAAAAACTGAGAGTTTTTATCAGGGACTATATAGGACCTGCGTTGAAAGAGGCGGGGCTGGATACTGAACTTTGGCTGGGAACGATAAACACTACGTTCATGGATTATGCAAATACAGTTCTTGCCGATGAAAAAGCCAGAAGCTATCTGACCGGCGTGGGATTTCAGTGGGCCGGTAAATATGCCATTGAACAGGTGGAAGAAAGCTATCCGGAACTGCGCCTGATGCAGACGGAAAGCGAATGCGGAGATGGAAAAAACAGTTGGGCGTATATGGAATATATTTTCACCCTCATGAGAATTTACTTTAATCATGGTGCTGAGCGTTACGTTTACTGGAATATGGCACTGAAAGATGGAGGCATTTCCACCTGGGGATGGTGCCAGAATTCCCTTTGTACAGTCAATCCGGAAACAGGAGAACTGAAATACCAGCCGGAATTCTATCTGATGAAGCATTTGTCTCATTTTGTGAAGGAAGGCGCAAGGGTGCTTGGAATGAAGGGGCATTGGACGGCAAATTCGCTCGCATTTGAGAATATGGACGGTTCCATTGTACTGGTGGTGAATAACAATCTGGATTACGACAGGCAGTTTGAATTTGTGCATGGGGAAAAGTCCTTTGCGGCAGAGCTCAAAGCCCACAGCCTGCATACATTTTTGATACAATGAGTTTGTTTCGCATTGAAGTGAGCACAGATATGTTTCGGCATATCTGTGTTTTTTTGCTCTACAGGAATTTTCTCCGAAAATTCCTGTAGAGCAAAAATGCGCTTCGCGCAACGATGCGTACTCGCTCGCGGTGAAATTGTCGCTTCGTGACCGCGCTCGACGCGGAGTGTGCGCTATTACGCACACTTTTTATACGGACGGCCACGGTGCGTGGGGATATGGGATAAAAATATGTATGAAATGTTTGCATTCGTAAAATGACTTGGTTATAATAAAGCAGACAGCATCGGTGGACAGATGTTGCCGGGATGTTTAAAAAGCAGTTTTAAAATATTCGGATTTTAGTGGAGCAGTAGGGCTCAGAGAGGGAAAAGACATGAAGTACTTTGAATTTGTGCCGGAAGGCATTGCAGATTGTAATGTACAGGCATATCTGCAGACAGCGGGTAAGTCCAGGGAAATGGCGGAGAGAGAAATTCCGGCAGTGGTGGTTTGCCCCGGCGGCGGTTATGGGTTTGTATCCGATCGGGAAGCAGAACCTGTGGCTAAGGAATATTTTAACGCCGGATATCATGTATTTATACTTACATATTCCGTTTTGGAGAAAGCGGCCGGCTTTTATCCTTTGTGTCAGCTTGCTGCGACTGTGGCGCACATCCGCAAATATGCAAAGGAGTGGACTGTAGAAGCAGATAAAATTGCAGTATGCGGTTTTTCGGCAGGCGGCCATCTGGCATGCTCTCTGGGAACACTTTATAATGAAGAGAAATTTTTAAAGGTCTGGAACCGGGAAGATAAGATTCGCCCTGATGCGATGATTTTAGGATATCCGGTAATTCTGTCAAATGAATTGACACATGTACCTTCCATCGAGAATGTGAGCGGTGCAAAAAAGGGCAGTGAAGAATATGCCTGGTTTGGACTGGACAAACATGTGGATGAGACAACTCCTCCGGCATTTTTGTGGCATACTGCACAAGATGGCCTGGTTCCTGTGGAGAACAGTCTCAGTTTTGCTGCTGCCCTTTCCGGCAAAAAGGTACCTTTTGAATTGCATGTTTTGCCCCAAGGCGGACATGGGATGTCTGTATGCACGAAAGAAGTGGGAACTGCAAATCCGTATAACGCTCGCTGGATGGAGTGGAGCATTGCATGGCTCAACAGATTGTTTGATTTTGAAAAATAAAGGTGAGAATGAAAACAGAATTTCGCAGCACGAAATTCTCGGGCGGAAGCGGGCTGCGAAGGAATAATGTGACAAGGTCTTTCTTATAGCATGAAAAAGCGGGCTGCCAATTCGGCAGCCCGTTGCTGTAGCGTAAGAAATTCGGCATTTTGCCCTTTGCGTGAAATCAGTCCTGCTTGCGGAATGTGATTTCGCCGGTTTTCTCATCCATACTGTCCACGATGGCGAGAGATTCCAGATGAATCCCTTTGCTGCGGAGAATATTGCCGCCAACCTGAAACCCTTTTTCAATGACAATTCCGGCGCCCACTAAAGTTGCGCCTGCTTCGCGGACCAGATCTGCCAGTCCTTCCAGCGCCTTCCCGTTGGCAAGAAAGTCATCGATCAGAAGTACCTTGTCATTTTCGTTTAAGAATTCTTTTGAAACAATAATGTCATAAACGCGGCCATGTGTATAAGATTCCACCTGACTTGTATACACATCTCCCGCAATGTTCTTGGTCTTTGTTTTTTTGGCAAAAACAACAGGAACATCAAATGACTGTGCAACGATACAGGCAATGCCGATACCTGACGCTTCGATGGTCAGGATTTTGTTGATTTCTTCGTTCATGAAACGGCGCTTGAACTCGCGGCCAATTTCTTCAAACAGATGGATGTCCATCTGATGATTTAAAAAGCTGTCCACTTTCAGGACATTTCCTTCTTTGATTACGCCATCTTTTCGTATTCTGTCTTCCAGAAGCTGCATGGATTTTTCCTCCAAAATAAAAGATAGCTCTATTTTACAAATTCTTCGCACGGAAAGCAAGTGTTAATATGGACTTTATGTGTCTTCTTTTCGGAGAAACGTAACAATTCAGCCTGTATTGTTGAATGCACTCCGGTCAGAAAAACGGTGACACCTAATATTAAAAATCTGTTAAATAAGTTTTGAATGGATTGACATATTGGGACAAAAAGGTATGATAAAATTATGAGGGAGTAATTCCACACCGCGAATCAGCGGTCTGATGTTTGTCCGTCAGAACGGCAGTTGCCCGGACTTCGTTTAAAGAATGAGACTCATACACATGCTAATACTAGTGTGTGTATGAGTTTTTTTACTCTACAGGAATTTTCTCCGAAAATTCCTGCAGAGCAAAAATACGCTTCGCGCAACGATGCGTACTCGCGCGCTGCGAAATGCTGTTTTGTGGAAATTATTGTTTTGTGGAAAGAATCCCGTGCATACGGAAGTTGCAAAAAGGAGGAAAAAGAATGCAACAGGAGTATCGTCAATCGACGCAGGAACTGTTAGAGTCTCTGCAGACAACTCAAAATGGTCTGTCAGGCGAAGAAGCGAAAGCGCGTCTGGAAAAATATGGGCCGAACAAATTAAAGGATGCCGAAAAGCCTACACTATTGCAGCGCTTTCTGGAGCAGCTCAAAGACCCCATGCTCATCATTCTGATGGTGGCGGCTGCAGTTTCTGCGGTGACCAATATCATTGCAGGAGAGAGCCTGGCAGAAGTATTTATCATTCTGATCGTAGTGCTTTTAAATGCGGTGCTGGGCGTGTTTCAGGAGAGCAAGGCAGAAGCTGCAATTGAAGCTTTGCAGACCATGACTGCCGCCACCTGTAAGGTGCTTCGGGATGGTCATCAGATGACACTGCATAGTGATGAGCTGGTGCCCGGTGATGTGGTGGTGCTGGAGGCAGGCGATGCGGTGCCGGCGGACGGGCGTATTTTAGAGAGCGCATCGCTGAAAATTGAAGAGGCAGCGCTGACCGGTGAAAGCGTTCCGGTTGAAAAAATCTGTAAGGCGCTTGGATTATTGCCCGGACAGAAAGCGGAGGATGAAGTGCCGCTGGGCGACCGTAAAAACATGTGTTACATGGGTTCCACGGTGGTATATGGCCGCGGCAGGGCTCTGATTACCCGGACCGGTATGGATACGGAGATGGGCAAAATTGCAGATGCGCTGGCGAACACAGAAAATGAGGAAACACCTCTGCAGAAGAAGCTGGATGAACTGGGAAAGACCCTGTCCAAGCTGGTGCTCGCTATTTGTGTATTCATCTTTATTTTTAATCTGGTGGCAGCAGGCAGCTTCACCATAGACAGCGTGCTTTCCACCTTTATGGTGGCTGTTTCCCTGGCAGTGGCGGCAATTCCGGAAGGTCTTGCAACGGTTGTTACCGTGGTTTTATCCATCGGTGTCACCAATATGTCAAAGCGCAATGCGGTAATCCGGCGCCTGACCGCGGTGGAAACGCTGGGATGTACGCAGGTGATCTGTTCCGATAAAACAGGTACCCTGACCCAGAATAAGATGACCGTGGTGGAGCATGTAGGAAATACACAGCTTCTGGCCACTGCGATGGCTCTGTGCAGCGATGCGCAGTTAAAGGAAGACGGCAGTGCCGAAGGAGAGCCTACGGAAGCGGCACTGGTTGTTTTTGCCGGAAAGAATGATTTGCCTAAAAAAGAACTGGAAGGCAGACAGCCCCGTGTGGATGAAGCGCCGTTTGATTCTTCCCGCAAGATGATGTCCACTATCCATGAAAATGGCAAAGAGTGGATTCAGTATACCAAGGGCGCACCGGATGAAGTGCTCAAACGTTGTACGGAGTATGAAGAAAACGGTAAGATTTTGCCGATGACAGAAAAGAAACGTGCGGAAATTCTGGCTGAGAACAAGCGGATGGCGGACAAGGCTTTGCGCGTGCTGGCAGCTGCAATGCGTAAATGGGACAAAAAGCCTGCAGATAATGCACCTGAATATCTGGAAGAAAACCTGTGCTTTGTAGGACTGACCGGTATGATCGATCCGGTGCGTCCGGAGGTGAAGGCGGCGATTGAAGAGTGCCGCAGCGCCGGTATTCGTCCGGTTATGATCACCGGTGACCATAAGGATACAGCTGTAGCGATTGCCATGGAACTGGGCATCATCACGGACGCCTCCAGCGCGATTACAGGAGCAGAGCTGGATGAGATCAGCGATGAGCAGCTGGATACAGATATTAAAAAGTATGGCGTATATGCCCGTGTACAGCCTGAACACAAGGTGCGTATTGTCACGGCATGGCGCAAAAACGGATCTATTACAGCAATGACCGGTGATGGCGTAAACGATGCGCCTTCCATCAAGTCTGCCGACATTGGCGTGGGCATGGGTATTACCGGTACGGATGTAACCAAGAATGTGGCAGATATGGTTCTGGCAGATGATAACTTTGCAACGATTGTGGGTGCAGTTGGTGAGGGACGCCGCATTTATGACAACATCCGCAAGGCAATTCAATTTTTGCTGGCATCCAACATGAGCGAGGTGCTGGGCGTATTCTTCTCCACACTGATGGGCTTTACGCTGTTGAATCCCGTACATCTGTTGTTTATCAATCTGATTACGGACTGCTTCCCCGCACTGGCGCTGGGGCTGGAAAAGGAGGAACCTGATATTATGAAACGTCCGCCCCGCCGATCTTCCGAAGGTATTTTTGCAGGAGGTCTCGGGATTGACATTGCATATCAGGGTGTGTTGATCACAGTGATTACCATCGTGTCCTATATCATCGGACATTGTATGGAAGTGGGATATTTTGAAATGCCAAAAGGAGTATCGCCGGAAGGCATGACAATGGCCTTTCTGACCATGAGCATGTGTGAAATCATTCACAGTTTTAATATGAGAAGTCAGAGAAAGAGTGTATTTTCCCTGCACAGCCACAACAAGGTACTGTGGGGTGCGATGGCGGGCAGCCTTGTGCTGACCACACTGGTTTTAGAGGTCCCTGTTCTGGCAAATGCGTTTGGCTTTACCCCCATCAGTCTGGCGGAGTATGTGATTGCGCTGGCGCTGGCGGTTGTAGTGCTTCCGATTGTGGAATGTGTAAAAGCGATTCAGAGAAGAGTTTCAAAGCGATAAAGGAAGCGATATTATGAGCGGTATTATGGCGTAACAGCCCACAAAAAGAGGTCCATTGCGGACCTCTTTTTGTGCTTTAGGAAAACCCTTTGGGAGATCCCGCTGCGAAAAGCTATTTTACTTGAAAAATTTGTCATACCAGCCCATCACGAAGATGAACAGCACGATCAGAGGAAGGATACAGGTTACATAAAAGCGCGCCCATTTTGGGAATTTCACGCCCTTGCCGGCATCCGCTTCCGCAATGAAATTATCCCAGCCCCAGCCGTAGCGGCTGGTACAGAAGAGCAGATAAACCAGGCTTCCTAAAGGCAGCAGGTTGTTGGAAACGATGAAGTCTTCCAGATCCTGAATGGTGGAGCCTGCACCGAAAGGGGCGAATCCGGACCATGCGCTGAAGCCCAGTACACAGGGCATGGAAAGAAGGATGATGAGAATTCCGTTTACCAGTACAGCCTTCTTTCTCGATGCGCCGAACAGATCGTTGGAGAAGCTGATGATGTTTTCAAATACTGCAATAACTGTAGACATGGCTGCAAAGGTCATGAAGATGAAGAACAATGTTCCCCAGAGCCTTCCGCCGCTCATCTGGTTGAATACGTTGGGCAGTGTCACGAACACGAGTCCGGGCCCCTGGCCGGGGTCTACGTCAAATGCAAAACATGCGGGGAAGATGATCAGACCGGACATCAATGCCACGGAAGTATCCAGGACGCAAATGTTGATGCTTTCTCCGGTCAGAGAATGATCTTTGCTGATATAGCTTCCGAAAATTGCCATAGCGCCGATGCCCAGACTTAATGTGAAGAAGGACTGACCCATTGCAGCGTAAATGACCTCACCGATGCCGCTTTCAATCATTTTGCCAAAGTCTGGAATCAGGTAAAATTTCAGGCCTTCCGATGCACCGGGAAGGGTAACGCTTCTGATGCAGAGGACGATCATGATAATGAGCAGGCAGCTCATCATTCCTTTGGTGATGCGTTCCACACCGTTCTGAAGACCGAGGCTGCAGATGGCAAAGCAGATAACTGTGACAGCGATCATCCAGAATGTCATTGGTCCAGACTCGGCCAGCAGGCTGTTAAAAACTTCACCGACAGCGGCTGAATCCAGACCGACGAATTCTCCGGAAGCCATTTTGAATACATAGCTGAGCATCCAGCCCGCAACTGCCGTATAGAACATCATCAGCAGATAATTGCCCGCCAGGCAGGCATAGCCGTGCAGGTGCCATTTCGTACCCTCAGGCTCCAGCACATTGAAGGAACGGGCTGCCGACTTCTGGCTGGCACGTCCAACCGCAAATTCCATAACCATGATGGGCAGCCCCAGAATGATCAGAAATACCAGATAAATCAGCACGAATGCAGCACCGCCATACTGACCTGTGATGTAGGGAAAACGCCACACGTTTCCCAGTCCAATCGCGCATCCGGCGGAAATCAGAATGAAGCCCAGCCGGGAAGAAAAACGTTCTCTTTTTTCCATGAGAAAATCCCCCTGTTGTGTGTAATAAAGGCCGCAAAAACGGCCTTAGCTATGACTCTATCATAAAAGGGATCGAATGGCAATGAACGATTAACCGTTTCTAAAATGTAAATGAAATTTTTGTGAAAATCGTTGTAAAAATGGATGGAATATTGTAACATTTTTGTACTTGGAGGAGTTTTTATGGACGAATTGCTGCGTATGGAACAGCCTGTGACGCTGGCGGCAGTCAGTGCAGTGCTGGTATTTTTGATATTTTTGTTGATTGGCCTGGGATTCTGGCAGGCGCGTCGGCTGGGACGGCGATTTCGGGGGAAAGCGCTGGATGAAATGGAAGGCCATGATTTTGAATATTTTTGTGCGGATTTGCTTAGGAGACATGGATTTGATGAGGTGGAAGTCACAAAGGCAAGCGGAGATTACGGTGTGGATGTGTTGGCGGAAAAGGATGGCGTGACCTATGCCGTTCAGTGTAAGCGTTATGATGCGCCGGTCGGAGTGAAAGCCGTCCAGGAGGCCTGTGCCGGACGGGAATATTATGACCGGATGGTGGGAGCCGTGATGACGAACCAGTATTTTACGCAGCCGGCGGTGGAGGCGGCCAAGAAGCTGAAAATTTTGCTTTGGGACAGAGGGTATCTGGAATCCATGATGGAAGAAAGGGTGTAAGGGATATGAGTTTTGTAGAATTTAAGGATGTAAAAAAGATTTATCACATGGGTGAGGTGGACATTGAGGCGCTGCGAGGGGTCAGTTTCGAGATTGAAAAAGGAGAATTCTGTGTGGTAGTGGGCGCTTCCGGTGCCGGAAAAACCACCATTTTAAATATTCTGGGAGGCATGGACACTTTGTCGGAAGGAAGCGTTATGCTGGATGGCAATGAGATTTCTTCCTATAACAAGAAGCAGCTGACCTCATACAGGCGTTATGACATCGGCTTTGTCTTTCAGTTTTATAATCTGGTGCAGAACCTTACTGCCCTGGAAAATGTGGAGCTGGCAGCGCAGATCTGTAAGGATCCTCTGGACGCGGCAGAAGTGCTTAAAAGTGTGGGCCTGACAGAACGGATCAATAATTTCCCGGCACAGCTTTCCGGCGGCGAGCAGCAGCGTGTGGCGATTGCCAGAGCGCTGGCCAAAAATCCCAAACTGCTTTTGTGCGATGAGCCTACCGGCGCGCTGGATTACAATACCGGAAAAGCGGTGTTAAAGCTTTTGCAGGATACCTGCAGAAAAAGCGGGGTGACCGTAGTGGTAATCACACACAATCAGGCGATCACGGCAATGGCAGACCGGATTATTACGGTGAAAAACGGCACCATCACGGATATGCGGAAAAATGATTGTATTGTGCCCGTAGAGCAAATTGAATGGTAGAGCGTTTTGGAGGTTACTATGAAATCATCAATGATAAAGACGACTCTGCGGGAAATCAAGAACAGCTTCGGACGCTGGATTGCCATTCTGGCGATTGTAGCGCTGGGAGTTGGTTTTTACGCAGGACTGACGGTAACTACACCGGCGATGGTACGTACCGGCGGGGACTATTTTAATGAAAAAGAGCTTTTTGATCTGCGCCTCTTATCCACTTTGGGATTTGAGCAGGATGCCCTTTCCGCTTTTGAGGACAGGGACGGTGTAGAAGCGGTGGAAGGTGCTGTTTTTACGGATTTTCTGGCCGTGGATGAAAATGGTGAAAGCAGAGTTCTGACGGCCCAGACCATTCTGGAAACCCAAAACCGGATCACTCTGGAGGAAGGGCGCATGCCGGAGAATGCCGGGGAGTGTGTGGTAGATGCCGCGGTTGTAGACTTGCCGGTAGGCTCTATAATTCGGATTTCCAAGGAAAATGAAGAAGAAACTTATGATTTGTTTTCCTGTGAAGAATATACCATCGTCGGCAAGGTGAATTCCGTTTATTATGCCCAGTATGAGCGTGGTTCCAGCTCTTTGGGAAACGGCAAGGTAAGCGGATTCGTTTATCTTTTGCCCCAGGGGTTTGAAAGGGAATATTATACGGAAATTTTTATCCGTTTTGAGCAGGATTATGAGGTTTACAGCGAGGAATATGAGAAGGCTGTAGAGGAGTGGAAACAGTGGGCAGAGCCGCTGACTCAAAAGGCGGCCGCACAGCGTTATGATGCGATTCTGGCAGAGGCCAATGAAAAAATAGCCGATGCGGAGAAGGAGCTGGCGGATAAAACCGCAGAGGCGAAAGAAGAATTGGCAGACGCACAAAAGACCATCGATGAAGGGGAAGCAGAACTGGCAGATGCCCTTGTGAAAATTGAGGATGGTGAAAAAGAACTGGCAGATGCCAGAAGTGAACTGTCTGCAAAGAAAAAAGAACTTCAGGACAGCGCACAGCAGCTGGCGGACGGCCGCAGCCAGGTGGAAGCCGGCCTTGCCCAGATTGCAGATGCGAAGGCGCAGCTGGAGGCGGGCATTATAGCGATGAATGCTTCCGATCAGGCAGAGAGCTCTGCAGCTCTGCAGATGCAGCTGGAGGCATTCAAACAGCAGGAAGCCGGGCTGCAGGCACAGCTTGCCCAGATACAGGAGGGAGAGAAGCAGCTGGCAGACGGAAGACGTCAGATTGCCAATGCGGAAAAAACAATCGCTTCCGGCGAGGAAGAACTGGAAGAGAACAGGCAGAAGCTTGCGGATGCGCAGAAAGATCTGGAAGAAGGAAAACAGGAGTATGAAGACGGCGAAAAGGAACTGGAAGAGGAAACGCTGAAAGCGCAGAAGAAGATCGAGGATGCGAAGGAAGAGATCGCTGATATCGAAGAGCCGGACACATATGTGCTTGGCAGAGATACCAACGTCGGCTATGTCTGCTTTGAAAATGATTCCGGCATTGTAGGCGGAATTGCAAAAGTGTTTCCCATCTTCTTTTTCCTGGTAGCGGCTCTGGTTTGCATCACTACCATGAACCGGATGGTGGAGGAGCAGCGCACGCAGATCGGCGTGCTGAAAGCGCTGGGGTATGGCGAAGGAAAAATCATGGGCAAGTACCTGTTTTATTCCGGCAGCGCGGCTGTGATCGGCGGTATCATCGGCTTTGCAGCAGGTTCTGTGGTGTTCCCCACAGTTATTTGGGAAGCCTATAGGATCATGTATAATCTGGGAAAATTTAAGCTGATGTTTGACTGGCGGCTGGCTGTCATCTCTCTGGTGGTGGCACTTTTGTGTTCCATGGGAACCACATGGCTGACCTGCCGGATGGAGTTAAACCAGGTTGCGGCAGAGCTGATTCGGCCGAAAGCGCCAAAAAACGGCAAAAGAATTCTGTTGGAGTACGTTCCTTTTATCTGGAAAAGACTTTCCTTCCTGGTAAAGGTATCCATCCGAAACGTGCTTCGGTATAAGAAGCGCTTTTTCATGATGGTGATCGGCATCGGCGGCTGCACGGCCCTTCTGGTGACAGGTTTTGGTGTCAAGGATTCCATCGTGGACGTTGCGGTGCAGCAGTATGAAGAAATTCAGATGTATGAGATGAGTCTGACCTTAAAGGATGCATTTTCGGAAAAAACACAGTCCGTTGCAGATACCGTGCTGGAAAACGGTGCAAAAGCCTACACCATAGTATCGGAAAAATCCATGGATATAAGCGGACCGGAAGCAACAAAATCCGTCAACGTGGTAATTCCGAAAAATCCGGAAGAAATGGGGGAATATATTAACCTTCACACAGATGATCTGATCCCCATTGCCTGGCCCGAAAAGGGGGAAGCGGTATTAAACCGGGAACTGGCGGAAAAATGCGGCATTAAAGTAGGGGATACGGTTTCTCTTCGCAATGACGATGGAGACAAGCTGAAAGTAACGGTTGTGGGGCTGAACAGAAACTTTGTGTATGATTATGTATATGTAAGCCCTGATACCTGGCAGGCGGACAACGGCAGCGAGCCGGAATATAAGAGCATTTATATGTTGACCCGCAAGGATACGGATGTGCGGGCATTTTCCGAAGAACTGCTTTCGCTGGAGGAGGTGTCTGCCGTTACAGTCAATCGTGACTTCATGGACCGCATTACCAATATGATGAGCAGTCTGGACTATATTGTATTGCTGATTATTCTCTGCGCGGGCGCGCTGGCGTTCATTGTGATTTATAATCTGACCAACATCAACATAACGGAGCGTATTCGTGAAATAGCAACCATCAAGGTTCTGGGCTTTAAGTCCGGGGAGACGGCTTCCTATGTATTCCGGGAAAATATTGTGCTGACTGCCATCGGCGCGCTTGTAGGTGAGGGCCTGGGAGTCTGGCTGCACTGGTTTGTCATGTCCAAGATTAAGGTGGATATGGTCAGCTTCGATGTGCGTATCCTGCCGGCAAGCTATGTAAAAAGCTTTCTTCTGACCTTTGTGTTCATGATTGTTGTGGATATTTTCATGTATATCAAGCTGGAAAAAATTGATATGGCGGAATCCTTAAAGAGCATTGAATAATGCTCATACAGCTGAATATGGATGATACGGCAGGGCCATCGCACGGAATAATCAGTGCGATGGCCTCTGTTTATGATGCAGTGCTTTTCAGGCGTTCTGTCAGGTTTGGAAAGTCGGAAGGTCCTGCTTCCAGAACGAACTGATGAAATTTTGTGAGGGAAAAATCATCTCCCCACCAGGCCTGCGCCCGCTGGCGCAGGGCGGTCATTTCCAGATAGCCGACATAATATTTTAAGTAGGTGGCAGGAGAGGTGCGCAGATAATCATACATCCGCAGAGCGGTCTCTTCTGGCAGCCCGAAGGAAGTCAGGGATTGCAGGATTTCTTCTTTTTCGGCGCCGTAATAGTGAAGCGCGATATCCAGGATGGAAAACAGATTGATCTGCAAATCCCGCTGCAGAGAGGTGAGGCGGCAAAGCTGGGCGGCGGCTGAGCGGGAGTCCGCTCCGGTCAGCAGATCTGCCGCATATTCATAGGAAAGCTGCTCCGTATAATAGGCCCAGCCTTCCACATAGCCCCCGAAGTAGAGCAGCTCCCGGACGGGCTGGTCATTTTGGACAGAGGAGTACAGCGATGAATAAACGGTCTGGTAAAGATGGCCGGGGTAGCCTTCATGTGCAAGGGTAGTATAAAGCTCAATGCCATCGGAGGTGGAGGCCTTATTGATGCAGATGGTGTTGTGCAGCAGGTCATCAATGGGCGGAGTCATGTAAAAGGCGGGACTGGTATAGGATTCCAGCGCAGCGTCCACGTTTTTGATGGTACAGTTGATTTTGTCAGAGGTTAAGGCCGAGAGGGACGGAAAATCCTGCTGCATCCGGGCTTGCAGATCGGTGAGAATGTCCGAAGGATTGTTCAGGGGAAAACCGTTGGTGAGCAGGGCAGGATCGGGCGTATTGCCGGTCAGCTCCCGGTACTGGGAGAGCGTGGCTTTCATATCGCTGAATTTTTTCTGAAAGGTTTTCTGCAAAAGGAGATAAATTCCGTCCACATCCAGAGTGGATCCGGTGGTGCGCCTGACAAGCCATGCATAGTAGGCCCGGCCGTCCGGCTTTTCACAGAGTCCGCCGCTGTAGCGGCCTGAGCCGGAAAGCAGAATGAGGGAATCGCCCAGTTCCTGGTAGGCGGGAAGCACAACGGTGGTCAGCAGACGGTTGTTATGGGCGATATATTCAATTTTTTCCTGCTGGGTGATCAGCCCGTTGTCCAGCAGCTGAGCCAGACGACTTTCAAAGGTGGTCTGCAGAAAATGGGTTCCGGAAAGCAGTTTATCCGCATTCATGACAGAATCGCACTGCTGTACTACATCGGCGGCATCTTCGGCGGTCATGAAAAGCCCGGCCTTTGATTTTTCCGTTTCATATTCGATCAGCCCCCGAAAATAGGGAGAAACAGATTCCAGCAGAGAAAGGTAGGTGTCCACATCCTCTTTGTCACGGAAGGTATATTCTGCAAAAAGCAGCGGAAGCTCGCTCTGCATGCCGGAGGAAGGAGACAGCGGTTCTTCATAATAAGGATAGTTATAGCCTTCAATCTGCTCTTCCAGCCAGGAAGTGAGAAGGTTATAGGTGTAGTGATCCTCCAAAAGAAGTTTTTGCGGCCGGATGTAGGACAATTGTGTGGCCATTGCGCTGACAGAAGCCTGGGACTGCTTTTCATTTTGAGCAGAGTAGACCGGGAGTGCAGCGTTATTGACAGAAATTCCGTATTTTTCGGGCTCCGCCAGCGTGAAATGGAGTGACAGAGCATCGTTTTCCAGGGATTGGGTAAAAAATGCATCGGTCGTGCGGTGAAATAAAAAGCTGTCATAACCGTACTGATAAAAAAGAAATCCGAAAAACGGGAATAATAGAAACAAAAGGATGAGATATTTTTTCTTCTTCAAGATATCATAGTCCTGTTTTTTATCATTTTATGAATGGTGAGGGAGGGTTATAACCTGTAAAATCCTGCTTTGGGGGCAAGGAATCGGCTCAGTTTCCCAAAAAGCTTGACCTCACTGTATTAAATGTGGTAAATATTAGGTGATAATTATTACATTCGGGAAAATCATGGGATATTGTCGAATGTAAAATAAAAATATAAGCATATTGTTTAGGGAGGATTTTGCACATGAATAATCTGGAACTTTCCAGAGTGGCGAATGAAGTCCGCAAGGGCATTATCGCTGCCGTACACGGTGCGAAGGCCGGCCATCCCGGTGGGTCTTTGTCTGCAGCTGATATTTTTACCTATCTTTATTTTGAAGAAATGAACATCGATCCCGCCAATCCCAGGATGGAAGGCCGTGACCGTTTTGTTCTTTCCAAGGGTCATACAGCTCCGGGCCTGTATTCCGCACTGGCAAACCGCGGTTATTTCCCGGTAGAGGATCTGCCTACACTGCGCCATCTGGGTTCTTATCTGCAGGGACATCCCTGCCTGCAGCATGTGCCTGGCGTGGATATGTCTTCCGGTTCTCTGGGACAGGGGATCTCCGCTGCTGTCGGCATGGCTCTTAGTGCAAAACTTGACAGTAAGGATTTCCGTGTATATACTCTGCTGGGTGACGGCGAAATTCAGGAAGGTCAGGTCTGGGAAGCTGCCATGTTTGCCGGACACAGAAAGCTGGACAACCTGGTGGTGATCGTGGATAATAATGATCTGCAGATTGATGGCCGTGTCGGCGATGTATGCTCTCCCTATCCTATCGATAAGAAATTTGAAGCTTTCAATTTCCATGTGATTAATCTGGAAAACGGCAATGATTTTGAACAGATCCGTGCAGCTTTTGAGGAAGCCCGCGCGACAAAGGGCATGCCCACAGCGATTATCGCTCACACTTTGAAGGGCAAAGGCGTATCCTTCATGGAGGACAAGGCGGACTGGCATGGCAAGGCGCCCAATGATGCGGAATTTGAGATTGCAATGGCAGATCTGGAAAGGATTGGTGAAGCATTATGTCAGAAGTAAAGAAAATCGCGACCAGAGAAGCATACGGCAATGCGCTGGCTGAGTTTGGTGAATCCTATCCGAATCTGGTAGTTCTGGATGCCGACCTTGCTGCGGCAACCAAGACCGGTGTTTTTAAAAAGAAATATCCTGAAAGACACATTGACTGCGGTATTGCAGAGGCGAATATGATGGGTATTGCAGCAGGCCTTTCCCTGACCGGCAAAATTCCGGTGGCAAGCACTTTTGCCATGTTTGCGGCGGGCCGTGCCTTTGAGCAGGTGAGAAATTCCATTGGTTATCCTCATCTGAACGTAAAGATCGGTGCAACCCATGCCGGCATTACTGTTGGTGAGGACGGCGCTTCTCATCAGTGTAACGAAGATATCGCCCTGATGCGCACCATTCCCGGCATGACTATTTTAAATCCTTCCGATGCTGTGGAAGCAAGAGCCTGCGTGAAGGCTGCTCTGGATATGGAAGGTCCTGTCTATATGCGTTTTGGCCGTGCGGCAGTGCCGGTAATCAATGATACGCCGGATTATAAATTTGAAATCGG
>JAFUMV010000024.1 GCA_017482485.1 Lachnospiraceae bacterium
ATATCCTGAATACACGTCATTTCGTTCGATTATATCCGCATAATTCTACATGCAAGATCGGACATTTAAAGCACATGGGAGGAGAAAGACCCAATGAAATCTATCGATCATAAGAAAACATTCCGTACGGAAACGGAGCATGAGAAAAAGGGGAAAAAGTCATTCGGAAATCATACCCTTGTGATCTTTATTACAGCAGCAGCTATCCTGCTTTTCATTCTTGGAGCAGGATTGGGTGTAAGTCTCTGGGGTAAAGATTCAGAAAATCAGATTTCGGCACAGGTGGTGCAGGACAGTGTGAAAACGCAGATGCAAAAAGAGATGGAGACCGCGTCTGCATATCTGGAAAAGCTGGATGGCAGCATTTCTGAAAACCAGAAGAAGCTGGAGGAAGTGAGCAATCAGCTCAATACGAAAACAGATTCTCTGCTGAAAATGGAAACAACGCAGAAAAAGCTGGAAGAGAACGCTTCCGATGTTTCCGTAAAAGTGAGCGAGCTGGAAAAGAAAACGCAGACAGAGATATCTTCCCTGAAGCAGAATATGGACTCTATCCACCAGGATATTCTGACAACATTTGATAAAATTGAAGAAGTTTTGTCATTCCTGGAAAAGCAGGATGAGAGTCTGAACAAGGATAATGTACAGTATATGGAAGAATTTACGAAAGTGAATGCGTCTGTGCAGGAAATCAGTAATAATGTCAGCGCAGTGGAAGAAAGCCTGAATACTTCTTATAACGACTTAAAGCATCTTGTGAAAGAGCTGGAAAATGAACAGCTCTCAAATAAAAGTGAGATTATCACGCAGCTTGGCAATATTGAAAAGAATCTGAAAGTTCTCATTGAAGCCGATATGGCACAGATAACTGCATCTTTTGAAAATATTGCGAAAAACTTTGAAACCCAGCTGGCAGCGCTTCAGGAAATGCTGGCAGGAGAATTTAAGAATCTGGACAATAACGTGAATGGTCTGCAGGAAAATGTGGATGGACTTCGCACAAATATTGACGGATTAAATACCAGTGTAGATGGATTGAACACCAGTGTAGACGGACTGAATTCAAATCTGGATGGATTGAATACAAATGTCAGTGGATTAAGTGCATATATAGATGGATTATATACAGGCCTGGATGGTGTGAAATCTGATGTGGCACAGCTTGGAGATAATGTTAGGAATGTATCTGAAGGAATGAGTACAAGCTTTGAGCATGTGAATAACACGCTGGCTAAGAATTTCGGAGATCTCACCGTACTTTCAGGGTCTAATAATGAAGAACTGAAAGCATATCTGGAACAGTTAAATGCCGCTTTAAAGAATGATCTGAATCAGGTTTTTACATCTGTGAGTAATGGTAAAAAAGGACTGGCGTCCGCATTGCTCACAAAAGGTGTTGACGCAAAAGAAGATGCTACTTTTGCTGAAATTATGGACGCTATATTGAGTATTGAGCAGAAACTTGTGATTGGAGTTGCAGAAATTCCGGGAACGATCAGCTATCAGTATCACTATCATGTAGATGGAGCAGGAAATCAGGTTCATGCCGAAAGCAGCCGTGAATCGGGGGGATGCTTTACTGCAGCTGATTATCATGTACACAGCCAGCAAAATGGTTGCTATTCTGTGGAAAGGTATCATGAACATAATGATGATTGTCCCGGACATGCAATCTGGGTTGACTGGGCGGAAGTGGATCCTTACTGGGGCTGGGCTTATGAATGCAATGATCAGCCAATCAATGCATCCACCACTGTGCTGAGCTGCTCCATCAGTACAACAGAGCCGCAGGGATACATTCCTGCCTGTGGTCTGGTGGATGGACAGATCGTTGGTGCTGTCATTGTTTATGATGAGGCTGCAGTGACTGAGAATGCAGCAGCGGTGTCCACAGAAAAAATGATGGTCCTGAATGATTGGGCGACAGAGCAAACAGATGCCCAGACCAAAGAAAACGGATTGCCTCCTGCTGTTTCAGCACAAAAAGCAGAAGCATTAGAAGCAGAAAGCCGGATCGAAGCAGAAAGCAAAGCCGAAACAGAAAGCGAAGCCGAAACAGAAAGCGAAGCCGAAACAGAAAGCGAAGCCAAAACAGAAAGCCAGGCCGAAGCAGAAAGCGAAGCCAAAACAGAAAGCCAGGCCGAAGCAGAAAGCGAAGCCGAAGCAGAAAGTGTAGCTGAAGCAGAAAGCCAGGCCGAAGCTGAAAGCAAAGCTGAAGCAGAAAGTCAGGCCGAAGCTGAAAACGTAGCAGAAGCTGAAAGCAGCGCCGCAGAGGAGCACGAAAACGTAGCACAAAGTGTGGCAGAGGCAGAAATGGAAAACGAATATACAGCGCAGGATAACGCTGAAGAAAAAGCGGAGGGCTGAGCAGTAGCGTAATGACTTCCAAATCACAATAATGGTAATATCAGGCGGTTGACAGTTTTCGACAGGAGAGGTATGATTATATTTATGACATTATTGTGAGGGGATTATTGTGTTACGTCTTATTTATGTGATATTTATTTCGCTGCCATTTGTTATTTTCTATCTTGGAAAGGCTGTTTATTATTCGCGTCATGGGGAACGCTATTCAGAAAAAGAGAGATATGATCTTGCACGTCGTATGATTCATATTATGAAAAGAAACGGCAAAATCAACACAATAGGATATGGGCAGGAAAAACTGCCGAAAGAAAGCGGCTATGTGATGTTTTCAAATCATCAGGGAAAATATGATACGTTGGGCATTATGGCCGTTCATGACAGACCATGTACGGTAGTCATAGATGAGAAAGCTTCACGGCAACCTTTGGCAGATCAATTCATAGATTTGATAAAGGGAGTTCGATTGGACAAGTCCGACATGCGCAAGCAGGTCAAAGCGATACGCAATATTGCCAATGAAGTGAAGAGCGGCAGGAATTTCATCATTTTTGCAGAAGGCGGTTATGATAATAACAAGAATGCATTGCAGGAGTTTTTGGCAGGTGCTTTTAAGTGTGCTCAGATATCAAGGTCTCCGATTGTACCGGTCGCCATTTATGATTCTTATAAGCCTTTTGGGGTGAATTCTTTAAAGCGCGTATGTACACTGGTGAGTTTTCTGGATCCGATTCCTTATGAAGAATATAAGGAAATGAATACCACTATGATTGCGCAGATGGTAAAGCAGCGCATTGAAGAGGAAATGGAAAATCTTTCGGCAATTAAGGCGGAAATGAGTGCTGCTGTCAATATTATATAGAGTGATTCGTTATCCGGCCGTTGATGTTGGAAATTGCTCAGTAAAGCTAACGAAAGAGTCTATATTTAGTCATCAGATGAGAATGACAAAATGTAGACTCTTTTTGTATTTTGGGCATCAATTTACATTCGATAAAAAAATTTAACAAAAATTTTCCGAAATGGAAAACGTTTTTTTGACAAAAAATATGAGAACGATCTCAGATGTTAACAATTTGTTCATTTCCGGTAGTGAATTTAGCAAAGTAAAGTGATAAAAAAAGGATGAATTTGACAAAAAATATCAATTGTACGGCAATTTATACAATTGTGAGGGATGTTGACATTTTTAAAATTTAGAATAAAATAAAACCATCGAAAGCAAAGAAATGCTTTCGCGAAAGTTTTCCTGGTTTCGAGATGTTTCAAATTTATGGAAAGGATGATGATTATGAAACAGGTTAACATTCAGTTAAATGATACCGAAGATATACTTGAGTTCGTAAGAGAAGCAGAAAAGTGCGAATTCGATATAGACTTAAAGCTTGGTTCTGTCTTAATAGACGGAAAATCTTTGCTCGGTGTATGCAGTCTGGGACTTGCAAAGAATGTGACTGTTCAGTATCATGGAGAAAGTCCCGAATTTATGAAAGCGATCCAGAAGTTTGCGGTCGCATAAAACAGCCAACCTCCCTTTTTTATATATAATACCCCCCTTTTTTACCCTTCTGTCATCCCTCCCCCCTTATCGACAGAAGGGTGTTTTTTTGTCTTGCATTGATTTGAACGATAAATCAGAGAAAAGGGCTGTATCTGTGGAGGGATCAGCCCTTTTTTGACAGTTATACCTTTTTTTTGTAGAAATGCTCCAACTGCTGAATCAGAAGATAGAGCCCCATGGCGATGGCGCAGAGGATCAGGATAGAGGTAATCAGCATATTCAGCTGAAATACCTGACTGCCATAGATGATAAGATATCCCAGTCCCCGTCTTGCGGCCAGAAATTCGCCGATGATAACCCCTACCAGCGCCAGGCCGATATTGACCTTCATGTTGCTTAATATGGTGGGAATGGAAGCCGGCAGCACGACTTTCACAAAAGTATCTCTGCGATTACCGCCCAGGGTGTAAATCAGCTTCAGTTTCTCCGGATCAACCTGCAGAAATCCGGTGTAGAGGTTGATGACGGCCCCAAAGATTGCCACAGAGATACCGGCTACAATTATGGTGTTAATGCCTGTTCCAAGCCACACGATCAAAAGCGGTGCAAGAGCCGACTTTGGCAGACTGTTTAAAACAACCAGATAGGGTTCCAGAATTTCCGAAAGCTTTCTGGAATACCACAATATTGTTGCAGCGGCCAGACTTAAAAGGCTGACCAGAAGAAAGCTGACCACTGTTTCAAAAAGCGTCACACCGATGTGAGAAAAAAGTGACTTTTCATTTACCATGGAAAGGAAACACTTTGCCACCCGGGAAGGGCTGGAAAAGAAAAAGCTGTCAATAATGCCACAATTTGCGGCGAATTCCCAGAAAATCAGAAAAAGAATCAGAATAAAAATTCTGGCATATCTGATGAAGCGGTGGTGTTTCTTATGTGCTTTGACAAATTCCAGTTGGTCAATTGATGTATTTTCAGTTGCTTTCATCAGACAATTCCTCCCAGATTCGATTGAAATAGCCGCTGTATTCGGGCGCTTTTCGGGCTGCCAGAAGAGAGTCATCCGGCAGCGTGAGATGAATCGGAAATTCCGCCTTGACGGATGCCGGTCTTTTGGAGAGGATCAGAACTCTGTCGGCGAAGCTGACAGCCTCTGAAAGGTCGTGAGTGATCAGAATGACTGTCTTTCCGGCTTTCCGGATAATTCGGGCAATGTCTGCGGAAACGGTCAGTCTGGTCTGGTAGTCCAGTGCGGAAAAGGGCTCATCCAAAAGCAGAATTTCCGGTTCCAGGGCCATGGTGCGGATCAGGGCCGCCCGCTGTTTCATGCCGCCGGAAAGTTCGGAAGGCTTTTTATCCTCGAAAGCGGAAAGTCCATAGTCTGCCAGCATTTTTTCTACTTTCTTTTTATTCTCTGCAGTGAGCTTATGCTGGATCTCCAGCCCCAGGGTAACATTCTGCCAGATTGTGCGCCATTCAAAAAGATGATCATGCTGCAGCATATAACCGATTCCGGGCTGTTTTCCATCTTTTCCGTAAAAAGTAATACCGCCTTCCACCGGTTTTAACAGGCCTGCGATCAGAGACAGGATTGTGGATTTTCCACATCCGGAAGGTCCCACAATCGCCAGAAATTCTCCTTCTCTTACGTGAAAGGAAAGGTCTTTGATAGCTTTCGTCTCTCCGTTTAAGTTATGATAGGAGAAGGAAAGATTTTCTATTTTCAGAATGTCGGACTGCATGATTTACTTCCCTCCAGTGAATTTCGATTGAAACGGGCCGGAACATATAAAAGAAAATCTCCGGCTATAGTCATATAGTATGAAAGAGGAAAGCAAATGTGTTGATTTTCTTTCAAATCTGACAAAATGTGTGATGCTTTATTGCAATAAAGTGAATTTTGTGATACTATCTAACATATTGTTTTTTGCGTGTGGTTCAAATGTGAGCTTTCGCATCAGATTATCAAGAAAAAGAGCAGGAGGAACAGTCATGGCACAGCTCTGGGGAGGACGCTTTACCAAGGAAACAGACAAGCTTGTTTATCAGTTTAACGCTTCCATTTCCTTTGATCAGCGTTTTTTACAGCAGGATATTGAGGGCAGCATCGCACATGTGATCATGCTTGCCAAGCAGGGCATTTTGACAATAGAAGAAAAGGATCAGATCGTGAAGGGTCTGACCGGCATCCGGGAGGACGTGGAGAACGGTTCTTTAGCAATCACCGAAGAATATGAGGATGTACACAGTTTTGTGGAGGCGAATCTGATTGACAGAATCGGAGACGTGGGGAAGAAGCTTCACACCGGCAGAAGCAGAAATGACCAGGTGGCGCTGGACATGCGCCTGTATGTGCGCCAGGAGGTTCTGCATGTGGATGAGCTTTTGCAGGAGCTTCTGGAGACTTTATTAAGTCTGATGGAGGAGCATCTGGATACCTATATGCCGGGCTTCACCCATTTGTAAAAGGCGCAGCCCATTACGCTGGCCCATCATCTGGGCGCATATTTTGAAATGTTCAAAAGAGACAGAATGCGCATGAAGGATATTTTTAAACGCATGAATTTCTGCCCTTTGGGAAGCGGCGCTCTGGCCGGAACTACCTACCCGCTGGATAGAAGTTATACGGCTGCATTAATGGGCTTTGAAGGTCCTACCTTAAACAGTATGGATTCTGTTGCGGACAGGGATTATGTGATTGAATTTTTATCCGCACTGTCCACAATCATGATGCACTTAAGCCGTTTTTCAGAAGAGGTCATCATCTGGAACAGCAATGAATATCGTTTTGTGGAGATCGATGATGCTTATTCCACCGGCTCTTCCATCATGCCTCAGAAGAAAAATCCGGACATCGCAGAACTGGTGCGCGGCAAGACGGGACGTGTTTATGGGGCACTGGTGAGCATTCTGACTACCATGAAGGGAATTCCGCTGGCATATAATAAAGATATGCAGGAAGACAAGGAACTGACCTTTGATGCTATTGATACGGTAAAAGGATGTTTGGCGCTGTTTAACGGCATGATAAAGACCATGAAGTTCAACAAAGATGTGATGGCAAGATCTGCCATGAAGGGCTTTACCAATGCGACCGATGCGGCTGACTATCTGGTAAATAAGGGCGTACCTTTCCGGGATGCCCACGGTATCATCGGACAGCTTGTTTTATACTGTATCGATGCAGGCAAGAGCATTGAGGAATTAAGCCTGGATGAATTAAAGCAGATCAGCCCGATTTTTGAGGCGGATGTTTATGCGGCGATCAGCTTAAAGACCTGTGTGGAGAAGCGCCTGACCATCGGTGCGCCCGGGCAGGCCGCGATGAAAGCGGTCATTGAAAGAAACCGCAAATATCTGGAGGAAGACTGGAGAAGTTTTGAAAAGGCAGAGATTCCTTCTGTAAAATAAATGTGATTACTGTATAGGGCAGATGCCTTATGAATAGTTGGAGAGGAGATATGAAAAATGAGTGAGAAACTGAAAGTTGGTATTTTAGGCGGAACCGGTATGGTTGGTCAGCGTTTTATCGCGCTTTTGGAGAACCATCCCTGGTTTGAGGTGACAACCATTGCAGCAAGTCCCCGCAGTGCAGGTAAAACCTACGAAGAGGCTGTTGGCGGCAGATGGAAAATGGATACTCCCATGCCGGAAGCCGTAAAGAATATTGTTGTTATGAATGTAAACGAAGTGGAGAAAGTTGCTGCAGAGGTCGACTTTGTATTCAGTGCTGTGGATATGAGCAAAGACGAGATCAAGAGGATCGAGGAAGAATATGCAAAGACAGAGACTCCTGTTGTTTCCAACAACTCTGCGCACAGATGGACTCCTGATGTTCCGATGGTAGTGCCGGAAATCAATCCGGAGCATATGGATGTCATCAAGTATCAGAAGGAACGTCTGGGCACAAAGAGAGGCTTTGTGGCTGTTAAGCCCAACTGCTCCATTCAGAGCTATGCTCCTGTATTAACCGCATGGAAGGAATTTGAACCCTACGAAGTGGTTGCTACTACTTATCAGGCAATTTCCGGTGCCGGCAAGACTTTTGCAGACTGGCCGGAAATGGTTGGCAATATCATCCCTTACATCGGAGGCGAAGAAGAAAAGAGTGAAAAGGAGCCGCTGCGCATCTGGGGTAAAATTGAAGACGGCGTGATCAAACCTGCTGAGGGTCCGAAGATCACCTGCCAGTGCATCCGTGTGCCCGTATTAAACGGACATACCGCAGCAGTTTTTGTTAAATTCAAAAAGCAGCCTACCAAAGAGCAGCTGATTGAGAAACTGGTGAATTTTAAGGGCGCTCCTCAGGAATTGAATCTGCCCAGCGCTCCCAAGCAGTTTATCCAGTATCTGGAAGAGGATAACAGACCTCAGGTGGCATTGGATGTGAACTATGAAAATGGCATGGGCGTTTCCGTTGGTCGTCTGAGAGAAGACTCTGTATATGACTGGAAGTTTGTTGGCCTTTCTCACAATACAGTCCGCGGTGCAGCCGGCGGCGCAGTGCTTTGCGCCGAACTGTTAAAGGCCCAGGGATATATTACAAAGAAATAAAATAACTGTCAGATATTGACGGTTGTGAAATAAGAAAACAAAGTGGGAGGTAGCAGCTTACCTCCCATTCTTGCCGAAAGAGAGATATGGGGAAAAAGTTATTTATTGCGGAGAAACCCAGCGTGGCCCAGGAATTTGCCAAGGCCATGAAGGTTAATTTAAGCCGCAGAGACGGCTTCCTGGAGGGCGAAAATGTGATCGTGACCTGGTGTGTGGGTCATCTGGTGACCATGAGCTATCCGGAAGCTTATGATGAATCATTAAAAAAGTGGGCGTTGAATACACTGCCTTTCATTCCCGAGGAATATAAATATGAGGTGATTCCGGGAGTGAAAAAACAGTTTGACATTGTTTCTAATCTTCTGAATCGCCCCGATGTGGACACGATCTATGTCTGTACCGACTCGGGAAGAGAGGGAGAATATATTTATCGTCTGGTAGAACAGCAGGCCGGCGTAAAGGGGAAAGAGAGGCGCCGTGTCTGGATTGATTCCCAGACAGAGGAGGAAATTCTTCGCGGAATCAAAGAGGCGAAAGAACTTTCGCAATACGATAATCTCTGCGATGCCGCCTATCTGCGTGCGAAGGAAGATTACCTGATGGGTATCAATTTTTCCAGAGTACTCACCTTGAAATATGGTTATAACGTAAAGAATTATTTGAAAAAAGACCGGGCAGTTATTTCCGTGGGACGTGTCATGACCTGTGTTTTGGGCATGGTCGTGAACAGAGAGCGGGAAATCCGATCTTTTGAAAAAACTCCTTTTTATCGAGTGGTCGGAAGCTTTTCCATTCCCGGACAGGAGGAAAATGCAAAGAATTTTGAGGGAGAATGGCGGGCTACAGAGGGCAGCGCCTGGTTTGAGTCCCCTCTTTTATATAAGGAAAATGGATTTAAGAAAAAAGAAACAGCGCTTGAAATGATCGAAAAGCTGGGTATGCAGCTGCCGGACGCTGTACCTGCAGAGGGATATGCAGAAACCGTTCTGGAAAAATGTGAAAAGAAAAAGGAACAGAAAAATCCGCCCCTGTTATACAATCTGGCGGAGCTGCAGAATGACTGTTCCAAAATGTTTAAAATCAGTCCCGACGAGACACTTCGGATAGCGCAGGAACTTTATGAGAAAAAGCTGACCACCTATCCAAGAACCGATGCCAGAGTGCTTTCCAGCGCAGTGGCAAAGGAAATTCATAAAAATATCGGCGGACTGCAAAAGTATACGCCGCTTGCCGAATATGCTGCCGAGGTGATGGCCTCCGGCAGTTATAAGCAGATCGCAAAGTCCAGATATGTCAACGACAAACAGATCACGGATCACTACGCGATTGTTCCAACCGGACAGGGGTTTGGCGCACTGCAGTCTCTTTCGGAAACGGCTCGGAAGGTATATCAGGTGATAGCGAGACGTTTTTTGAGCATTTTTTATCCGCCTGCGGTTTATCAGAAAGCAGCACTGACCATGCTTGTGAAATCGGCTGTTTTGCCAAATGGAGAGCGATTTTATGCTTCCTTTAAAGTCCTGATGGAGGAAGGGTATTTCAAGGTCGCTCAGCCCGGCAGCGCAGGTAAAAGAGAAAACGCAGGGCAGGAGACAAAAGGAGCAGATGCCGGCAGCGCACCGGAAGGAGAAAATGCAGAGAAAAATGCTGCTGAAAACGAGGATGTAAAATGTGATGCTGCCTTTTTGGAGGCGCTTTCCAAGCTGCGTAAAGGTTCTTGCGTAAATCTGCATTCAATGGCAATTAAAGAGGGGGAAACCTCACCGCCCAAGCGCTATAATTCCGGAACGCTGATTCTGGCTATGGAAAATGCGGGACAGCTGATCGAGGATGAAGAACTGCGGGCTCAAATCAAAGGCAGCGGGATCGGCACATCAGCAACCCGTGCTGAAATTTTAAAAAAGCTTGTTACCATTGAATATCTGGCTCTCAACAAAAAGACACAGATCATTACTCCCACCCAAATGGGAGAGATGATCAACGATGTTGTTTCGGCTTCCATCAAGCCGCTTTTGAATCCTGCGCTGACAGCAAGCTGGGAAAAAGGGCTTGCCGGTGTGGCGCAAGGAACCATTACATCTGAGGAATACATGGGGAAACTGCGGGATTTTGTTTCCAGAAGAACCAATATTGTAAAACAGCTGAACAATCAGTCTGTTTTGTTTCGGCAATTTGAAGAAACATCCCGATTTTATCAAAAAAATAAATGACAGTACTCACGACCTGTTGAATAAAATCTATAAAACAGCGGATGCGCTGTACTGCCCAAAACAGGAGGAATGAATCATGGAAGCAATGGAAATTAAAAATCTTTACAATCTGGAGGAGACAATTGCTGCGCCCCTTTTGGCGGATGCGAAATATCCCTGGGAAGTGCTTGGGAAAATTAAGGATTTTATTATTGAACTGGGAAATACGCTTCCGGAAGAACGCTTTGAAAAGCGTGGAGAAAATATTTGGGTGGCCAAAAGCGCTAAAGTTGCTCCTACCGCATGTTTAAACGGTCCGCTGATCATTGACGAAGAAGCGGAAGTGCGTCATTGTGCATTTGTACGCGGCAGCGCAATTGTCGGAAAAGGTGCAGTTGTCGGAAATTCCACAGAATTAAAAAATGTGATTCTTTTCAATAAAGTGCAGGTGCCTCACTACAATTATGTAGGCGACAGCGTGCTTGGGTATAAGGCACACATGGGCGCGGGGTCCATCACATCCAATGTAAAGAGTGATAAGACGCTGGTGGTTGTGAAGAGCAAAGAAGAAAATATTGAAACCGGCTTGAAGAAATTCGGCGCGATGTTGGGAGACAATGTGGAAGTTGGCTGTAACAGTGTCTTAAATCCGGGCACTGTTGTGGGCAGATGTTCCAATATCTATCCGCTGTCCCGCGTGAGAGGCTTCATACCTGCCAACAGCATCTTCAAAAGTCAGGAAGACATTGTGGAAAAACACTGAAATTTGCCTTGACGAAAGTGTTTGTACGGTGTATAGTCAATATTGTCTGATTACCGCTTGCACGCGTTAAAGTGTTGAAGAAGGTAAGGTTATGACACGTGAACGTGCATAGCCAAAATAAAGGAGGATTATATTATGAAAAAGTTAGCAGCAATCGCCATGGTATTAGCCATGACAACCGTATCTCTGACAGGCTGTGGCTCCACAGATGCAGCAGAACCCGCAGAGAGCGCACCCGCTACTGAGGCAGCAGCAGAAGCAACTTCTGAAGCAGAAGAAGCAGCTGAGACTACTGAAGCAGCAACAGAAACAGCTACAGAAGTAGCTGCAGCAGACGGTACCGTATATAATGTAGGTATCTGCCAGCTGGTACAGCATGACGCACTGGATGCGGCAACAAAAGGATTCAGAGATGCTCTGACAGACAAGCTGGGCGACAGCGTTGTATTTGACGAGCAGAACGCTTCCGGTGATTCCGCAACATGCGCAACCATCATTAACCAGTTTGTATCCAACGAAGTTGATCTGATTCTTGCAAATGCAACACCTGCCCTTCAGGCTGCAGCAGCAGGAACCAATGAGATTCCGATTCTGGGTACTTCCATCACCGACTATGCAACGGCTCTGGAAATCGATGAGTGGACAGGTACAACCGGTACCAACATTTCCGGTACATCTGACCTTGCTCCTCTTGAAGAGCAGGCTGCAATGCTGAATGAGCTGTTCCCTGATGCGAAGAGTGTAGGCCTGCTTTACTGTTCTGCAGAAGCAAACTCCGCATATCAGGTAGGCGTTGTACAGGAAGCGCTGGAGGCTCTTGGCTATACCTGCACAGCTTATACATTTGCAGACTCTAATGATATCGCTTCCGTAACAACAACAGCAGCGGATGAATGTGATGTTATTTATGTTCCTACCGATAATGCGGTAGCTTCCAACACCGAGATCATCAACAATATCTGCCAGCCTGCAGGCATTCCTGTAATCGCAGGTGAAGAGGGAATCTGCTCCGGCTGCGGTGTTGCAACCCTGTCAATTAATTACTATGATATCGGCTATGCAGCTGGTGAAATGGGCTATGAAATTCTTGTAAACGGCGCTGACGTTTCCACAATGCCTGTTGAATTCGCACCTCAGGTTACCAAGAAGTACAACAAGGACATCTGCGAAGCACTTGGCATCACAGTTCCCGAAGATTATGTGGCAATCGGCGAATAAATCATTTTTCGCGCTGAACGGTTACGCAGAATTTGAATTAAAGTAAAAAAGGCGGCAAAAGGGACTTCTCTTTTTTGCCGCCTTTTGTTATAATCTTATAGAATAGCGCTTTAAAGGGGGAAAGCAGGAAAATGATTCGACAAGGCGTTCATTTTTTACTTTAAAGCAAATGTGTGAGCACGACAGGAGGATACAAAAGTGGAGATTATAAAACTCTTCAATGCACTGCCGGGTGCCTGCGCGCAGGGACTGATCTGGGGCATCATGGCAATCGGTGTGTACATCACCTATAAGATTCTGGATCTTGCAGATCTTACGGTTGACGGTACCATGTGTACAGGAGGCGCAGTGTGCATCGTCATGATGCTGAATGGACATTCCGTTGGCGTTTCTTTAGTATGCGCATTTATAGCGGGGATGCTTGCAGGGCTGGTGACCGGCGTATTCCATACGGCTTTGGGGATACCGGCGATTCTGGCAGGTATTCTGACGCAGCTGGGATTATATTCCGTTAACTTAAGAATTATGGGAAACAAATCGAATCAGGCGATCAGCGTGGACAAATATGATCTTCTGATTTCCCTGCGCTACATAAAGGATGTTCCTTTTTATAAAAACACAATTTTTATTGTTGCAATTATTATATTCATTCTGGTAGCGATTTTGTACTGGTTTTTCGGAACAGAGCTGGGCTGTGCCATCCGTTCCACCGGCTCCAACCCGAATATGTCCAGAGCACAGGGCATCAATACTGACTTTACAAAGATCCTCGGTCTGATGCTGTCAAACGGTATTGTCGCTTTTGCCAGCGGATTATACGCGCAGTACCAGGGCTTTGCAGATGTCAATGCAGGACGCGGCGCCATTGTTATTGGCCTGGCTGCGGTGATTATCGGTGAGGTTGTATTTGGAAAAATCAACGGCAATTTTGCATTTAAACTGATTTCCGTTGCGCTGGGTGCCATTATTTATTATCTGGTATTGCAGGTAGTATTGTGGCTTGGACTCAATTCCAACGACTTAAAGCTGCTTTCTGCACTGGTAGTGGCTGCATTTTTGGCAATTCCCCATTTAAAGGGAAAATACTTTGCAAAGCCGGTAAAAAAAGGAGGTGCACCCCGTGCTTGACATTAAGGAAATCAGCAAAACATTCAATGCGGGTACTGTCAATGAAAAGACTGCACTGGACGGTTTGTCCCTGCATCTGAACGAAGGAGATTTTGTAACGGTTATCGGCGGAAACGGCGCGGGAAAATCCACCCTGTTAAATGCGGTGGCCGGCGTGTGGTTTGTGGATGAGGGCAGCATCACCATTGACGGTGTCGATGTGACCCGTCTTCCTGAACATAAGCGTGCAAAATATCTGGGGCGTGTGTTCCAGGATCCTATGACCGGAACAGCGGCCAGTATGCAGATTGAAGAGAATATGGCATTGGCTTCCCGCCGCGGTATGCTTCGCACGTTAAAATCAGGCATTACCGCGAAAGAGAGAGAGTTTTACAAAGAGCAGTTAAAGGTGCTGGATCTGGGACTGGAAGAACGCCTGACCTCCAAGGTTGGTCTGCTTTCAGGAGGACAGCGTCAGGCGCTGACTCTTTTGATGGCAACATTGAAAAAGCCGAAGCTTCTGCTTCTGGATGAACACACAGCTGCCCTTGATCCCAAGACTGCTGCAAAGGTTCTGGAAGCTACCGATAAGATTGTCAACAGAGATCACCTGACCACCATCATGATTACACACAATATGAAGGATGCCATCGCACATGGCAATCGTCTGGTGATGATGAAGGATGGTAAAATCATCTATGATGTGGCAGGAGAAGAGAAAAAGAACCTGACTGTAAGAGATCTGCTTGCGAAGTTTGAACAGGTAAGCGGTGAAGCAAACGACAGAATGATCCTGTCTTAATATTATTCTTATTGTAGTTTTTTATAAAAAGGGCTGGATTTTTGACTGAAAATGTGAGAAAATGTTCTCAGCGTATGACAGGCATCATTCTGTCCATTTTCAGATGAACCTGCCATCCCATTACTCTACATACTTGAAAGGAGTTTTCACATGATTTATTCACATGAAGTAAAGGAAATGTGTAAAGTTGCACAGGGCGTAAGCCATGGTTGTGCACCGATCCCGGAAGAAGCTAACTGGGTGAAGGTGAAAGAAGTAAAAGATATTTCCGGTCTGACACACGGTATCGGCTGGTGTGCACCTCAGCAGGGTGCATGTAAGCTGACCTTAAATGTTAAGGAAGGCATTATTCAGGAAGCACTGGTTGAGACAATCGGATGTTCCGGTATGACTCATTCCGCAGCTATGGCTGCTGAAATCCTTCCCGGCATAACCGTTATGGAAGCTTTAAATACAGACCTTGTTTGTGACGCTATCAACACTGCTATGAGAGAGCTGTTCTTACAGATCGTTTATGGCCGTTCCCAGTCCGCATTCTCTGAAGACGGTCTGCCGGTAGGCGCTGGTCTGGAAGACCTTGGTAAAGGCTTAAGAAGCCAGGTTGGTACTATGTACGGTACTCTGGCAAAAGGACCCCGTTATCTGGAAATGGCAGAAGGCTATGTAACAGGTATTGCTCTGGATGCTGATGACCAGATCATCGGATACCAGTTTGTCAACTTCGGCAAGATGACTGACTTCATGAAGAAGGGTGACGATGCTGCTACCGCTTACGAGAAGGCAAGCGGACAGTATGGCCGTGTTGCTGATGCAGTGAAGATCATTGACCCCAGAAAAGAATAATTCTGGCCGCGAATATCATAAGGAGGATGTTGACAAATGGCATTATTTGAATCATATGAAAGACGTATCAAACAGATTGATGCGGTTTTAAACAGCTATGGTATTGCTTCCATCGAAGAAGCTGAAAAGATCACCAAAGATGCAGGTCTGGATGTTTACCACATGGTAGAAAAGATTCAGCCTATCTGTTTTGAAAATGCAAAA
>JAFUMV010000025.1 GCA_017482485.1 Lachnospiraceae bacterium
AAGGATTCCATTAAGCCCGGACAGAAGGTGCTTTTGGTTGACGATCTGATTGCCACAGGAGGAACAACCGAAGCAATGATTAAGCTGATCGAACGGCTTGGCGGAGAGGTGGTAGCTATTGTGGTGCTGATCGAACTGGCCGGTTTGAAAGGCAGAGAGAAGATTGCAGGATATCGTCTGGATGCCGCAATCACCTATGAAGGAAAATAGAGTTACTGTTCACGAAGGTACATGTATGAGTATGACGGAAGAAAAGAATACACAATCGAATACGCCGGAACTGGTGATTGATGATGGAAGAATAGAAGCGACCAGAGAATATGCGAGTCCGGAGGATCTGTACAAGGATCTGATTGAACGGGTACAGAAGTACCATCCCTCTGATGATATTTCTCTGATTGAGAAAGCCTATAAGCTTGCAAGGAGCGCCCATGAAGGGCAGGTCCGCAAGTCGGGAGAACCCTACATCATTCATCCGCTCTGTGTCGCCATCATTCTGGCAGATCTGGAGCTGGATAAGGAAACCATCGTGGCAGGACTTCTTCATGACGTGGTGGAAGACACCATTATGACAGATGAAGAAATCGGAGAACAATTCGGAAAAGATGTGGCTTTGCTGGTAGACGGCGTGACAAAGTTAAAGCATCTGCATCTGGCAGATCATTCCGGTAATAAGACAGAGGCACAGCTGGAAATGCAGGCTGAGAACCTGCGAAAAATGTTTCTTGCGATGGCGAAGGATATCCGCGTCATCATGATTAAACTGGCAGACCGTCTTCACAATATGCGTACCTTAAAGCATATGCCTCCGGAAAAGCAGCAGCGGATAGCCCGGGAGACAATGGATATTTATGCACCCATTGCGCAGCGTCTCGGTATTTCCAAAATTAAGGTAGAACTGGACGATCTTTCGCTCAAATATCTGGAACCGGATGTTTATTATGATCTGGTGGACAAGATTGCGATGCGCAAAAGCGAGCGTGAGAAGTATATTGAGAGTATTGTTATAGAAGTCAGCGATCATATTAAAAAGGCCGGCATTGAGGCCAAGATTGACGGACGCGTGAAGCATTTCTTCAGTATTTACAAAAAGATGAAGAATCAGCATAAGTCAATCGATCAGATTTATGATCTGTTTGCAGTTCGTATCATTGTGGATAATCTGAAGGACTGTTATGCGGCACTGGGCGTAATACATGAAATGTATAAACCCATCCCGGGACGCTTTAAAGATTATATTGCCATGCCAAAGGCCAATATGTATCAGTCTTTGCATACTACGCTGATCGGCAGCTCGGGCCAGCCCTTTGAAATTCAGATTCGTACTTATGAGATGCATCGTGTGGCGGAATACGGTATTGCGGCACACTGGAAATATAAAGAAGCTTCCGACGGAAAGAAGGTGGAAGCCCAGGAAGAAGAAAAGCTGTCCTGGCTGCGCCAGATTCTGGAATGGCAGCGTGAAATGTCTGATAACAAGGAATTCATGCACATGTTAAAAAGTGACCTGGATCTGTTTTCGGACAGCGTTTACTGTTTCACGCCTACCGGTGATGTAAAAACATTGCCGGCCGGCTCTACCCCCATCGATTTTGCTTACAGTGTCCATACTGCTGTAGGAAACAAAATGATCGGCGCCAGAGTAAACGGAAAGCTAGTCACCATCGACTATGAAATCCAGAACGGTGACCGGGTGGAGATTCTGACTTCCCAGAACTCCAAAGGCCCCAGCCGTGACTGGCTGAATGTGGTTCGCTCCACGCAGGCGAAGAATAAGATTAACCAGTGGTTTAAGAACGAACTCAAGGAAGAGAACATCGTCAAGGGAAAAGATCTCTTTTATGCTTATTGTAAAGCCCGTTCCATCAATCTGGGCGAAATCATGAGGCCGGAATATCAGGCGATTGTCCAGAAAAAGTACGGCTTTATGGACTGGGATTCTCTGCTTGCGGCAATCGGACACGGCGCTTTGAAAGAGGGCCAGATTGCAAATCGCATGCAGGAGCTTTATGATAAAGATCATCCCAAGGTGATGACCAACGAAGAGGTTCTTGCGAGCATTGCGGAAAACGGCGCAAAGCAGAATCCCCAGATGAAAGCCAAGAGTAAAAACGGCATCGTCGTAAAGGGAATTCATGATGTGGCAGTTCGCTTTTCCAGATGCTGTTCCCCGGTGCCCGGGGATGAAATTGTCGGTTTTGTCACCCGCGGACGCGGAATCTCCATTCATCGTACGGACTGTATCAATGTGCTGAGCCTGCCGGAAATTGAACGGGCCAGACTGATTGAAGCGGAGTGGGAGAGAAATGACAAGGTCGGAGAAGGAGAAAAATATACAGCCGGACTTAATATTTATGCCCATGACAGAAGCGGACTTTTGGCGGATATCACAAAGACTCTGACAGAACGAAACGTGGATATTACAGCGCTGAACACCCGCACGAATAAGCAGGGCATGGCAACAATGTCCATTTCCTTTGAAATTGCCAGCCGTGAGGAGCTTGCTCAGATCGTGGCAAAACTGCGCAATGTCAACAGCGTGGTGGATATTGAAAGAACGGCACAGTAATGCGGTCAAATCTGATTTTAGGGATGAGCTGACGGCGATAAAGCTGCAAAGCGTTTTGATATGGAGGACTCAATGGCGGAGATAAAAATCGGACGCATGACTTTAGGAGTCTGCGCCACAAACTGTTATTTTTTATATAAAGAAGGAAACAGCGACGTGATTATGATCGATCCTGCTGACCGCGGCGCAGACATTTATAATGCGCTTAAGGGAAAAGGAATGAATGTGGCAGCAATTCTGCTGACGCACGCCCATTTTGATCACATCTACGGAGCGGATAAGCTGCGGGAGCTGTCCGGCGCAAAAATTTATGCGCTGGACGCAGAAAAAGTAGTGTGTCAGGATGCTTATGTCAATGTTTCTGCTCAATTTGGACGCAAAGTGACCATCGCGCCCGATGAATGGCTGACAGACGGACAGAAGCTTACACTGGCGGATGTGGAGCTTGAGGTGATTTCCACACCGGGACACACCATCGGAAGTGTATGCTATTATGTGAAGGATGCGGGAATTTTGGTGGCAGGGGACACTCTGTTTGAAAACTCTGTGGGAAGAACCGATTTTCCTACCGGCAGCATGAGCAAGCTGGTGCGTTCCATCAAAGAAAAGCTGTTTGTTCTGCCCGATGAGACGAAGGTATATCCGGGACACGGAGATTCCACGACGATCGGCAATGAGAAAAAATACAATCCTTTCTGTCAGTAACTGAAAAATGTCCTGCTATTAATGCTTTTTGCAGGCGGTATGGGAAGATAAAATACGAAAAGAATCATGCGCAGCATCGAAGAAACGGTGACTGCGCAGTTTTGCCGTCAGCGGTTTGGAAAAAGGCTGTCCGGCAGTGAGATAAAGGAAAAAAGATGATAATTGTTACATTAAATGAAGATAACTTTGCATATGACATTCATTCTCTGGTGAAAGCTTTTTATCCTGAGCAGGAAGTAAAGG
Source organism: Lachnospiraceae bacterium (assembly GCA_017482485.1). Classification (GTDB taxonomy): domain Bacteria; phylum Bacillota; class Clostridia; order Lachnospirales; family Lachnospiraceae; genus Gallintestinimicrobium. Next base: position 3,518 of record JAFUMV010000025.1, read on the forward strand.
TTTTTGTGAAAGGACAAAAGGATCTGGAAAGTGATTTTGGTTTGCCGGCTTTTTTTGTACGCTTTGAAACTGCAAAAATCTGCTGCGGACTGTATAAGACCTGTGCGCCCACGGGTGGTGAAAATGAAGATTTTGTCCGGGAGTCTGTTCTTTCTGCTCCTGATGACCGTGTGGCGGTGAAGAATGAACTGAAACGCTTATTATATGATATGCTTTCCGGCGTGACAGGCAAAAAACTGCCCTGGGGAACACTGACCGGCATCCGCCCCACAAAAATTGCGGTTCAGCTTCTGGAACAGGGAAAGAGCGAGGCGGAGGTGCGTTCCTATATGACGGGAACTTACCTGGCATCTGCAGAAAAAACGGCTCTTTCTATCGACATTGCCAAAAGAGAGATGGAAATCCTTTCCCCCATTCACTATGAAAAGGGATACAGCCTCTATATCGGCATTCCGTTTTGTCCCACCACCTGCCTGTATTGCTCCTTTACTTCTTTCCCGATCTGTGTCTGGAAAAAGAGAGTGGGTGAATATCTGGATGCGGTGGAAAAAGAAATTGATTTTGTAAAAGAAGCCTGCAAAGATAAGATACTGGACAGCGTTTATATCGGCGGCGGTACGCCTACCACGTTGGAGCCGGATCAGCTGGAACGACTGCTTTCCAAATTAAAGGAAAGCTTTGACTGGACCAATGTGCAGGAATTTACGGTGGAGGCCGGACGGGCGGACAGCATTACCCGGGAGAAGCTTCGTGTTTTGCAAAAACACGGTGTTACCAGAATTTCTGTCAATCCTCAGACCATGAATCAGAAAACCTTAAAGCTCATCGGCAGGCAGCATACCGTAGAACAGGTGGAAGAAGCGTTTGCCATGGCCCGGGAAGAGGGATTTGATAATATTAATATGGATCTGATTTTGGGATTGCCCGGGGAGACTAAGGAAGATGTGGCTTATACCATCCAACGGGTCAAAGCCTTAAATCCCGACAGCCTGACGGTTCATTCTCTTGCCATCAAGCGTGCTTCGAAGCTTTCTCAGTGGATCATTGAAAACGGCATTTCCACGCTCAACAACACCGATGAGACCATGGAAATCGCGGCGGACGGCGCATATGCTCTGGGCATGGAGCCCTATTACCTTTACCGCCAGAAAAACATGTCGGGCAACTTTGAAAACGTGGGTTACGCAAAGCCGGGCAAGGCCGGGATCTACAATATCCTTATTATGGAAGAAAAAGAATCCATTATGGCGCTGGGCGCAGGAACCATTTCAAAAGCGGTGTTCGGCAGCGGACGCATTGAGCGCTGCGATAATGTGAAGGATGTGGCTCTTTATATCGAAAAGATCGATGAGATGATCGACCGTAAAAGAAAGCTGTTAGGTCTTGAAAAATAAGGGAAAACAGTGTAGAATCGAGTAGAAATTCATATATTTAAGTAAATCGGCGCGTTGTGGCATCCGGACAGAACATTTCAGCGCCCAAGACGCGATAAAAAGGAGAGAAAATATGGCACTTTCCAAGAAGCCGGTAACCGGCATGAAGGACATTCTGCCTGCAGAAATGCAGCTGCGGGATTATTGCATCAGCGTAATCAAGGAAACCTACGGCAAGTTCGGGTTTACTTCCATTGAAACTCCCTGTGTGGAAAATATTGCAAATTTAAGCAACAAGCAGGGCGGCGAAAATGAGAAACTGATTTTTAAAATTTTAAAAAGAGGCGAGAAGCTCAATCTGGAGACTGCGAAGGAAGAAGCAGATCTGGTGGATGGCGGTCTACGATACGACCTGACTGTTCCGCTGGTTCGTTTTTATTCCAATCACGCAAACGAGCTTCCTTCTCCTTTTAAGGCGCTGCAGATGGGCAATGTATGGCGCGCTGACAGACCCCAGAAGGGACGTTACCGCCAGTTCATGCAGTGTGATATCGATATTCTGGGCGAACCCTCCAACCTGGCGGAAATCGAGTTGATTCTGGCTACGACAACCACCCTTGGCAAGCTGGGCTTTAAGAACTTCCAGATCCGCATCAATGAAAGAAGAATCTTAAAGGCAATGGCGGCCTACAGCGGATTTGCGGAAGAGTCTTATGATACGGTATTCATCATTCTGGACAAGATGGATAAGATCGGTCTGGAAGGTGTGGCGGAGGAACTGGAAAAGAGCGGTTTTGCCAAAGAATCCATCGAAAAATATCTGGATCTTTTCAAAGACCTTGAAACGGCGGAAGACGGCATCGCTTATCTGGCAGAAAAGCTGACCGGTTATCTGGAACCGGAAGTGGAACAGAGCCTGCAGGAAATTATCGCCAGCGTGAAGGCAACGAAATCTTCCGATTTTGAAATTGTATTTGATCCCACTCTGGTGCGCGGTATGTCTTATTATACCGGAACCATCTTTGAGATCGCAATGCCGGAATTCGGCGGCAGCTGCGGCGGCGGCGGCCGTTACGACAAGATGGTGGGCAAATTCACCGGTAAGGACGTTCCTGCCTGCGGATTCTCCATCGGTTTTGAGCGCATCATCATGATCATGATGGAAAAGGGCTTCAGGATTCCTGCGCAGTCAAAGAAAGTGGCTTATCTGATCGAAAAGGGCGTGGACGGTGAAGATTTGAGCAAAGTGATTGCACAGGCACAGGAAGCGAGAAAAGACGGCACACAGGTGCTGGTAGCCCGCATGAATAAGAACAAGAAATTCCAGAAGGAACAGCTGACCCAGGAAGGCTACGAGGAATTCGTGGAATTTTATAAAAATCCCTTAAAATAATAAAGCTTCGGCGGTTTGTATATCGTCGCTGCTTGTCAGAGCGAACCGGAAAACGGGGCGCTGCAATAAAAGGAGGCAATTATGGCTGAAACAATGTATGGTTTAAAGCGTACCTGCCGCTGCGGTGAGGTGACCAACGCTTATGTTGGTCAGACTGTTACCGTCATGGGCTGGGTGGCAAAACAGAGAAATAAAGGCGGTATCGTATTCGTGGATCTGCGTGACCGGGCAGGCATTCTGCAGGTGGTTTTTGAGGAAGCGGACTGCGGCACCGAAAACTTTGAGAAAGCAGAACGCTTAAGAAGTGAGTTTGTGGTTGCTGTTGTAGGTACAGTTGAGAAGCGTTCCGGCGCTGTCAATGAAAATCTTGCAACCGGTGATATCGAAATCCGTGCAAAGCAAGTGCGCATTCTTTCCGAAGCGCAGACCCCTCCTTTCCCCATTGAGTCCAATTCCAAGACCAAAGAGGACATCCGTTTAAAATACCGCTATCTGGATTTAAGACGTCCCGATCAGCAGGAAAAGATCATTTTAAGAAGTAAGATCTGTGCTGCATTCCGCAGATTTTTGACAGAAGAAGGCTTTCTGGAAATTGAAACTCCCATTCTGTGCAAATCCACACCGGAAGGTGCAAGAGACTATCTGGTGCCCAGCCGTGTACATCCCGGCAGCTTTTATGCGCTTCCTCAGTCCCCGCAGCTTTTCAAGCAGCTTTTGATGTGCTCCGGTTATGACCGTTATTTCCAGATTGCAAAATGCTTCCGTGACGAGGACCTGCGTGCGGACAGACAGCCTGAGTTTACCCAGGTTGACATGGAACTTTCCTTTGTGGATGTGGATGATGTTATTGATGTAAACGAAAGAGCGCTGCAGTATGTATGCAAGGACGCAATCGGTCTTGACATTCAGCTGCCCCTGCCCAGAATGAAATGGATTGATGCCATGAACCGTTATGGTTCCGATAAGCCGGATACCCGTTTCGGCATGGAACTGGTGGATGTTTCCGAAGTAGTTGCGGACTGCGGCTTTAGTGTATTTACCGGCGCGCTGGCAAACGGCGGTTCCGTTCGCGGTATCAATGCAAAGGGACAGGCAGGAATGCCCAGAAAGAAAATCGATGCGCTGGTTGATTTCGCAAAAGGGTACGGCGCAAAGGGCCTGGCTTATCTGGCAGTACAGGAAGACGGCTCCTACAAATCTTCTTTTGCAAAATTCATGACAGAAGAGCAGCTTGCCGCTCTGGTGAGTGCGATGGATGGACAGCCCGGAGACCTGCTTTTGTTTGCGGCTGACAAGACAAATATCGTATGGAGCGTTCTGGGCGCACTTCGTCTGGAACTGGGAGAACAGATGGGGCTGATCGACCACAATAAATTTAACTTCCTCTGGGTTGTGGAATTCCCTCAGTTTGAGTGGAGCGATGAAGAGAACAGATTCATGGCAATGCACCATCCTTTCACCATGCCCATGGAAGAAGACCTGCCTTTACTGGAAACAGATCCCGGCAGGGTTCGCGCAAAGGCTTACGATATTGTATTAAACGGCGTAGAGCTGGGCGGCGGCTCTGTCCGTATTTTCCAGGATGATGTTCAGGAAAGAATGTTCACCGCTTTGGGCTTCACCACAGAAGCGGCACATAAGCAGTTTGGCTTCCTTCTGGATGCTTTCAAATACGGAGTACCTCCTCACGCAGGACTGGCATACGGCCTTGACCGTCTGTGCATGCTGCTGACTCATGCGGACAGCATCCGTGAGGTAATTGCATTCCCGAAGGTAAAGGATGCTTCCTGTCTGATGACAGACTGCCCGAATGTGGTTGATGATAAGCAGCTTACAGAGCTGGGTATTGCGATTGCCGAAGAGAAGACTGATGCAGAATAAGCTGGTGTAGGGGAAAGATCTGCACCCACATCCTAAGCTTTGTATGCTTTGAACATCTGCAGGTGACAAAATTGCATAATATTAAGAAAATATTCAGTTTTCATTAATAGCAGATATAACTCCCTGTGATAGGATGCTTTTATGAAAAGCCAATAGCCCAATGCGACAGGACTTTTCACAAAAAGGCATCTTATGACGGGGAGTTTTTGTATGGGAAAAGACCAAAGAAAAAAAGCATATTATGCGGACAGCAGAAGATATGATGATTATGAGCAGATCCGGAGAGGAAAAGCGCTGCGCAGAAAAAAGCGCCGCCGTCAGGTGATGATCGCCCGTCTGGTGCTTGCAGCAGTTTGTGCTTTAATGATGATTGCTCTCGTATTGGGCTTATGGAAAATCGGTTCTTTTATCTGGAACCGGACAGAAGAGGAAGAAAATCAGGCTGTATTCAGCCAAAGCAAACAGCTTGACGAAGAATTTGTAAATCAAAATGATTCCATAAAACCTGTCATTACGGAAAAATTTCTCACACCCAATGAATATTCCCGCCCCGGCGAAGAACTTCCCGAAGTGACGGAAATTTTTGTTCACTATACAGCCAATGCCGGAACCAGCGCAGCACAGAACCGCAGCTATTTTGAAAATCTGGGAATCACGGGTGAAACATCGGCTTCGGCGCATTTTGTGATCGGCTATGAGGGGGAAATTATTCAGTGCCTTCCGCTTTCTGAAATCGGCTATGCGGTAAAAGAACACAATTATAACTCTATTTCTATAGAATGCTGCTACCTGCAGGAGAATGGGAAGTTTGAAGATGCCACTTACGATTCGCTGATTCAGCTTCTGGGATGGCTTTTAAAGGAATACGACCTGGGCCCGTCTGCGGTGCTTCGACACTACGATTCCAGCGGTAAAAAATGCCCGAAATACTATGTTGAACATGAGGAGGCCTGGGAGAAACTGCTTGAGGATCTGGAGGCATATGCTGCCGGAAGTGAGGTATAAAGAGAAATTCTGCCGTAGGCAAGAAAAATGTTTTACATTTCAAAAAATTGTGCTAGAATACGAAAGGGAACATTTTCGACCGGTAAAATGTTCCAACGTTAAAGTGCTAAAGGAGATTAGACAATGATCAGAATTGGTATATTAGGATATGGCAATCTGGGAAAAGGCGTGGAAAGTGCAATTTGCCAGAATCCCGATATGGAACTGACAGCGGTGTTCACACGCCGCAATCCTGAAAATCTGCAGGTGAGAACAAAGAGTGCAAAGGTGCTTTCTGCAGATGAGCTGGAGCATATGCAGGATGAAATTGACGTTTTGATCCTGTGCGGCGGCAGTGCAACCGATCTGCCGGTACAGACTCCCAAATATGCGGCAATGTATAATGTGGTTGACAGCTTCGACACTCATGCAAGGATTCCGGAACATTTCGCGGCGGTGGATGTCCCTGCAAAAGCAGCCGGCAAAATCGGTATTATTTCCTGCGGCTGGGATCCCGGCATGTTCTCCTTAAACAGACTGTATGCCAACTGCGTGCTGCCCGAAGGTCATGATTATACTTTCTGGGGCAAGGGCGTATCGCAGGGACATTCTGATGCAGTAAGACGAATTGCTGGAGTAAAGGACTGCAGACAGTACACTATTCCGGTTCCGGAAGCCCAGGAAGCGGTAAGAAGCGGCAGCAATCCGGAGCTGACCACAAGAGAAAAGCATACCAGAGAATGTTTTGTGGTGGCTGAGGAAGGCGCTGATCTTGCAAAAATCGAGCAGGAAATTGTGACCATGCCCAACTACTTCTCCGATTATGATACCACCGTGCACTTCATCACAGAAGAAGAGATGAAGCGCGACCACAGCGGACTGCCTCACGGCGGCAGCGTAATCCGTACCGGTGTGACCGGTATGGCTAAAGAAAATAAGCATGTGATTGAATACAGCTTAAAGTTGGATTCCAATCCTGAGTTCACAGGTTCTGTTATTGTCGCTTATGCGAGAGCAGCATACCGCATGAATAAAGAAGGCTTGAGCGGCTGCAAGACCGTGTTTGATATTGCTCCGGCTTATCTGAGCGCAAAGAGTGCAGAAGAGTTAAGAGCACATCTGCTGTAGGTATAACAAATAAACCAAAGGGAAAAAGGCGGTGAACGTTTGTTCACTGCTTTTTTTTCAGGTCCGCCCAAATATTCCATTGGCGGGCAGGCAGCTATGGCAAGTGTCCGGTTACTGTGAACAGTAACAGTAGCTGCCTATTGAACGATAGTTCAGTCATCTTTTTCATTTACATATCGCCCATCAGTATGGTATATTGTTCTGAGGGGCGACAGCTTTTTACATATGAAGGGATAAAATACATGGAAAGCTGCCGCAATGAAGGTATTACAGGAGGGTAAAATGGACATTTATATTTCAAATGCAAGAGACAAATTCGCGCAGGCTGACAAGAGGATTGCGGAACGCAAATATCCGGAGGCATTGGAACTGTTTTCTGAGATCAGAGAAGTGATGGATCATGCATACTTTGAGTCGAAAGCGATTCAGTATCAGCTTTTGGCATGCGAAGCGATCAAGGGAAGCGCAATTCTGAAGATGAGACTGGGAAAAACCGAAGAGGCACTGGCAGAAATCGAGAAGACTTTTGAAAGACTGAATCAGGTCAGCAATGAAGACAACCTAAAAGAGGTGGCTTTTTACTATGCGGAAATGCATCTGCACAGATGTGAAATCTATGCACAGCTGGCAGCGAAAGCAGGACTGGGTGAAAAGGCAGATGCCCATCTGGACGCTGCGGCAGCGGATGGTGAAAAGGCCATTGAATATGCAGTTCTGACAGAGGGGTATGAAGGGAAATTTGGCAGTCTGCACGTTCTGCAGGGCAGTCATCATCAGCTGGGCAGCATATATACGCTTCAGAAAAAGAGTGAGAAAGCGGCAGAGCATTTTAAGGAGTCTCTGACATATTGTGAAAAGATGATTCAGATGAAACCCAACCCGAAGCTGGAGTCTTTGATGGCCGGAAACTGTTTGAGACTGGCGCTGGCGTATGCACAGTGCAAAGACGTGGACAACAGAGAGGATATTGTCAAATATGCAAACCAGGGGCTGGCAAAGTATTCTGAGCTTTATAATAAAAATAAAACCGCAGAAAATGTTTATAATCTGGGCGTTGCCTGTTATAATATGACTTTGATTGCCGAGATCTTCACAGATTACAAGGCGGCAAAGAGCTATTGCGACAAGGCGATCGCTTATCAGACAAAAATTTGTGAAACAGATAAATATATGGTACAGTCGGTATACCGTCTTTTAGCATATTTTGATACCTGCTTACGGGTGATGGACAAGGGAAGCTGCAGCGGGGAAGAAATTGCGAAGTACAAAAAAGACATGGGCGCTTTGAACGAGATTTATAAGAAGAGAACCGGAAGAGATTTTAAGCAGTCTAATTAAAACCGGAGATTTCCGGCGCCTGAAGCCGCTGCATATAAAGAGGAGAAAAATGCTTTTTTTAAGCAGCAAAAGTAAGAAAAAAGAAAACAGAGAATTCAAAAAGACCGTGCTTGCCATGGACCGCGGCAAAAAGTGGGCAAAGCGGGAAATGCAGTCTCTTGCGCAAAAGGATGATGAGGATTTTGTGGCCAGACTTGCCCAGGCCAGGCTGGAACTGTATTCCCAGGCAGCATATGAGGGAAATGACAACGCCCAGTATCTGGTTGGGATGTCCTATAAGCAGCTGGAGGACCGTGAGGCCGCACTGGAGTGGCTGACGATGCAGGCGAAAAAGGGGGATGTAAAATCCATGAAAGCGCTTGCACAGGGCTATACGAAGGAGGGGCTGTTTGGCGACAACAGAATCGAGTACATCTGCTGGCTGAGAAAGGCCGCACAGGCCGGTGATGTATGGGCACAGGTCAATCTTGGACGGGAGTATAACGGAAAGAACGAAGAAGCTGCCCGTAAATGGTATCAGGCGGCAAAGGCTCAGGGGAGCAGCGAGGCCTGCCTGGAGCTGGGACGGTCCTGGTATCATGAGGCGATAACGAAGTTTGGTATCCAGAATCCGGCTGAAAAGCAGAAATTGATGGATCTGGTGGAGGAGCATTACATTGAGGCTGCAAACCGTGCAAAAGACGCGCATGAGCTTGCGGTTGCCTCCAGAGAACTCGGAAATTTTTACAGCACAGCCTTTCAGGGGGATGTGTCTCCTGAACGGGCGGCCTGGTTTTATTATCAGGCCTGGAACTGCGAAAGAAAAAGCGATGATTTTGAGCAGTTTGAGAAAATCAGAAAGCAGTATCAGCTGGACATGGCACCTGAGCGAATGGATGAGTGGGAAGAGAAGCTTTTCGGAAATGATGAGCGCATTTAGCAGAAACGGCAGATGCGCCTGAACAGTCTTAAATCAACCTTTAATTTTTCTTTAATTTGCGCTTCGGGTGCTTGCAGGAAAATATGATACGGAAGTATAATAGGATCTGACAGTTTTTGAATGAAAACTGTCAGATTTTTCGTTCTTTTTTTAAAGACAGGAGAGAAAAAATGGCAAAGAAAAAAAAGAGACGTAGAAGACATGCGGACTTTCAGCCGTTGATTGTGATACTTCCGGCGATTGCAGGTGTAATTCTGATCATCGTGCTGGTGGTCTTGATTTTGAAAAAAGATACAACACAGCCGGCAGCGGCAGAATCTGTTGTAAGTCAGGAGACGACAGCACAGGAAGCTGAGACATCCGGGACACAGGATGCGGATGGCACAGAGACTGAGAATGCGGACAGCGTTGAAAGTCAGGAAGAAACAACGGTTTCGGCAGAAGCTGCAGGCAGTGAAAGCGGCGCGGCAGACGCAGCGGGACAGGTAGAGGAAGACGCAGAAGCCGGCAGCACTGCGGCCGAAGAAAGCGTGGTAGCGGCCGAAGTGGGCACGATGGACGATGCAGAAGATCCTCAGACTTCCACAAAGACAGCGCAGAACGTGGGAACAGGGGCTACTGTGGAAGTGAGTACAGTCCAGATTCCGGAAGGAGAGACTGCTGAGGCAACCCTGGGCATTGATGTTTCCAAGTATCAGGGGACCATTGACTGGGCGGCTGTGAAAAATGCGGGCGTGGATTTTGCCATGATTCGTGTGGGATACCGCACAAAGACAACGGGCATCATTTATGAGGATCCGGGGGCGCGGTATAACCTGCAGGAAGCTACGAAAAACGGCATTAAAGTGGGTGCGTACTTTTTCTCCACCGCAGTCAGCCAACAGGAAGCGAAAGAAGAAGCGGCCTGGGTGGCGAGCTTCATTTCAAAATATAAGATCACATATCCTGTGGCTTTTAACTGTGAGGGCTTTCAGTCATCGGACAGCAGACAGTATAATCTGACAAAAGAAGAACGGACCAATCTTGCCTGTGCATTTTTGGATACCATTGCAGCGAGCGGCTATACGCCCATGTTTTATGCTTCCCGCAATGAGATGGAGGGCAGTGCCCAGTGGAATATGAACACACTGGAGAATCGCTACAGAGTCTGGGTTTCTCAGTATCCGGAAAAGCCGTTTCCGCAGACCGGTGCATCGTCCTACAGCGGTAAGCATGCGATGTGGCAGTATACCAGCCAGGGGACGGTAGCCGGAATCAAAGGTAAGGTGGACGTCAATGTGGCATATTTTGGCTACAGTCAGGAAGCTGAGGCGAAGGACTCTGCGCCTGCGGAAATTGTGGAAGCCAATCCGGAGGTAGGGCTGAATTTTACGGAAGTGAATGAAACGGTGACTGCAAAGAATGAAACCAATCTGCGCAATATTCCTACCACGGAAGGCAGCCAGGTGGTTTATCTGTTGAAAAACGGAGAAACCGTGCAGCGAACCGGTGTCGGGTCCAACGGTTGGGATCGTGTGATTTATAATGGACAGAAGCTGTATGCGGTACACAATTTCCTGACCACAGACATTTCCGGAAATGCTGCAGGAGGCGATTCTGCTTCTTCGCAGACAGCGGGCACACAGGCAGGACAGACAAACAGTCAGAACGCTTCCTCCGGCCAGACCAGCACGGTGGGCGGTTTGACTTTTAAAGCGGTCAGTGAAGCGGTGACAGCCCGTGACAAAGTGAATCTGCGAGATCTGCCCAGTACAGAGACCGGAAAAATTGTGGGAACTTTGAGCTATGGAGAAGCGGTGGTTCGTACCGGTGTCAGCGGAAGTGATGATACCGGCTGGTCCAGACTTGAGGTGAATGGACAGGTGGTATATGCGTCTTCCCGTCTGCTTGCTACCAGCATGGATTATAAGGAACAGGAAAAGCCTACCGCTGAAAATCCGGAGAACGGAATGCATTTTGTGGCGGCTTCGGGTAACGTGAAAGCCAAGAGCGGAGAAACCAATCTGCGCAATATCCCGACTACCGGTGAGCCTTCTCAGGTAGTGGGACAGCTGACCGGTGATGCTACGGCGGTACGTGTCGGAATCGATAAGGATAAAGGCTGGACGAAATTAAACTATAATGGTCAGATCGTTTATGCGGTGACAAACTATCTGACCGTGGTGGAATGATGTTGGAAGAGGGGCGGATCAGGATCTATCTGGCCGATGTCCGTCCACTGTATGAAGAGACACTGCAGAGAAAAGTATATGAAAAGCTGCCTGAAGTGCGGCAAAAAAAAGCGGATGCCTGCAAAATGCTGTCAGCAAGAGCTGCATCGCTGGCTGTCGGCTTTCTGGCGGAATATGCAGTCAGGCAGGAAGAACTTTCTTATGAAGAAATTTTTTATGAAGCCGGCGGCAGACCGGTGGTAAAGCGCCGGAAAGGACAGCAGCCGCTCTATATCAGTCTGTCTCATTCCGGAGATTATGCGGTTTGTGCGCTGTGCCGTCAGCCGGTAGGAGTGGACATTCAGCAGGGGAAAAAAATCAGGACGGGGATGCTTCGTCATTTTATGACGCCGAAAGAAGCGGCGGAATTTTGCAGATATTATGAGATTGACTCTAAGAGTTATCTGCTGGACGATGTCCGGGAAAAAAATGCTCCATGCAGCGACGGCATACAGCCGGAGAGAGGATTTTTGTCCCGGGAGGCGACAGAAGCTTTTTTCAGAGACTGGACGGCCAAGGAAAGCTATATGAAACTGACAGGAAAGGGCATGTCTCTGGGTTTTTCCAATCTTACAGTGGATTGGAAAAACAGAAGGATTTCGGAAAAGACAGCGGACAATAAAAGCGCCCGGCTGTTTTGGGTTCAGGCACCGGAAGGCTATTTCATGACCGCCTGCGCAGGAGAGGCACCGCAGACATCAAGAAACTGACTGCTGCGCTCAAAAAGCAAAATGAAAATCGTTCGGATGAAAATATGCCGAACGATTTTTGTCGTTGTGACTTTTTCCCCTGAAAAGAGAATAAACCTGTGTAACCAAATATGGAAGTACGATCAAATTCGGATGCACAGGAGGATAAAAATGGGACAGAACAGAATTGGAGAAAGAATTGAAAGCTGCTGTAAGGAAAAGAAACTTTCCTACTATGTTCTTTCCAGACAGGCAAAGGTGCCGTTGACCACAATTTTACATATCGTGGACGGAACGACGAAAAATCCGGGCGTTTTTACAGTGGTAAAGCTTTATCAGGCACTTGAGATTCCGTTGACGGAACTGGCCAAAGAGGAAACGGACCGGGGAGCGGCAGCATCAGCTGACCATTCCCCCCAGCATTCCGCTGCCGGCGCAGATCATCAGCGTGGTGAAAAACTGATTTCCCAGATCCGTGAAGGAGTGGTTTACAATCAGCGTCAAAACTGCCAGGATGCAAAAGTAGAGGGTGCCTGCGAGCAGACCCCATAGGAACCTTTTTTCCTGCATGCATTTACCGGAAAGCAAACCGGACAAAAAGGATGCCAGTATGTAAATGACAAGTATTCCGATGTTTACAATTGATTCAGACAATTGCAAACGGTACAGTAAAAGCGCCAGAAGCAGCAGGGTACCTCCGGTCAGAAGGTAAGCGGCAAGCAGGCATTTTATCAGCACAACCGCCTTTGACTGCGGCTGTAATTTCGCATCTCTCGCTCGTTCCATAGCACGGCTTCCTTTCAAAAATTTTATGTTACTGTTTACAGCAACGATTTTATATTTAATTTATATTCTGAGTATGCTCTTAACTTGACAACCTTTTGAATTTTTTGTAAGATTATCCAAAATATTTATTGAAGAAGGAGTGATTTTTTTTGGATACCTCTGGTGTCATACAACTTCTGTCCGTGGTGGTTTTAATTGGCCTTTCCGCCTTTTTCTCCTCCGCTGAGACAGCTCTCACAACCGTTAACCGCGTAAAGGTTCGTTCCCTTGTGGAGGAAGGCAATAAAACTGCAGCCGTCCTTCAGAAAGTCCTGGATAATAATTCCAAGATGATTTCCACCATTTTGATCGGTAATAACATCGTCAACATGTCAGCATCTTCATTGGTTACCGTATGGGCCACCAAATATTTTGGCAGCGCTGCTGTTGGATTTTCCACAGGTGTGCTCACCTTAGTGGTGCTGTTGTGCGGTGAAATTGTGCCGAAGAATGCTGCGATGATCGCACAGGAAAAACTGGCGATGACATACGCAAGAATCATCTATTTTCTTATGCAGGTGCTGACCCCCGTAATCTTTATTGTGGATAAGCTGTCATGGGGCATCATGTTTCTTTTGCACGTTGACCCCAATAAGAAGTTGAACCAGATGACAGAAACCGAACTGAAAACCTACGTTGATGTCAGCCATGAGGATGGTGTCATCGAATCCGAGGAACGTGAGATGATTTACAATGTGTTTGAATTTTCAGATACGATTGCAAAGGATATCATGATTCCACGTATCGATATGAGCACTGTCAGCGTTGAAGCTGGTTATGACGAGCTTTTCAGAATTTTTAAGGACAACATGTACACCAGAATTCCGGTTTACCAGGATGACAATGACAACATAATCGGTCTTGTCAATATCAAGGATTTTATGTTTTTTGCAAACCGGGATGATTTCCATATTCGTAATATCCTGCGGGATGCTTACTACACATATGAATATAAAAAGACCGCAGATCTGATGATCGAAATGCGGGAGCAGCCATTCAATGTTGCGTTTGTTCTCAATGAATACGGCTCCTGTGTGGGAATGATCACGCTGGAAGATTTACTGGAAGAAATCGTTGGCGAAATCCGCGATGAATATGATGCAGATGAGGATAATTTCATTCAGACTGTAGGAGAGAGGGAATACCTTGTGGAAGGCGGCATGAAGCTTTCCGATATCAATGATGCCATCGGTACCAGCCTTGACAGTGAGGATTATGATTCCATCGGCGGTATTATTATAGAGATTCTGGACCGCATGCCGGAAAAAGGCGATCAGGTCACAACGCAGGAGGGCATTCAGCTTACTGTGGAAGATGTGCAGCAAAATCGAATTACCAAGGTGCGCATGGTATTGCCGGAAGCTGTTTTGGAAGATGACAGCGAGGACAGTTTGATGAATGCACGGAATGAAGAAGCCGAACGGGAAAACGAATGACTTTAACCGTTCAGATTTTTAGATGGAGACAACAGGCGGGGCTGCTGCAGAATAGCTGAGGAATCGGCCATTCTGCTCAGCCCTTTCTTCATGCCCCAAAACAGAAAAAGTGCTGTTGTTGTTTTGATATGAACTGCTTCTTGATTTTTATCTCTTATTTTAGTATAGTAAAAAGTAGTGCAGGTTGACAAGGGCATGACTTACAGAGTGTGTCCTTGTCAATCTGTGCTGTCGTAATCTGAAATAAAATGGGAGGAAGTCAGGATGGCTGATTTTGTAAAAGTGGCAGTGGATGCTATGGGCGGCGATAATGCGCCGACAGAGATTGTAAAAGGAGCGGTCGAGGCAGTACAGGCTGACAAGCGTGTGAAAGTGTATCTGGTGGGAAAGCAGGAGGTTATCAACGAACAGTTGGCTTCTTTGACTTATCCGAAAGAGCAGGTGGAAGTGGTTAACGCAACAGAGGTAATTGAGACCAGCGAACCGCCGGTAAATGCAATCCGCAAAAAAAAGGATTCTTCTATTGTAAAGGGTCTGGGCATGGTAAAGAGCAGGGAATGTGATGCTTTCGTATCAGCAGGAAGCTCAGGTGCCGTTTTGGTAGGAGGACAGGTTCTGGTGGGACGTGCCAAGGGTGTTGAGAGACCGCCGCTGGCTCCGCTGATTCCTACGCAGAACGGAGCTGCTTTGCTGATTGACTGTGGCGCGAATGTGGATGCAAGACCGTCCCACCTGGTTCAGTTTGCAAAAATCGGTTCTATTTACATGGAAAATATTGTTGGAATCAAGAATCCCAGAGTCGGGATTGTTAACATCGGTGCGGAAGAGGAAAAGGGTAATGCGCTGGTGAAGGAGACCTTTCCTTTGCTGAAGGAATGTAAGGATATCAATTTCATCGGCAGTGTTGAGGCAAGAGATATTCCGGCAGGTGTAGCGGATGTGATTGTCTGTGAAGCCTTTGTAGGCAATGTGATTTTAAAGCTTTATGAAGGTGTTGGCGGTACTCTGATCAAGAAAGTGAAAGCCGGCATGATGACTTCGCTGCGCAGCAAAATCGGCGCTCTTTTGGTAAAGCCTGCTTTAAAGGAGACTTTAAAGGCCTTTGATCTGGCAGAGTACGGCGGTGCGCCGCTGCTTGGCTTAAAAGGACTTGTGGTAAAGACCCACGGAAGCTCCAAGGCTGTTGAAGTGAAAAATACAATTCTGCAGTGTGTGACATTCAAGCAACAGGACATCATAGGTAAGATTGGGGCGAGCATTGCAGCAGAGAAAGAAGGCTGATCATGGAATTTTTAAAACTGAGAGAAATTATTGCAGAGGTACTTAGCGTTGACCCCGAAGAAATTACGGAAGATACTACATTTGTCGGAGATCTGTGCGCAGATTCTCTGGATGTTTATCAGATTGTGATGGGAATTGAAGAAGCGTTTGATATCGAAATTTCTCAGGAAGCGGCAGAGAAAATTGTCACAGTAGGAGAAGCTGTGGAATTGATCAGGAATGCCTGACAGGTTTGATCAATATTCGATAAAAGATCATTTGGCTTTGGTGGATACCGGGCTTTATCGGGCCGGGCAGATTATTGCCCGGCCTGTGATATGAGGGAGAATATGACACAGGAATATACATTGGAAGAGCTGGAGCAGAAAATCGGCTATCAGTTTAAAGACAGACGACTTTTGAAACAGGCTTTAACGCACAGCTCTTATGCGAACGAACAGAAAATTAATAAATTAAAGGATTACGAACGGCTGGAATTTCTGGGGGATGCGGTGCTTGAACTGGTTTCCAGTGATTTTTTATTTCATGAAAATCCTCAGATGCCGGAGGGAAAGCTGACAAAGCTGCGTTCTTCCATGGTATGTGAGCCCGCGCTTGCTTATTGTGCAAAAGACCTCCAGCTGGGAAATTATATGCTTTTGGGAAAGGGAGAAGAGGCTACAGGCGGACGCAACAGAGATTCCATCACTTCGGACGCCATGGAGGCAGTGATCGGTGCGCTGTATCTGGACGGCGGTTTTCAAACTGCGCATGACTTTATCCATCGTTTTGTACTTTCCGATCTGGAAAATAAGATATTGTTTTATGACAGCAAAACCGTTTTGCAGGAACTGATACAGACGGAGGCAGGCAGCCGTTTTTCCTATGAATTAAAAGGAGAAGCCGGACCGGATCATAACAAAGAATTTCTGGTGGATGCTGTTTTAAATGAGCAGGTAATCGGAAGCGGCCGGGGGCGTACGAAGAAGGCTGCTGAACAGCAGGCCGCTTATGAAGCAATCATGTATTTGAGAAAAGGACAGATAAAGGAGCAGTAACGATTCATGTATTTGAAGAGTATTGAAGTACACGGATTTAAGTCCTTTGCCAATAAGATTCATTTTCAGTTTCACAATGGTATTACCGGTATTGTGGGACCGAACGGCAGCGGAAAGAGTAATGTTGCGGATGCGGTGCGTTGGGTGCTGGGAGAGCAGAGAATCAAGCAGCTGCGCGGTGCGTCCATGCAGGACGTTATTTTTTCCGGTACCGAACTGCGAAAACCCCTGGGCTATGCTTATGTGGCAATCACTCTGGACAACAGTGATCATTCCCTGGCAATTGATTATGATGAAGTGACGGTGGCCAGAAGACTTTATCGATCCGGTGAAAGTGAATATCTGATCAATGGCACACCCTGCCGCTTAAAAGACGTGAATGAACTTTTTTATGATACCGGTATCGGTAAAGAGGGCTATTCCATCATCGGACAGGGCCAGATTGACAAGATCTTAAGTGGTAAGCCGGAAGAGCGAAGAGAGCTGTTTGACGAAGCTGCCGGAATTGTAAAGTTCAAGCGCAGAAAAGATGCAGCGGTCAAAAAACTGGAATCTGAGAAGCAGAACCTGACTCGTGTGACGGATATTTTATCCGAGCTGGAAAAACAGGTGGGACCGCTGGAAAAGCAATCTGAGAAGGCAAAGATTTACTTAAAGAAAAAAGAAGAATTAAAGACTCTGGATGTGAACGTATTTTTGCTGGAGAGCACCCGAATCCGGGAGCAGCTTGCCCTGGTAGAGGAAAAATATACCATTGCTTCCGGGGATCTTTCTCAGACTACGGCAAAATATGAAGGAATCCGGGAAGAGTATGAGCGGATTCAGGCGGAAATCGAACATCTTGAAAAAGAGATGGAAGAAGCCAGAGCCCAGCTTACGGATACTTCTGTGTTAAGAGGAAAGCTGGAAGGTGAAATCGCGGTTTTAAAGGAACAGATCAATTCCGTCCGGGGCAATGAGCAGCACTTAAAGAGCCGCCGTGAAACGCTGCAGCAGGAAATCGATTCCAGAAATGCAGAAATGGATCAGATTCTGGAGGAGAAGAAAGAATTTGATGAGCATTTTGAGCAGCTCAATACCAGCCGCGAAGAAGCACAGAATAAGTTAAATGAGGTGCAGAATCGTATTACGGAGCTGAACAGTTCCATCGAATCCGGCAAAAATACCATTATTGATACCTTGAATCAGCGTGCGGCAATCAAGTCCAGGATGGGACGTTTTGATACCATGCAGGAACAGGTTCAGATCCGCAGAGCTGAACTGAATTCCAGACTGCTGCGGGCAAAGTCCGATGAAGTGGAGCAGGAAGAAAACATCAAAGCGCTGGAAACGGCATTCGAAGAAGTGAATGCAGAAATAGCAAGGCTCAATGATTCCCAGACCGGCATGGAGGAGAAATTGTCAGAACTTCGCGAAATGCTGGCAAAGAAGGACAAGAAGCTGCGAGATACCCAGGTTTTGTACCACCAGGACAAATCGAAGCTGGACGCCTTAAACAACCTGACCGAACGCTATGAAGGCTACGGCGGCAGCGTTAAGCGGGTCATGGAGCAGAAGGATCACACAAAGGGCATCATCGGTGTGGTGGCAGACATCATCAAGGTGGATAAAAAGTATGAAACCGCCATTGAGACAGCACTCGGCGGCAGCATTCAGAATGTTGTAACCGAGGATGAAGAAACCGCCAAGAAGATGATTGCGTATTTAAAGCAGTCCAGGGGCGGCAGAGCCACTTTTTTACCGCTGACCAGCATAAAGAACGCGCAGGAGTTTAAGCAGAAAGAAGTGCTCTCCGAAAAAGGCGTGCTGGGGCTTGCCCATCATCTGGTGACCACCGAAAGCGCTTATGCAGATGTTGCAAAATCTCTGCTGGGCCGCATTATTGTGGTGGATCAGGTGGATAACGCAGTGCGCCTGGCAAAAAAATACAGCCATACCCTTCGAATTGTAACGCTGGAAGGCGAGCTTCTGGTGCCGGGCGGTGCCATCAGCGGCGGTGCTTTTAAAAATAGCAGCAATCTTCTGGGCAGACGCCGTGAAATGGAAGAACTGGAGAACAAAGTAAAAAAGACCCTGCAGGAAATTGACGCTCTTCTGGATGATATTGAACAGACCAAGAAGCTCAGAAACCGGATGCGCATGGATCTGGAAGAATCCAGGGCAAAGCTGCAGGAGGCTTTTATCAGACAGAATACGGCACGTTTGAATGTGTTGTCGGCTCAGGAAAAGAAATCACAGACGGAAGCCGGCTTTGATTCCCTCAAAAAAGAAGAAGAGGAAATCGAAAATCAGGTTCAGGAGATCAAAAAAGAGAAAGAAACGATCGTAAAAGAGCTGGCAGAGTCTGAGAGGCTGGAAAAGAGCGTGGAGGAACAGATTTCTGTTTTCCAGGAAGAACTGGATAAACGGCGCAGAGAGGAATCCTCCCAGACTGCTTCTTTAAACGAGCGGGAACTGGAAGTGGAAAAGATCCGTCAGCAGCTGGGCTTTTATCAGAAAAATATCGATCGTATCGCCGGAGAAATCCAGCGCTATACGGCAGAACTGGAAGAGGTTCTGGAGAAAATCAAAACCGGTCAGGAAGGGATTGAAGACAAAGAGAAAAACATAGCTGAAATCCAAAAGACGATTGCAGCTTCCCATACTTCCCAGAATGATGCACAGAATAAGCTGAATGCAGATACCGCCAAAAAGGATGAGCTGTCTGCAAAACAGAAAAATTTCTTTGCAGAGCGGGAAGAACTGTCTGGCCGCATGAGTGCGCTGGACAAGGAAGTTTATCGATTAAACGCCCAGAAGGAACGACTGGAGGAATCCATTGAAAGCCAGATCAACTATATGTGGAATGAGTATGAAATCACCTTGAGTGATGCGGCATCCCTGCGGGATGAAACCATGACGGATCTGGCGGAAATGAAGCGCAGCACAGCGGCTGTGAAAGATGCCATCCGCAAGCTGGGGGATGTCAATGTCAATGCCATTGAGGATTATAAAAATCTGATGGAGCGATATACTTTCTTAAAAACACAGCATGATGATCTGGTGGAGGCGGAGAAGACGCTGACCAACATCATCACGGAGCTCGACAGCGCAATGCGCCGCCAGTTTAAGGAAAAATTCGCGGAAATCGGCAGAGAATTTGATAAAGTATTCAAAGAACTGTTCGGCGGCGGTAAAGGTACGCTGGAGCTGATGGAGGATGAGGATATTCTGGAAGCGGGAATCCGTATCATCGCCCAGCCGCCGGGTAAAAAACTGCAGAATATGATGCAGCTTTCCGGCGGAGAAAAAGCGCTGACTGCAATTTCTCTGTTATTTGCCATTCAGAACCTGAAGCCCTCCCCGTTCTGTCTTCTGGACGAAATTGAGGCCGCGCTGGATGACAGCAACGTGGGACGTTATGCAAAGTATCTGCATAAGCTGACCGCTCATACCCAGTTCATCGTCATCACCCACAGACGCGGTACCATGGAAGCGGCTGACCGGCTGTATGGTATCACAATGCAGGAAAAGGGCGTATCCACGCTGGTGAGCGTTAACCTGATCGATAAGGATCTGACGGATTAGAAAGGCGATAAATATGAGTGAAGAAAAGAAAGGCTTTTTTGCCAGACTGAAAGAAGGTCTGACGAAAACAAGAAATAACATCGTACATGGAATCGACTCCATTTTTTCCGGATTTTCAGCGATTGATGATGATTTTTATGAGGAGCTGGAAGAAATCCTGATCATGGGAGATCTGGGCGTGAATGCCACATCGGAAATTCTGGACCGGCTTAAAAAGCAGGTGAAGGAGCGGGGAATCCGTGAGCCGGAGGCGTGCCGTCAGCTTTTGATTGACAGCATCCGGGAGCAGATGCATGTGGGCGAAACCGCTTATGATTTTGAAGAAAAGCAGTCTGTTGTGCTGGTGATCGGTGTAAACGGCGTGGGAAAAACCACATCGGTGGGCAAGCTGGCAGCCAAGTTAAAGGGCAATGGACGCAAGGTATTGATCGCTGCTGCGGATACATTCCGTGCGGCAGCAGGTGATCAGCTGGCGGAGTGGGCGAACCGTGCAGGGGTGGACATGATCGGCGGCAAAGAGGGTTCTGATCCTGCAAGCGTGGTGTTTGATGCAGTGAGCGCGGCGAAAGCCCGCCATGCGGATGTAATTTTGATTGACACAGCCGGAAGACTTCATAATAAGAAGAATCTGATGGAAGAATTAAAGAAAATGAACCGCATCATTGATCGGGAATTTCCCGATGCACACCGGGAAAATCTGGTGGTTCTGGACGGCACTACAGGGCAGAATGCGCTGGTACAGGCCAGAGAATTTGCCGAGGTTGCAAATCTTACCGGCATTATTTTAACCAAGATGGACGGAACGGCAAAGGGCGGCATTGCAGTTGCCATTGAATCGGAGCTGGATATCCCGGTGAAATATATCGGTGTGGGTGAGAAAATAGAGGATTTACAGAAGTTTGACGCAGATCAGTTTGTGAATGCGTTGTTTGATGTGAAGATGGACGAGGAATAATGATGGACGAGAAAATGCTTACGCTGGAAAAATTTGAAGAAGCTTCCGAGGTGGTCAAAAAGGTTACGCTGGAGACTAAGCTGATCTACAGCGACTATTTCAGTGAACAGACGGGAGCGAAAGTTTTTATCAAGCCGGAAAACATGCAGTTTACCGGCGCCTATAAGGTGAGAGGTGCCTACTACAAAATGAGCACCCTGACGGAGGAAGAACGCCAGAAAGGCGTTATTACCGCCTCTGCGGGAAATCACGCTCAGGGCGTGGCCTATGCTGCGAAGCAGTATGGCGTAAAGGCGACGATTGTAATGCCCACCACAACGCCGCTGATTAAAGTGAACCGTACCAAAGGCTATGGCGCAGAAGTGGTATTATACGGGGATGTTTATGATGAGGCCTGTGCAAAGGCCTATGAACTGGCAGAAGAATATGGCTATACTTTTGTGCATCCTTTTGATGATCTGGCTGTTGCTACCGGTCAGGGAACCATTGCGATGGAAATCATCAAAGAACTTCCTTTAGTGGATTACATACTGGTACCCATCGGCGGCGGCGGACTGGCAACCGGCGTTTCCACGCTGGCGAAGCTTTTAAATCCCAAGATCAAGGTGATCGGCGTGGAGCCTGCCAATGCAAACTGCATGCAGGAATCCATAAAGAATGGAAAAGTGACCACTTTGCCCGGCGTCAATACCATTGCCGACGGCACTGCGGTAAAAACGCCCGGAACAAAGATTTTTCCTTATATTCAGCAGTATCTGGATGATATCATTACTGTGGAGGATGCGGAGCTTGTTGTGGCCTTTCTTGACATGGTTGAAAATCACAAGATGGTGGTGGAAAATTCCGGCCTTCTGACCGTTGCTGCTTTAAAACACCTTGATATAAAGGGCAAAAAAGTGGTTACGATCTTAAGCGGAGGCAACATGGATGTGATCACCATGTCATCTGTAGTGCAGCAGGGACTGATTCTGCGGGATCGTATCTTTACGGTATCCGTGCTGCTGCCGGATAAGCCGGGAGAACTGGCAAAGGTGGCGGATGTGGTTGCAAAAGCCCAGGGCAATGTCATTAAGCTGGCACACAATCAGTTTGTTTCCATCAACAGAAATTCAGCTGTGGAGCTGCGCATCACCCTTGAGGCATTTGGAACCCAGCATAAGAACGAAATCATGGAAGTGCTGGAAAAAGAAGGCTATCGGCCAAAACTCGTAAGAACAAATATGTAAATCATTCTGCCATGCCGAAAATTTGTGATAGGCATGGCAGAAATGTTATGGATGAAAAAGGAGGAAAATACAGTTGAATACGCAGCAGATTGACCAGATTTTTCAGGATACCGCCTATGTGCGCATGGGCGGCAGAGCACAGGAGTTAAAATGTGCGGAATATCTGCAGGAAAAGTGCAGTAAACTGGGGGCACAGGCCCATCTGGAAGCCTTTGAGGTGGCGCTGGCGGATATTCATGAGGCAGCCCTTTTCGTGGACGGAAAGGAAATTCCCTGCAAAGGCTATTTTAATGCGGGCAGCACGGAAGTGGAGGCAGAACTTTTTTATCTGGCGAACAAAGATGCCTGGTCGCTGAAACAGTGCAGCGGAAAAATCGTCATGATTGACGGATATCTGGGCTACTGGGTTTATCAGGATCTTCTGGAAAACGGAGCAGTCGGCTTTATCACTTACGATGGCAATGCCAACTATTGTGACCGTGATATCGATCAGCGGGAACTGCGCACCTATGTGAGTAAGGGAAATAAGATTCCCGGTGTGAATATCAATGCAAAAGACGCCATCGAGATTGTCAGAAACGATGCAAAAACCGCTAAAATCGTGTTAAAGCAGGATGAGTATACGGGAAATTCCCATAATGTGGTTCTGGACCTGCACGGTGAAGTGGAAGAGATGATTGTGCTGACCGCACACTATGACTCCACATCGCTTTCTACGGGCGCTTACGACAACATGTCCGGCAGCGTTGGACTTTTGGGAATTGCAGAACATTTCATCAAAAATCCTCACAGATACAGCCTGCGCTTTATCTGGTGCGGTTCAGAGGAAAGAGGACTTTTAGGTTCCAAGGCATATTGCAGGGATCATGAAGAGGAATTAAAAAAGGCGGTCTTAAATATCAATCTGGACATGATCGGCTGTATTATGGGTAATTTTATCGCCTGCGCTACCTCCGATTAAAAACTGATTCACTATATCGAATATTTCGGCTGTGAAAGGGGATTTGGCATCAAGACAAGAAATGGTGTCTATTCCAGTGATTCCACCCCTTTTGCGGATGCAGGCGTTCCCGCAGTTTCCTTTGCCCGCATCGCGCCCAACAACACGGCAACCATTCATAACAGCTATGATACCCTTAAGGTGATGAAAGCTGCCCAGATGGTGAAGGATATCGAATTTTTAACTGCGTTTACAGAGCGTATGGCAAATGCGAAACAGTGCCCTGTGGAGAGAAAGATTCCGGATAAGATGAAGGAAAAACTGGATATTTATCTGTGCAGAAAACGCGAAGACAGTTCGGAGAAAAACTGACGGAGGCGCTGATCGGCAGGAAAGCCTTTGTTTGTAAAAAAATGCAATTATTTTCTGAGGTGTCAAGAAAAAATACTTGACACCTTATTTCTTTTCATGTATGATAGCCAAGGTGAGGTGCTCAGAATGGAAAAAATCGTAGAACAGGGTCTGTTATATGACTTTTACGGGGAATTGCTGACAGAGCATCAGCGTCGGATTTATGAGGATGTGGTTTTTAATGATATGTCCTTGAGTGAGATCGCTGAGGAGCAGGGCATCAGCAGACAGGGCGTTCACGACCTGATAAAGCGCTGTGACAGGACGCTTTTGGGATATGAGAGCAGACTTCATCTGCTGGAGAAGTTTTCCAGAGTGAAGGAGACTGTGGAGCAGATTGAAAAGATCAGTTCCGAAGAGAATGTGAAGCTGCTGGCAAGGCAGATTCTGGAAGAAATGTGAGTTTGGCGAGGTCGTAAATGGCATTTGAAAGCTTGACGGATAAACTGCAGAATGTCTTTAAGAACTTGAGAAGCAAGGGGCGCCTGACTGAAGAGGATGTGAAGGTTGCCTTAAAGGAAGTTAAGATGGCTCTTCTGGAAGCCGATGTTAACTTCAAAGTGGTGAAACAGTTCGTGAAGTCCGTGGAAGCGCGGGCCATCGGGCAGGATGTGATGAACGGATTAAATCCCGGTCAGATGGTAATCAAGATCGTCAACGAAGAGATGACTGCCCTGATGGGATCAGAAACCACGGAGATCGAATTACAGCCCGGTAAGGCGATGACGGTTATCATGATGTGCGGTCTTCAGGGTGCCGGTAAAACAACCACCACAGCAAAGCTTGCGGGCAAGTTTAAGTTAAAGGGCAAGAAACCACTGTTGGTTGCCTGTGACGTATATCGTCCGGCTGCAATCGAACAGTTACAGATAAATGGTGAGAAGCAGCAGGTTGAAGTGTTCTCCATGGGAAGCGGACACAAGCCTGTAAATATCGCCAAAGCAGCAATAGAGCATGCGAACAAAAACGGTCACAACATTGTGATTCTGGATACGGCAGGCCGCCTGCACATCGATACAGACATGATGGCAGAGCTGCAGGAGATCAAAGAAAATGTAACCGTACATCAGACCATTTTGGTGGTGGATGCCATGACCGGTCAGGATGCGGTGAATGTGGCCAAGGAATTTGATGAGAAAGTCTCAGTTGATGGAGTGATCCTTTCCAAGATGGATGGTGATACCCGAGGCGGTGCGGCACTTTCCATCAAGGCCGTAACCGGCAAGCCGATTTTATACGTCGGCATGGGCGAGAAGCTTTCCGATCTGGAGCAGTTTTATCCGGATCGTATGGCCGGCAGAATTCTCGGTATGGGAGATGTGCTTTCCCTGATCGATAAGGTTTCTGCCAATATAGATATTGACGCTGATAAAGAAAAAGAGATGGCTGCGAAGATGAAGAAGGGTAAGTTCGATTTTGAGGACTACCTGGAAAGCATGAAGCAGATGAGGAACATGGGAGGATTGTCCAGCATCTTAAGCATGATGCCCGGCATGGGAGCAAAGATGGGGGATATCGAATCCATGATCGATGAAAAGCAGCTGGCGCGCATGGAGGCGATTGTTTTGAGCATGACCCCCGAAGAACGCCGCAATCCCAAGCTCTTAAATCCCAGCAGAAAGCATCGAATTGCAAAAGGTGCAGGTGTGGATATCAGCGTTGTAAACCGCTTCATCAAGCAATTCGAACAGAGCCAGAAGATGATGAAGCAGCTTCCCGGAATGATGGGTGGCAGAGGCGGAAGAAAAGGCAAGTTCAGACTTCCTTTCTGATATAAGTGCGCAGAGCGCATAAACCAAGAAAATAATATTAATTGATACCTGGAGGTAAAGAAAAATGGCAGTTAAGATCAGATTAAGAAGAATGGGTTACAAGAAGCATCCTATTTACAGAATTATCGTAGCAGATTCCAGATCTCCCAGAGATGGTCGTTTCATCGAAGAGATCGGCACATATGATCCCAACACAGATCCCAGCACCTACAAAGTAAACGAAGAGCTGGCTAAGAAGTGGCTCAAGAACGGTGCTCAGCCTACAGAAATGGTTGGCAAAATCTTCAAAGCTGCAGGGATCGAGAAATAAGAGTTTCTGGATAACTTGTCAGCGGCTTCTGGAGGTGGATTATGAAAGATTTAGTAGAAGTGATTGCAAAAGCACTTGTTGATAATCCGGATGAAGTGACCGTCACCGAAAAAGAAAACGGAAAGAATCTGACGATCGAACTTCATGTAGCCCCTTCCGATATGGGAAAGGTGATCGGCAAACAGGGCCGTATTGCAAAAGCAATCCGCACTGTGGTAAAAGCTGCGGCGTTGGAAGACAATAAGAAAGTGGATGTTGATATCATCTGAAAAAGCAGGGGCGTTTACATTTTGTGAGCGCCCGTTTTTTATGAAAGGAACAGGAGTTGCATGGAAGACAGACTTCAGGTAGGCGTTATTTCCTCCACACACGGTGTGCATGGAGAAGTGAAGGTATTTCCCACCACGGATGATGTGAGGCGTTTTAAGAAGCTCAAAAGCGTAATTCTGGATACCGGAAAGGAAAGCCGTGTACTGGAAATTGAAGGTGTCAGGTTTTTCAAACAGTTTGCCATTCTGAAATTCAAAGGCATTGACAGCATCAACGATGTTGAAAAATACAGAGGACAGAGCCTGTATGTCACCAGAGAAAATGCGGTGAAATTGAGAAAAGACGAGTACTTTATTGCTGATCTGATAGGAATTGATGTGCAGGATGAAGACAGCAAGGTCATCGGGACTTTACAGGATGTGATTGAGACCGGGGCAAATGATGTGTATCAGATTGCAATGTCCGATGGAAGAGAGCTGCTTTTGCCGGCGATTAAGCAGTGCATTCTGGATGTGAATGTGGAAGAAGGCTTCATGAAGGTTCATATTCTGGACGGCCTGCTGGATTAATTTTTATGGAGGTGCAAACATGCATTTTCATGTATTGACTCTGTTTCCCGAGATGGTGCTTGGCGGGCTTAAAACCAGCATTCTGGGACGTGCCTGCGACAAGGGACTGATTTCCATTGATGCGGTGAACATCCGGGATTATACAACAGAGAAGCACAACAAGGTGGATGATTATCCTTATGGAGGCGGCGCGGGCATGCTGATGCAGGCACAGCCTGTTTTTGATGCCTATAAATCGATTGCAGAAAAATATCATCGTAAAAAGCCCCTGCGGGTGATATATGTTACTCCCCAGGGCAGTGTATTCAATCAGGATATGGCCAGGGCCTTTGCACAGGAAGAAAATCTGGTATTTTTATGCGGACACTACGAAGGAATTGATGAACGTGTACTGGAAGAGATTGTGACGGATTACGTTTCCATAGGAGACTATGTGCTCACCGGCGGAGAACTTCCCGCCATGGTTATGATCGATGCGATTTCCCGAATGGTTCCCGGCGTTTTGAAAAATGAAGATTCCGGTGAATTTGAATCTTTTCACGAAAACCTGCTGGAATATCCTCAGTACACCAGACCGGAAGTCTGGCATGAAAAGTCTGTGCCGACAGTGCTTTTGTCCGGTGATCATGCAAAAGTGGACAAATGGAGGATTTTGCAGTCCATTGAAAGAACAAAGATGCGGCGTCCGGACCTTTATGAAAAATATAATCTGCCCGGCCGTGCACTGGAATATCTGAAGCAGGATAAGCTTCTGCATATGGATATGATCGAGAGCATAAAAAGAGGAAACGGCGAAGTTCTGGCAGTCAGAGCGGACGGCGTTCTGCTTCGGGACAAAAAAAGCAATATTCATATGGTCACCGCTGAAAATAAAGATGCAGGAGAGAGGCTTTTATCCTTTGCTGATACAGAAGCCGAATTATTTGTATGCCATCAGCATTTCCTGGCGGACAGCGTAAAGGCACGTTTTGGAAAGAAAAGCAGCGCTGCATGCTGTCAGGCAGTGTATACAAAAAAAATACCTTTCTCCGTGGACTGGCCGTGGGAGATAAGGACGCTTGACGAAAGCCAGATAGATGTGGTTTATGAAAACTATCATGAACTGGCCGATCGGGACGAACTTCTGCTGGCGCTGAAAGAGGGCAGAATATACGGCGCATTTTCGGATGAAGAGCTGGCAGGTTTTATCGGTCTTCATGAAGAGGGATCCATGGGGATGCTGACTGTTTTTGACACTTATCGGAAACAGGGAATCGGACTTACTCTGGAAAAATATTTGATTAATTGCATGCTGGAGCAGGGACATACTCCCTACGGGCACATCTTTATAGATAATCAGATTTCTCTTTTGATGCAGAGAAAACTGGGACTGAAAATTTGTCCCAAAAATATTTTCTGGGTTTATTAGAAAAAGCTTGCAATTGTTTGAAAGTTATGATATTTTATTAATGTTGCGAATAAGTGAGATGGTCCTCTGTTACGAAAGTACGTATTAAGAACATCCGAGAATCAGGAGGAAAAGCAATGAACGAAATTATCAAAGAGATTGAAGCTGCACAGTTAAAGGCAGAGGTACCGGAATTCGAGACAGGTGACACTGTAAGAGTTTATGGTAAGATCAAAGAAGGAAACCGTGAAAGAATTCAGGTTTTCGAAGGCGTTGTATTAAAGAAGCAGGGCGGCAGCAACCGTGCTACTTTCACAGTAAGAAAGAGCTCCAATGGTGTTGGCGTTGAAAAGACATGGCCTTTACACTCTCCCAACGTTGAGAAGGTTGAAGTGGTAAGAAAAGGTAAAGTTAGAAGAGCTAAGCTGAACTACTTAAGAGACAGAATCGGTAAGGCTGCAAAGGTTAAGGAAGTTGTGAAATAAGTTCTGCTGCAAAGCATGAGCGAATCCCTTAACGGATACAATGCATATGAGAGGGACATCCACAGTTGTGGTTGTGCCCTCTTTATTTTTGTGGTAATATAAAAAAAGTTGCAGCTGTGTGCATATCAGACAGCTGCATGAAGCTTGCTTGTGAGCTGTGATCATAATCCCGAATGAATCAGGGGGATATACGAATGAGAAGACACCGCCGTAAAGGCCTGAACTTTTATCATAAAAAGAAAATCATCAGCGCATCGCTGATTCAGGAGATTGCAAGCTGGGTGCTGGGAATTGTGGTTGCTGTATTTCTGGCCTTTGTTCTGACCTGGTTTGCAGGACTTCGGACCAGTGTGATCGGCGTGTCCATGGAGCCGGGACTGACAAATGGACAGGAAATTTTAGTGAATCGTTTTTCCTATAAGCTTTTCTCTCCCAGGCAGGGTGACGTAATCGTTTTTTTGCCCAATGGAAATCAGAATGCGCATTATTATGTCAAGAGAGTGGTGGCAGTGCCGGGACAGAAGGTGCAGATCAGAAGCGGAATCCTTTACGTGGATGGGAAAGCGTACGGGGATGAAGATATGGATCTGATTGCGTCTGCGGGAATTGCGGAGAATGAGATTAAGCTGGGTGATGATGAATATTTCGTTATGGGAGATAATTTTAACAGCAGTGAAGACAGCCGTTCCGCCAATATCGGTCCGGTGAAGAAGAGCACAATTATCGGACAGGCCTGGTTTCATTTTGGAAACGGAAGCGATGGCCTGGGATTTATCAAATAGAAAATCATTCAGCAGAAGATTTTCGTAAATATGGAGAAGAGAGAGTGAATTTATGAATTATCAGTGGTATCCGGGACATATGACAAAGGCGAGAAGAGCCATGCAGGAAGACATTAAGCTCATTGATCTGATCATTGAGCTGGTGGATGCCCGTATGCCTCTTTCCAGTCGTAATCCGGACATAGACGAGCTTGGAAAGAACAAATCCAGGCTGGTGTTGTTAAATAAGGCGGATCTGGCAGATCCGGCGGCAAACAGAGCCTGGTGTTCCTGGTTTGAGGCACAGGGAATCTATGTGCTGGAAATCAATGCCAAATCCGGTGCGGGGCTCAAGGCGATATCCGGAAAGGTGCAGGAGGCCTGCAAAGAAAAGATCGAGAGGGACAGAAAACGGGGCATTTTAAACCGCCCTGTGCGTGCCATGGTGGCGGGAATTCCCAATGTGGGCAAATCTACTTTTATCAATTCCTTTGCGGGAAAAGCAGTGACAAAGACCGGCAATAAACCCGGTGTCACCAAGGGAAAACAGTGGATCCGTCTGAATAAGAGTCTGGAACTTCTTGACACCCCCGGAATTTTATGGCCCAAATTCGATGATCAGTCCGTGGGAATGAAACTCGCTTTTATCGGTTCCATGAACGATGAGATTCTGGTGAAGGAAGAACTGGCACTGGATCTGATTGCCTTTTTACAAAAGCAATATCCTGCGCTTTTGCCCGAGAGATATGGAATTGAAGCCGGAAGTGATCTGGCTGTGCTGGAGGCGATAAGCGACAGCCGCAAATGCTATAAGAAAGGCGGAGAGGCAGATCTGGAGAAGGCATCTGCACTGCTTTTGGACGATTTCAGAAACGGTCGCCTCGGCAGAATTTCGCTGGAAAGACCTTAAGAAGGAAGTGGAGAAGCATGAAAGAGGTTATCAAGGAAATTTTCAGTACAGTTTTGTACATTCTGGTGGTGCTGGGGGCAACCTGGCTTGTAATCACCTTTGTGGGGCAGAGGACCCAGGTGAGCGGCGCATCCATGGAACCGACTCTGTCGAATAATGACAATCTTATCGTGGATAAAATTTCCTATCGATTCAATGATCCGGAGCGGTTTGATATCATTGTCTTTCCCTTCCGGTATGAAGAAAATACCTATTATATTAAGAGAATAATCGGCATGCCGGGAGAGACTGTGTATATTGATGAGATGGGAAACATTTATATCAATGATGAACTTCTTGTAGAAAGCTACGGACGGGAGGTCATGGTATCTGCGGGACGTGCCGGTGAGCCGATCACCCTGGGAGCAGACGAGTATTTTGTTCTGGGAGACAACAGGAACAACAGCTCTGACAGCAGAGATCCCAGTGTAGGAAATATTCATAGGAGTGAAATTATCGGAAAAGCCTGGGTGAGAATCTGGCCTCTTTCCGAGTTCGGCGTACTGAAGCATCAGTGAACAAAAGAGGATGGAGCATAGCGTGGAAAAAATCGGAGAGATCAAAGCAAAATTTGCTGAGACGAAAACGGAAGAGCTTGCGGGGCTGATTCTTAAGTATGAAGGGGATCAGCGCAGCGGTGTGCAGGGGGAAATCAAAAAGGCGCAGAAGAGGCTGGAGGCACTGGAAAAGGAAAAAGTGCGCATCTGGCAAATGAAGTCTTTTGAACGGGAATACGAGAATCTGGGTTATGTCTGCGGAATTGATGAGGTTGGAAGAGGTCCACTGGCAGGGCCGGTGGTAGCAGGAGCAGTCATATTGCCGAAGGATTGTCAGATCCTTTATCTGAACGATTCCAAGCAGCTGTCTGCCAAAAAGAGGGATGAACTGTATGACATCATTATGGCAGAGGCAGTCAGTGTCGGTCTGGGTTTTGTGGGACCGGAGCGGATCGATGAGATCAACATTCTTCAGGCCACTTATGAGGCGATGCGGCAGGCAATCAGCAAGCTGAATCCCGGGCCCGATGTGTTGTTAAATGATGCCGTGACAATCCCTGGGGTATCTGTCCGGCAGGTTCCGATTATTAAGGGAGATGCCAAAAGTGTTTCCATAGCGGCGGCCAGCATTGTGGCGAAGGTGACAAGAGACAGGCTGATGGAGCAGTACGATGAGGTGTTTCCGGAGTATGGATTTGCTGCAAATAAGGGGTACGGAGCGGCAGCGCATATCGAGGCTTTAAAAAAATACGGTCCGACACCGATTCACCGCAGGAGCTTTATCGGAAATTTTGTAACTGTTCAGAGCTAGAGTCTGGCTCTGACAGTTTCATAAAAGGAAAGATGCATGAACAAAAGACAGACAGGAGCTTGCTGGGAGGAAGCTGTTGCCTGCTACTTAAAGCGGGCCGGTGTGGAGATCAGGGAGCAGAATTTCAGAAGCAGTCAGGGTGAAATCGATATCATAGGTTATCATCAGGACTGCCTTGTTTTTTTTGAAGTAAAATACAGAAAGAATGACAGCTTCGGCAGTCCGGCGGAGGCGGTTGATATTAAAAAGCAGCGGGCGATCTGCAGATGTGCGGATTACTATATGTATCGGCATGGAATTTCTCAGGATACCGCAGTTCGATTCGATGTTGTGGCGGTGTGCGGAGAAAAAATGGAATGGTTTCAGAATGCTTTTGAATATAGAAGGGCAGGAAGAAGAGGATAGCTGTTTTATGAAGCTCTTCAAATCGGAGGTTGAAATGGAGATTATCAGAAAATCGAAAGAAGAACCGGTGCTGAAAAGAAAACGGTATGGTGAAATAGAATATCTGACATTTCCCAAGCTGGAGAATACCGGCATTGTAACACATCTTATGAGTACCAGGATTGGCGGCGTCAGCAAAGGGATATACGCAACCATGAATTACAGCTATAAACGGGGAGATAATCCGGCATGTGTGGATGAAAATTTCAGAAGAACGGCGGAAATATTCGGTACTGACATGAGCGCTTTTGTCTGCTCTGAACAGACACATACCACCAATGTCCGGGTGGTAACCGCCGCGGACCGGGGCAAGGGAGTCACCGTCACAAAAGATTATAATCACGTGGACGGTCTGGTCACCAACGAGCCGGGTCTTATTCTGACCACGACTTATGCGGACTGTGTGCCGCTTTTCTTTGTAGATCCTGTAAAGCGCGCGATAGGCTGTTCTCATTCCGGCTGGCGCGGTACCGTTGCGCAGATGGGCAAGGTGACTGTGGAAACGATGCAGCGGGCGTACGGATGTAATCCGGCGGATATCGTTGCAGCAATCGGACCCTCAATCTGTCAGGACTGCTATGAGGTTTCAGACGATGTTGCAGAGGCTTTTAGAACGCTGTTTTCACAGGAAAAATATGCGTTTGTCCGTATAGAGGATGTGCTTTTCGACAAGCATAATGGAAAATATCAGCTCAATCTGTGGAAAGCAAATGAAGCGGTGCTTCTTTCTGCCGGCATTCGCCCGGAAAATCTGGATGTGACAGATATCTGTACCTGCTGTAATCCGGATTATCTGTTCTCCCATAGAGCAAGTCAGGGGAAAAGAGGCAATCTCGCGGCTTTTATCATGTTAAATGCCCAGAATTAATCTAATTTTAAGAAAGTTCATGCCCATACATTCATTTTTTTATGGTTCACTTAATATAGACAGGAGGGGTACCGAAGATGACGAACATACTGGTATGTGATGATGATAAGGAGATTGTGGAAGCGATTGAAATATACCTGATGCAGGAAGGATATCATGTGGTCAAGGCCTACGATGGAGAGCAGGCGATTCGTGCGCTGAAAACAAACGATATTCAACTGATGATCATTGATGTGATGATGCCGAAACTGGACGGGATTCACGCAACGTTGAAGATCCGGGAATACAGCAGCATTCCGATCATTATTCTGTCAGCCAAATCTGAGGATGCGGATAAAATCCTGGGGCTCAATATCGGTGCGGACGATTACGTGACCAAGCCCTTTAATCCGCTGGAACTGGTAGCCAGGGTGAAATCTCAGCTGCGCCGTTATACAAAGCTCGGGAATCTGAATACGGAAAATAATGCGGTGTTTAAGGCGGGCGGCCTGGTGATCAATGATGATACCAAAGAGGTGACCGTGGACGCCGAGCCGGTGAGGCTGACGCCCATTGAGTATAATATTCTGCTTCTTCTGGTGAAAAATCAGGGAAGGGTTTTTTCCATTGACCAGATTTATGAAAGCATCTGGGAGGAGGAAGCCATCGGCGCAGATAACACGGTGGCGGTACACATCCGTCATATCCGGGAAAAAATTGAGATTAACCCGAAAGAACCCAGATATTTAAAGGTGGTCTGGGGCGTGGGCTATAAAATTGAAAAGCAGATCTGAGGGAGATAACAGATGAAGAAAAAGCAGGTCATGAGCAGAGGAAAAAGAAGCTTCTGGCTGATTTTGCATCGAATTTTTACGGCAGCTGCAGTTATGATCATCGTAGCGCTGTCCTTTAATTCCACGATTACGGTGGAAACTAACGGCAAAATCTATAGACAGAATATCACACTGGAAAGCGGGGATTCCTTTGAGGATTCATCGCTGTTTAACGATATTTTGCGGGAAGAACTGCAGGGAATCATCCGGATGGCCGTAATCAAGAGCCAGCTGGAAACCGAGGGCAGCTATAACGGCATGAAAGAGGTGGATATCGCCCGGTTTGCACACAGACAGGAAGATTTTACAGAAGATACCCCAACTGCGAAGTATTATCTGGATGATCTTGTGAAATGGGGAAATTACGGTTTCGTAACAGAAAAGGTTTATGCCACGCAGGAAGAGTTAAATTCCTATTTTAAAGACGGATACAGCGTGTTTTCTCTGCAGAATGAGCTGTTGGGCGAAGAATGGTCCTGGTCGGGAGCAGAAGAAATGAGCGCGGCAGTTACAGCCATTCTGGATGAAAAAAGCGAAAAGACTCTTTCCATGAGAATGATTGAGGAATTGCCAAACAGCAAAGAGGAATATCTCAGGATGGCAGAGCAGCTGGGAAAGTATGTGGATGAGTCAGAAATTCTGGAGCTGAATGTGCTTGTTCCCAGATATTTGTCGGTGGATGGATGTGATCTTGCCCAGTATGCGTTTGATGTGGACGAGTATGTGAGACTCCGGGAGGATTTGAAGACTACTTCAAAAGAGCTGTTTTACAATTTTACGGAATATTCGGAAAATAAAAGCTTTTATGCTGCAGATGCTTCCAATATCCGGTTTTGCTATCGAATGGTGGTGGATGGAGAAGTTTGTTATTTTTCCAATATAGAGGAGGATTTTGATTCCAAAAAGCTGGATGAAATTACCCGGCAGTTTGAAAACTACGGAAAATATGTTTATTACATAGCGGACCGTGCCGAAATGAATACGAATACCCGGTTGAATTCCGATATCATGAAGCAGGAAATGGGATACTATCAATATGCGTTTGGGGATAATACCAGAGCCTGGATCGCTGTGGATACCGGATATCCTGCAAAAGACAGTTTCTTTGCGGCGAAAGTGGCCTATGACAGTCTGATGCCCTATTATTTGTATCTGGCCTGTGCAATGGTGCTGTTTACGATTTTAAGCGTATTTTTATATATCCATCTGACAAGATATGAAGGCAGAATCTGGGCGGACAATGAAGAGGGCTATCGGATTGAACTGCACAAAGCAGATAAGATATATACAGAACCTTTTACCCTGTTATGTGTGATTGCTGTTGGCGGGATAGCAGGCGGCGGATACCTGGGCTATCGTTTTCTGGAAGGCGTCTGGGACAGGGAACTGATTGCGGACTGGTTTCCTGCGATCGCAGGTATTTTCGCGCTGCTTTTGGATTATGTTTTCATGTTTTTCTATCTGAGCCTGGTGCGCAGAGGAAAAGCGCACACCCTTTGGAAAAATTCGCTGATCCGTGAAATTTTAATTCGGATTCGGAAAGGGGTACTGGCACTTTATGATAACGGCCACATCCTGATCAGAAGCTTACTGCCTGCAATTATCCTGTTGGTGCTGAATCTGATACTGGGCGGCTGCGGCATTATCGGTATTCTGATTGCGGCGTTTGTGGATGTTGCAGCTATTTTATTCATCTATCTGGAAAAGAAAGGGCTGCAGGAGATTGTAGAAATCACAGAGCGGATCGGGAAAGGAGATTTTGATTTAAAGGTTTCTTCTGAAAAGATGCATGGAGAAAACAGAGAACTGGCGGATGCTGTAAACGGAATCGGGAAAGGGATCAAAACGGCTGTGGAGCAGAGCATGAAAGATGAGCGGCTCAAAGCTGACCTGATCACCAATGTTTCTCACGATATCAAAACGCCGCTGACATCTATTATTAATTTTGTGAATCTGCTGAAGCGGGAAAAAATAGAGGATGAGAGAATACAGGGGTATATTAATGTCCTGGATGCGAAATCCCAGCGCCTAAAAACGCTGACAGATGACCTGGTGGAAGCTTCTAAAATCACATCTGGAAATATTACGCTGCAGATGGAGCGAATTAATTTTGCTGAGCTTGTAAATCAGACCTGCGGGGAATTTGACGATAAATTCCGGGAAAAATGTCTGGAGATGGTGGTTGGTATGCCGGAAAAACCGCTTTATATAGAGGCGGATTCCAGACGCATCTGGCGCGTAGTGGACAATCTGTTTTCCAATGTATGGAAATATGCG
This sequence comes from Lachnospiraceae bacterium, assembly GCA_017482485.1. Classification (GTDB taxonomy): domain Bacteria; phylum Bacillota; class Clostridia; order Lachnospirales; family Lachnospiraceae; genus Gallintestinimicrobium. The sequence goes on from JAFUMV010000025.1 coordinate 39,323, forward strand.
CTGGAAGGAACCAGAGTATATATGGATATGAAGGAGCTTGTCAGGGACGGACAGAAATATGCGATATTTTCCATGAAAAATATTTCGGCCCAGGCGCTGAATATTGAAGCTGACGAATTGACTGAAAGATTCATTCGCGGCGACATCTCACGAAGCACGGAAGGCAGCGGACTTGGACTTTCCATTGCGAAAAATCTGACAGAATTGCAGAACGGAAAATTCGAGATTTATCTGGATGGAGATCTGTTCAAAGTGATTCTTACATTTCCTGTATATAAGGAGAATGCCTGACCGCAAAGAGAGGGCTTGGTCTGAGGCTGGTGCACGCTGCCTGTGCGGAAGGGAGAGAAAATATGAAACCATTAAGTGAAGAGGAAATTGTCCGTCTTCTGGATGAGATGACCGGAGCCGGAACCAGTCGAATAAAAGTGAATGTTGTGCAAAATGCACAAACACATGAAATGCAAAAGGCGTATCATCACGGGCGCTGTGACGTTGGAAGCCCCTGGGCAAAGGGCGAGTACTGGGATGTTCTGGAAGACTGAAAACAAAGGAAATCTGCTGTTTTTTCTCTGAACATGGGAAAAGAATCTGAACATAATCTTAACCTGTGTTAATCACTTGCTAAGAATAGTGCTGCTGCGATCGGTTTTGTGAAAAATGACTATTTTTGTCGAAATGAAAAAGTATTATGATAGCGCTAGCAGGTCATGGTATGAGTATTTATATTAGCTGATTGCTTTGACCGGAAATTCTTTTTGAGGAGGATTAGCCTTATGTTAGCGCAGGTTTTGGCAGTCATTATCTTTGTGGTCATGTTTTTACTGATTGTAACAGATAAGATTGAACGTCACATTGTTTCGCTGGGCTGTGGTTTACTTATGATTCTGCTCGTATTCGGGCTGAGCATGCACAGTATGACGGCGATAACGGAAACCTTAAATTTACACAGCTTTTTTACCGTTGATTTCTGGTATCAGGCAGGAGAGGCATCGGAATCATCTGCCGGTATCAACTGGGCTACGATTGTCTTCATTCTGGGAATGATGATAATGGTAGAAGGAATGGGAAAAGCAGGATTTTTCAGATGGCTTTGTCTGGAAATTGCAGGACTGGTAAAATATAAAACCATTCCGGTATTTATTACTTTCATGATTATGTCTGCTGTATTGGCAATGTTTATTGACAGTATAACAGTCATCCTGTTTTTAGCGGCAGTGACGCTGGAACTGGCACAGATTTTGAAATGTAATCCGCTGCCTATGATTATGGCAGAAATTTTCTGTGCAAACCTGGGTGGTTCAGCAACCATGTGCGGAGATCCGCCGAACATTATCATCGGAACTTCACTGGGTTATTCTTTCGGTGATTTTATCAGCAATACAGGCGTGATGGCAGGAATTTCCCTGATTGTGGTTATCGTATATTTTTATCTTTGCTTCCACAAGCAGCTTGCTGCGTCAAAGGGAGCACAGATGGCGGTCACAGAGTATCCTGATCCGAAAGATGCGATTACGGATAAGAGAGCTTTTATTACCAGCACTGTGATTTTTGCAATTGCGGTTCTTCTGTTGGTTACACATGCTCAGACAGGGCTGACGGTGGCATTTATCGGTACCTTCATCGCAGTGATTACACTGATTTCACAGCCCAAAGATGCGGCCGAACTTTTAAAGAAGGTGGATTACAAAACATTATTGTTCTTCATCGGACTGTTTATTGTGGTAGGAGGTCTGGAACAGACCGGTATTCTTGCAATTGTGGCATCCTTTATCGGAAAAATCAGCGGTTCCAATGCTATGCTGATGGTTGCGATCATTCTCTGGATTTCTGCGATTGCCAGTGCCTTTGTTGATAATATTCCTTTTGCAGCAACCATGATTCCGATCATTCAGAGTCTGGCAGCAACGCAGGGGGTAGATCTTTCCGTTCTGGCATGGACGTTGTCCATGGGTACGGATATCGGCGGCAGTGCAACACCTATCGGCGCATCTGCAAACGTTGTAGGTATTTCCGTTGCTTCCAAACAGGGATATCCGGTGAGCTGGGGTTATTATTGTAAATATGCTGCGCCGGCAACCATACTTGTGGTGCTGATCTGTATGCTGTGTATTTACGCAAGATATTTTTAAGGAGGGGTTAATATGAGCGAACAATTGATCATTTCCATCGGCAGAGAATTTGGAAGCGGCGGTCACGTGATTGCCGAAAAGCTGGCAGCCAGATTCGGTCTTGCTCTGTATGATCACAATCTTCTGGATGAAATCGCACAGGAGAAAGAGTTGGATGCTGAAACGCTGAAAAAATATGACGAGGTGCCGAGAAATATGGTTTTCTCCAGAACGGTAAAAGGCTTTTCCAGTTCTTCCGAGGAAAATATTGCGCACATGCAGTTTGATTTTCTGAAGCGCAAAGCAGCAGCAGGAGAATCCTTTGTTGTGGTTGGTCGTTGTGCGGAAACCATGTTAAAAGACTACAATGGACTGATCTCCATTTTTGTTCTGGGTGATATTCCGGTGAAAACCGCTCGTGTAATGGAAGTTTACGGACTTCGGGAGAAAGAAGCCAGATTTAAGATGGAACGGCATGACCGTCACCGGAAAATGTACCACAATTATTATTGTAAGGGAAAATGGGGCGATTCCAGAAACTATGATCTGAGCATCAATTCCAGTCGCCTTGGTATTGAGCGCACAGTGGATTTCCTGGAAAGCTATATTAAAGAAAGACAGAAATAAATCGTGTGCGTTTACGAATACCGTATCTTCACAAAAACAGGGGGCAATTTGCCCCCTATTTTTTGTGAGATTTCAGTTTGGCGGTTTCTTTATCCTTTAAGCTGACTTCATTTCCCTTTACCGTTACGCCTTCGATACTTCGCAGAAAGCTGGAAATACGGCTGTAACCGTAGTCCTTTAAATCAAAGCTGGGATGTTTCTTTTTTAACTGGTCATAGATGACCGACAGATTATCGATTGTGCCGCCGTTTTTGGTAATCATTGCTTTGATTTCCTTCTGAATATCCGTTTCGTTATCCAGTTCGCGGACGGTAACGGTATAGGAGGTGTTTTCTTTGATCAGTTCCAGTTTGGAACACTTGTCCCTGATAAAAGTAAGCAGTTTCGTATAACCGTAGTTACGTACATCAAAATCAGTGAACTTGCTGTTTAAGCGGCTGCCGATTTCTCCCATATAGGTAGGTTTATCCTTGTTTTCATTATCATTAACGATGGAAATGATGGCTTCTTCAATTTCTGCAATGGGAGTCAACGCGTTGGCCTTGGCGCTGCGATCTGTTGTGAAATCATCGTGAATGTCATGGTCATCGGCCGTTGCAGCACCGGAGGTAACAGCCGCAGAAGCTTCGGAAATCAGGTTCAGATGAATGAATTTGTTGCAGGCCTTTGTGAGGGCAACGGGAGATTTGGATTCGCCCATGCCAATCACATACATATTGGCTTCCCGCAGACGCATAGCCAGACGTGTGAAGTCACTGTCACTGGTGACCAGGCAAAAACCGTCCACGTTGCCGGAATAGAGAATATCCATGGCATCGATTACCATGGTCATATCCGTCGAATTTTTGCCGGCGGTGTAGTCAAACTGCTGAATCGGTGTGATGGAATTTTCCAGGAGGATTTCCTGATTCCATCCGTTGTTCTTCGTCCAGTTGCCGTAGATGCGGCGATAGGAGGCAAAGCCGTAGGTTTCGATTTCATTGAAAATAATAGATGCATATTTGGAACTGATGTTTTCCGAGTCAATCAGAACTGCAATCTGCATTTTCGCTTCATTGATGTCCATGTTTAATTCCCCTGTTCATGTTATAATAAAAGTATACTAAAAACAGAAGCTTTTTGTAAAGAAAAAAGGTTCGCGAAAACGGATACGCGAACCTTTTTTGTTACTGGGCACAGTAATTTTGTTGTAATAAATACTTATTTACAGATCAAAACCGAAGTAGCGAACTGCATTGTTGTAGGAGATATCCGTAACGATTTCTGCCAGAGTATCCATATCATCGGGGAATTCGCCGTTTTCTACAAGGCCGCCGATGAAGTTACACAGAATACGACGGAAGTATTCATGTCTTGTGTAAGACAGGAAACTTCTGGAGTCTGTCAGCATTCCTACGAAACCGGACAAATTGCCCAGATTTGCAAGAGAGGTGAGCTGCTTTGTCATACCTTCTTTGTGATCATTAAACCACCATGCGCTGCCCTGCTGAATCTTTGCAATTGTGGAAGAATTCTGGAAACAGCCGAGGATTGTTCCGATAGAAGCGTTGTCGTTAGGATTTAAGCTGTAAATGATCGTCTTTGGAAGCGCACCCTGTATTTCCAGCGCGTTTAAAAACTCTGCAGTCTGGGAAGAAGGAGTGTGGTTGTTGATACAGTCATAACCGGTATCGGGGCCAAGCTTCTCATACATTGCAGTGTTGTTGTCGCGCTTTACACCGAAGTGAAGCTGCATGACCCAGTTACGCCTGCTGTATTCACTGCCCACAAAGAGCATGAAAGCGGTCTTAAATTTCAGTTCATCCGCTTTCGTCAGTTTCTTGACGGAGAATCTCTTTGTGAAGATTTCTTCGATTTCTTCATCGGTAGCAGGCTCATACATAACGTATTCCAGACCGTGATCGGAAACGGTGCAGCCCATAGATGCGAAGAAATCCATACGCTTTACAAGAGCTTCTTTTAAGGTTGCAAAAGAGTAGATGTCCACACCGCTGACCTCGGAAAGCTTCTTTATATAATTCCTGTAGCCGGGTTTCTCAATGTTCATTGCCTTATCAGGACGCCATGCAGGAAGAACCTTCACATCAAAAGTCTCGTCCTCGGCCAGCTGTCTGTGCCATTCCAGAGAGTCGACCGGATCGTCCGTGGTACAGATCAGAGTTACATTGGACTGCTTGATCAGAGAACGAACGCTCATGGAAGGATCATTTAATTTTGCATTGCAAAGCTCCCAGACTTCTTCTGCGGTGTTTTTGTTCAGAACGCCGTGATAGCCAAAGTAACGCTGCAGTTCCAGATGGCTCCAGTGGAAAAGAGGATTGCCGATCGCCTTACCCAGTACCTCAGCCCATTTTAAAAATTTTTCCTTATCAGGTGCATCGCCGGTAATATAGTACTCGTCAACACCGCAGGAACGCATGAAGCGCCATTTGTAGTGATCTGCGCCCAACCAAACCTGGGTGATATTGTCAAAATGTCTATCCTGTGCGATCTCCTGCGGATTAATATGGCAGTGATAATCCAGAACAGGCGCTTTCTCCGCATATTCATGGTACAGAGTCTGCGCTGTGGGAGTGCTCAGAAGAAAGTTCTCGTCCATAAAAGGTTTCATTGGTGTAATCCTCCTCTTTTTATATTCCATAATTTTATTTTGAACCATCCGACTGCCTGTGTCAAGCAGTGGGACGGCTAAAAGTTGTTGCCGCTTATTGGCAGCGTAAACGAAAAGCGCGCTGCCGGGAACGAAGCAAGCGTAATCAAAAGCTCGTGGTTCCCCGTTTGATTAGTCTTCCGGAGAAGATGGTTTTTTGCGGCATATGATTGCCGTTTAAGGTAGCGATCAGCGTTTTGACAAGCTGTTGGCAAATGTCCTCCAGGCGGTTATCAATGGTGGTGAGCTCCGGCTCGCAGCAGCAGGCCAGAATGGAATTATTATAACCGATAACTGAAAGATCTTCGGGAATGCGAAGATTGGAAAGTCTCGCAAATTTCAGGGCAGCCATTGCAAGAATGTCTTCGGACGCAAGCACTGCATGAAAGGTCAGGCCCGAAGCGGCCAGTTCACTGATAAAGCGGCAAATCCCCTCCACATCATCGTTTCTGCCGGAATAGTATTGCTGGTACTCCTTGGAAGGCGTCAGGTCCCGGAGAAGAAAAGCGGACTGGTAACCGGCAAGCTTGTTGCGTCCGCTGTAGGATCTCGAATTATACAAATACAGGATATCCTGTATTCCGCTGTCGATAAGGTTTAATGCGGCATCCTGCATGGAGCGGAAATCATCACACAGCGTGCAGAAAACGTTGGGATACTCAAAGTCTGCATTCAGCAGCATAATGGGAATCTGTGCAGCAGCCTCTCTGATGTAGTCATTGTCCCTGTCGTTTGCTTCCACAAAATTGGAGCCAACCATAATGACGCTGTCAACTTTCTGATTGAGCAGCAGATTCAGGCAGCTTTTCTTATTCTCCAGGTCATATCCGGTACAGCATAAAATGGAGTGATATCCCCCGTTTCGCAGATAACCTTCTATGTAATAAACAGCCTTTGCAAGATACAGATCCGAAGAATCCGCACAGAGAATTCCAATGGTATTCATGGAATTAAGCCCCAGTCCTCTGGCAAAGGCGTTTGGAGTATAGCCGCATTTCTCAATAACTTCCAAAACCTTCTTCTTTGTTTCGGGTCTTACATTAGCATTGCCGTTTAAGACCCGGGAGACAGTAGCGATAGAAACGCCGGCCATTTTGGAAATATCGTAGATTGTCAAATTGCAACCCTCCTGGCTGTGAAAATAATCATGTAAACGGTTACAGAAAAATTGTAAAGTAATTATACAATAATCAGAATCCAAATTCAAGAGAAAAATAGGAACTGCTAAATATAGCCAGAAAATCAATTTAGGAATAGACGAATTTGTGTAAGATAAAATGTGTAAGAGCTTACATAAAGTAGAGGTAATTGCGGAAGGCCCTGCATCAACAGGGCCTCCTCTTTTCAGGTATGAAACTTTCAGAACCGCATCACATAGCGGAGATTGAAAAAAGCATACGGATTATGCGGTGTGCTCTTGTCAATCTCCGCTAATCTCTGACCAACACGATTCTGTTTTCTATTTCAACTATATTCATCATAACAGAAAATTATGACCAGAATGTTTCTGAAAACAAAATTTATACTTAAATTTATAAAAAAAATATAAAGTATAAAATAGTAATCTAAATGTAAAATATAATTGACATTACGGAAGACTGGTGATATAATGTAGCCAGAAAGGAGGAAAAGACATGGCAAAGAATAAGAGGATGAAAATTGCGCGGATTGAAAAAGATCTGTCGCAGGATCAGCTGGCGGCCAGAGTCGGTGTGACGAGGCAGACCATCAGTATGATAGAATCCGGAAAGTTCAATCCATCGCTGCAGCTTTGTATTTCCATTTGTAAGCAACTGGATCGGACGCTGGATCAGCTTTTCTGGGAAGAGGAGGAAAATGTGGAATGAAGCAGTTTATAAAAGAGAGATGGAAAGTGAAGATCGATGAGAGACAGCAGGCGGACTTGAATCGTGTGAACAGCTATGGCTTCTATATCGCTTATTACCTGTTGCTGGGATATGTACTTGTAAAGGCTGTGATTTTGAAATGTCCCCCCGGAGAATGGGTCGGTGAATGGGCGATCTTTATGATTTTGGCGGTTTATGAAATAATTGCATGTATGAAAATCGGTGTCTGGACACAACACCGGCAGAAACCTGAAAAGAAAGATTACCTGATTTACAGTCTGGCGGGCAGCCTGTTTTTTCCGTAGTTTTTGCGGCGGGAAACTGGTTGAGATGGGACCCCCTACAAAAAAACTTCGGCAATCTGGCAATCACTTTTCTGACATGGTTTGCAGAATTGTTTGTGCTTTTGATGATTGGATTATTTGCAGGCGGTGCAGTGTTTAACCACAGGAGAAAGAAGATGGAAGAAAAGCTGAATCAGGAGCTTTTGGAGGAGGAAGATGAAGACGAATAAAAAGGCATTATCCATATTTTTTTCATTCACGTTTGGAATGCCGGTCATTTTGGGGATATTCATGGGAGTTGTTTTTTTTCAGGGACAGGATGTGAGCTGCTTTCCACAGTAACCACGCAGGCATGGCTGTCCGGACCTTTTACACCCGGCATCTTGACATCATTTCAGTCACAGGCTTATAATTGCAGAAATGGAGCATGAAGCATGGAGGATAAAATGTTAAACGAAAGTAATGCGGAAAAGCCTGTAAAACTTGTAGAAAGAAAAGAAGCATATAAGGGTAAAATCATTACGGTGTACGATGACCTGGTGGACGTTGCGGGGCATCAGACACACTGGGATTTCATTCACCATGACGGAGCGGCAGCAGTGCTTCCCGTGCTGGAAGACGGCAGGATTTTGCTTGTGCGTCAGTTTCGGCATGCGTTGGGCAGATATACGCTGGAAATTCCGGCAGGTAAGCTGGATGAACCCGGGGAGCCCTTTATTGAGTGTGCAAAAAGAGAGCTGGAGGAAGAAACAGGCTATTATTCTGACAACCTGGAATTTTTGCTCTATGTAAATACGACGGTCGCTTTTCTGGATGAAAAGATTGGTATTTATCTTGCAACGAATTTGAAAAAGGGCGAGATGCACTGGGATGAGGATGAAGAGCTTGGTTTGGAAATCTGGGAACTGGAAGATTTAAAGAAACTGATTTACCGCGGTGAGATGACAGACAGTAAAACTGTCGCAGCGATTATGACTTATGCGGTGAAATTTGGAAAATAAAGTTCAGACAATCATGTTCTTTTCTGTAGAGAAAAATAGTGCGCGTTTTACGCGCACTATTTTTTTCCTGAAAATCAATCAGATATGAAATTCTTCTCTTTTATTATATTTTTCCAGAATGGTGCGGATCTTATCGGTAGGAGTGAGCACGTTTGTCAGGGATACATCATGATTCATGAAATCGATGATGGATGCCAAAAACTTGCTCATGTTTGCCTCCACATAGTAGGGACGCTCAAGCAGTTCGGGAATCTGGTAGGTGAGGTTGGTGGTGATAATTTTGTCAAACCAGCCTTTTTCATATGCTGCATCAAATGCTGCCATACCGTCTGTGAACAGACCGAACGTGGAGCAGATGAATACACGCTTTGCATTCATTTCCTTTAACTGACGCGCAGTGTCGATCATGCTGCCGCCGGAAGAGATCATATCATCGATGACGACGATGTCCTTGCCTTCGATGTTGTCACCCAGAAATTCATGTGCAACAATGGGGTTCTTACCGTTTACGATGACGGAGTAATCGCGGCGTTTGTAGAACATACCTACATTAACGCCGATAACATTTGCAAAATAGGTGGTACGGTCCAGGGCACCTTCGTCAGGGCTGATTACCATCATATGATCCTTATCAATCACCAGGTCCGGCACATGGTCAAGCAGTGCGCGCATGAATTGATAGGGGGGAGTGAAGTTATCGAAACCGCATAAAGGAGCAGCATTCTGCACACGGGGATCATGCGCATCAAAGGTGATGAAGTTGTGTACGCCCATTTCTGCCAGCTCTTTAAGCGCATATGCGCAGTCCAGGGATTCGCGGCCGCTTCTTTTGTGCTGACGGCTTTCGTACAGGAAGGGCATGATAACCGTGATACGCTTTGCTTTGCCTTCGATTGCAGAAATCATTCTCTTTAAATCCTGATAATGGTCATCAGGAGATTTGTGGTTGGTATAGCCGTTTAAGGAATAGGTAAGACTGTGATTACAAATGTCTACGAGCAGGAATAAATCCGAACCGCGGACTGACTCGTGAAGAACACCTTTTCCTTCACCGGTGCCGAAACGGGGGCACTCTGCATCTACCAGATAATTGTCTTCGATATATCCTCGAAACGCAGGATCATCATGAGTTGAATTCTTCATGTTTCTGCGGAATGTTACAAGATAGTCGTTTACACTTTCACCTAGTTTCAAAGCTGAATCCAGAGCGATGATTTTTAAGGGACCAACGGGAAGTGCTTTTTCAAGTTCACGTAAGTTAGGCATGTTTCCTCTCTTCTGTCGACGCGGCGACTGTAAAAATGGAATTTATATTTTGTAATTAATCCGTATGAAATTTTAAAA
>JAFUMV010000026.1 GCA_017482485.1 Lachnospiraceae bacterium
AAAAAAAAAGAGAAATGCGGCTTAATTGCTGCATTTCTCTTGCTTTCACTTACTGCTGGCAGCCGGACTTGAACCGGGTAATCAAGTTTTTTGAGTGGCTGCCTTCGTGAGGGTTGGACCGATGATTCCAGCCTGCTTTGTGACTATGTTTGATATAGATCCGGAAAACAAGCGAACCGCTCCGGTCAAGCCGGTCTTACAGGTGGGCGGTTTTGTGACCATCTTGCCGATGGCATTAAGCAGAGGATAGCTCTGCCGTTCCAGCGTAGTGGCCACTTCAATGACAATGCGGTTTTCTCCGTCTTTCAAACTGTCGGTGATGTCATATCGGAAGGGCGGTGCGATCTGAATCCCCAGGCTCCGGCCATTTACAAAAACCTCCACCCCCTCTGCTGCATCTGTGATTTCCAGAACAGAAGTGGGATTTCCAGAGATATGTATGCTGGACTCATAGCGTGCAAAACCGGAAAATTCAGGCTGCTCCTCCGCGATATTATCCGAGAGGTTGACAAGGGATACTTCGCCGAAATCGGGATACGCAATGCCCTGGCAGGTGCTTCTCTTCCACCGGGTCAATTCGACCGCTTCTCCTGCGCAGACAATGGGTTCGGTAAACGGCACATCGCATGGGCCAAATACGACTGCAACGCTTTTCAGAGGCTCAACAGTCAGCCTGACCCGGACAGCGGCCCGAACCGTATCGGCATCTGCAGATCTGCAGACATTATACCACGGGTCGTACAGATAGCAGGGGCCTTCCTCATGAAAGGTGATCGTTCCGTTAAAGTCTTCTGTTCCCTCATTGACAATGAAATACACAGGCGTATCGCCATCGATCTGCAGAATACGGATGCGGTTATTTGCCGGGTATACCACCGGAACAGAAAGTCCCAAACCGGAAACGGTGTCTGCAAGCTCGGACAGCTGCACCACAGGCAGCATTGCAAGGGCCTCGGGCAGGGGGCTTCCGGTTTCTGAGATCTGTTCCGGATGTTTATTCACGAAATAAATCGGAAGACCATAATTTACAAGTTCACACAATCCCTTCGCAGCTGCAGCTGGCAGAGCGGACGTTTCCGGAACCACAAAAGCAAAGTAACTCTGCCCGTTTACCACAAGCGGGTTGCCTAACTGAACCTGATAATATTCCGTCTCGGTAAAGATATCCGCCGGAATCACATGGCAATCGATCTGAATGTCATACAACGCTCGCAGCGGTTTCTCAAAGGGCATAGCACTGGAATCGGCCCATTCTGACTCGCCATGATACAGAACCGCAACCGGAACAACGTGCTTTCCGCTGGAGGTCAGCGTTGCCACCCGGTTCATATAGGCACAGATCTCTCCGAAGTGGCGATATTGAGGATTGTGACCATGGGCATAAAAGTGGGGTGGGCAATCCTGATCCGGAAATTCCTTTGGGCTGAAAGCGTGTGGAACAAACTGGTTGATGCCACGCACCAAAAAATGATCCGCTAAATACTTTTCCAAACGGACACCTTCGGCCCAGCCATAATTACCGAAGATTTCACACATGGCGTTGCCATGTTTTCCGGGTTCAATGGCTGCCGCACTTTGCGCCAGCTTGGCCAGTGCATAGTGATAGAACTCACCCTGTCGGCTCTGATCCGTCAAAAAATATGGTCTGCTGTCGTCTTCACCCTGGGGAAGCACCTGTCCGCCAATGTTGTCAATGCCGGCCATGTCCTGACCTTGCAGGCCGCGGAAATAATGACCAAGGCTGGAACCTGTACGGCAGTGCTGACCTGCATCTTCGATGATGTGGCCAATGTACTGTACCCCATGATCACGGCACCAGTCTCCCAGCTGACAGGAAAACGCCTGTCGGACGAGCCTGGTCAGGCAGTCCATGTAAATACTTCGGACCCTGGGTGCATCCGGCCCGTCATTCCAAAGCAACGGCAGCAGGGTACGCCAGTTTTCACCCAGCGCTTTGGAAACAGTAGCTTCCATACTTGCACCCCAGGGAAGATCCTGCTCCGTGCCCATCAGATTCCCCTGGGCATAAGTGGGACCGTTTCCCAACTCCGGTTCATCGGAAAAAAATCCAACTATGGTTTTCCCAAAATCATCGGCATAATGCTGCCAATGGGGTTCATAAACTGCGTCGATAAGGACTTTGCAGCTATCCTCCTCAGTTACATTGATGTAATCCCGGCGACCTCCCATATTCCGGGAACGAATGCCGACCTGCAGGGTCCACTCGCCGGCAGGCTTGTCCCAGCACAAAATCTCGTTTGTCACATGGTCCGTCAGGTCTATTGCCTCACCATTGGAATTCTGCGCCGTCACAAAAAGAATGCTGTCATCACAAAACACTCTGGCTGGGGGAGCCGTTACATTTTGGGGCAGCTCCAACAGTCCTGCCCCACGAAGATCAAGGGAAAGGACCCCGGAATCCGCCCCCAGAACCTGCTGGTTTAGGAATATATTCTGCTTGCACAGACTGTCCGGCTTATCCTTCATGGCACCGTTGGCAAAACCGGTTGGGAAATGGCTGTCGTCCAGGATCCAGACCTTCATATTTCGTTTGCGTGCCTCATCCAGAATGATATCCATATCTCTCCACCACTTGTCACCGCAAAAATCCGGGTGGGGACGGCTCTCAACGCATACCGCATGGCAGTTTGCCTCCTGAATTACGGCCATGTACTTACGAAGAGTCGCTTCGTCTTCGCCGTGCTGCCAGAAAAATGGCAGCATATGATTATCCGCATTCCCTTCCATCAATTGACAGATCGTTTTATTCATAGATAACTCTCCTTATTCCATTGCAGTCCACACCTGCATTTCATTTTCCGCGCGATTTGCCCACATGTAATAGGGAATATATTTCAGGCTGACTTCTTCTTTTGCGCCCTTATTCCAGGTGCGGTACAGTCCCTGTTCGTCACCAACCGATTTTCTGTATCCTTTCAGGGTCAGTTCCTTCGCAGATATGCCGCAGATTTCGACATCTTCTGCTTTCGCTGATTCCTGCTCGGAGGAAAGGGTCAGAAGATGCAGGTTTTCACCGTTGTCGATGCTCTCCAGGCAATACACCACAGGTCCTCTCATGACTGCTGCCTTTCCTATCGTTTCACGGACCATTGGATTTGCAGCGATAAGTTTCACATCCATCGGGAAAGAAAGCTCCAGACATTCCTCCTCGTCCCATTCCTTGCGAATATAGAGATAACCCTGTTTTACCTCGGTTACCTCTTTGCCTGCACCTTTGAGTTCATAGGTATCACACCAGTCCGGAATGCGCAGCGCAAGCTTTAGGTCGGTGCCCTTTGCACGGACACGGACTTTTACGCTGCCGTCCCATGGGAAATTGGCATCCACGCAGATTTCCGCATCCTGTCCGTTCACCTTTTTCGTGAGCAGGCTTCCCATGTACAGGTGCACGAAAAGTGTATCCTCATTTTCCGTATAGGCATAAGAGCCGATAGAAGAAAGCAGACGGGCGAGGTTAGGCGGACAGCAGGCACAGCCGAACCACTTCTGGCGCACTGTTTTTACATGAAATTTCCGTTCGTCCTTATGACAGGCTTCCGGATTGACCTCCAGAGGATTCACATAGAAAAAGCTCTTACCGTCCAGGGCCATACCGCTCAAAATGCCGTTGTACAGCGCACGCTCCATCACGTTTGCATACTTTGCATCCGGACGAATCTCCAGCATTCTCCTGGCAAAAAAAACCAGACCAATGGAAGCACAGGTCTCCGCATAGGCAGTATCATTGGGCAAGTCATATGCATAGGTGAAGGCCTCTCCCATATGGGTGGAACCGATGCCGCCGGTAACATACATTTTCTTATTTGTAATGTTGTCCCAAAGCTTTTCGCAGGCATCAAACAGCGATTCATCACCGGTCAGACGGGCGATATCTGCCATTCCCGAATACAGATATACTGCGCGCACGGAATGGCCGAAAGCTTCCTCCTGCTCGCGCACCGGCAGATGCGCCTGGTAAACCATATGCCGAAGTTCGTTTTCCCTGCCTTTTTGAACCTGCTCAGGATGTTCTTTATCAAAATAGTAAGGACGTTTTCCTCTCTCATCGATGAAGAAGCGGCTCAGATTCAGATACTTCTCATTGCCGGTCACTTCATATAGGCGAACCAGGGCCATCTCCGCAATCTCATGTCCCGGATACCCCTTACACTTTCCTTCTTCGGGGCCGAAATAGTCCGCCACAAAATCGGCAAAGCGTTCCGCCGCCTTCAACAGCTTATCCTTTCCGGTGGCCTGATAGTAAGCTACCGCGCCCTCGGTCAGATGCCCGAAGCAGTAAAGCTCGTGATGGTCTTTTAAATTGGAGAAGATTTTGTCTCTGCCGTTGATGATATAATAAGTGTCCAGATAACCGTCCTCCTGCTGGGCAGCGCAGACGATGTCGATGGCTTCATCCGCAATCTTTTCAAGCTCTGCATCCGGATGCTGCGTCAGGGAATAGCCCACCGCCTCGATCCACTTGGAAAAATCGCTGTCCTGAAAGACGAATCCGTAGAACTTGTCTTCCGGATTCTCCGGATCCTCGGGCAGCGCCTCAAAGCCGCGGAAGGTATATTTGGGTTCCACAAAGGCCGCTCCCTTTTCCTTTTTTTCCCGGTTTAATTTGCCGGCGATCTTAAAATTGCGCATGCAGTAGCTGGGGGCCGCATCCGCCACACGGTCATTTAAAGCTTCCCACTGATAAGGGATCACTTCCTTTCTGACCAGTTCCATTTCATTTTTCCAGAAATTATCCGTAATTTTCATCGCCCGCAGGGATAAGGGGCGGCTGGATATATTTTTGTCCATGGCAGACCTCCGTGATTTTATTCAGCATATGGGGGATATATCGTCTTAACAGTCTATGAGATCACCTTAAAGGATTGCTCAAAGAGCATGGTCTCCGCGTCCTCCCCCAGGTATACCGTGAACCTGCCGGGCTCCACATGCCAGACATAATTCTTATCCAGGGTTCGCATAGATTTGGGGCCAATGGTGATCTCAACGGTCTTTTCCTCTCCGGGCTCAAGCTCTACTTTGGCAAAACCGGCAAGGTAATGCTCCGGCTTGACGGTGGAGCTGACCCAGTCACGAAGATACAGCTGGGGAACTGCTGCGCCAGGGCGATCTCCCACGTTGGCAACGGTGACGAACGCTGTGATAGACTCGCCGGGAACGATTTCGTCGACAGACAGCTTCAGATCCCGATATTCAAACCTGGTATAACTTAAGCCGTAGCCAAACGGATACAGCGGAACCCAGCTCATATCAATATACTTGCGTCCGCCGCCGGGACGACGGGTGTAATGGCAGGGCACCTGACCCACATGCCGCGGGAAGGTGATGGGCAAATGGCCCGAAGGATTGTTATCCCCGAACAGGGTATCCGCAATGGCATATCCGCCGCGCTCTCCGGGATACCAGCACTGGAGAATGGCAGGAATATGCTTCTGTTCCCAGGTGCAGCTCACCGGGCGGCCGGACTGCATCACCAGCACCACAGGAGTTCCGGTTTCATAAACTGCCTTCACCAGGGCAAGCTGGTTGCCGGGCAGGTCTAGGCTGGTCCGGTCGAAATTCTCTCCGCTGGTTTCTTCCGCTTTATCGCCCACGCACAGGATTGCAACCTGAGCCTGCTTTGCCGCCTCCACCGCTGCGGTGAAGTCCTCCATACTCCGGCGGTAGCCGAATTTCAGCAGGGCTCCCTGCTGGTCATTGGTAAACTCCATCCGGACAGCATAGGCTCTTTTGGCTTCAAAGCGAAAAGGTACCAGTCTGTCCGCAAACCGATTTCCCCCCCAACAGTCCAGAATCAACGCTCCGTCGATGTAGAGCCGCATGGAATCTTCCCCGCCAAAGCCGATGTAGCCTTCAAAGGAATCCGGACTTTCCAGCGTACCGGTCCAGACAACGCTGTAAATATTGGAGGCAAATTTGTCGGAGAAAATCTTTCCGTCGGGTCTGAAAATTGTCCAGTTAAAGTCCACCTGTTTATCCGTCCGAATCATTACAGGTTCCCCTTCCGGGATCCGGGAAGCATAATAACGTCCTGTCAGTCCGGGATTTCCATTCTCATCCCGCAGCATCTGTGATGGAATGGTTTGAGCCACATTGCCCAAAAAGCTGCAGCCCTGCTCATACAGAATTTTTGCATTGGGAAGGCGGGATCGAATCCCTTCCAGCACGGATATGCCGGTCTTTCCATGGGGGGTATAGTCACCAAGGTTTGCCTGGGCAGCGCCGGGACCGATCACTGCGATGGTCTGGATATCCTTGGATAAGGGCAGCAGATTGTCGCGATTCTTCAGCAAAACAAAGCTTTCCCTTGCAATTTTTTCTGCAAGCGCCTGATGCTTTTCACAGTGAACCACATTATGTTCAATGGTTTCATCCACGTAGGGATTTTCAAACAGCCCCAGCAGCATCTTTGCCCGAAGCACACGGCGGGCAGACCGTTCCAGAACGGAACGCTCCATTGCACCGCTCTCCACCAGATGGCGGATGCTGTTCTGCCAGGTCTCATGAGGAAGGTCAAACAACTGCAGATCTACACCGGCTTCCATTCCCATTTTAACGGCATCCTCTTCGGTTTCCGTGATGTAAAACCAGTCATAAAGCCGTGCCACTGCCGTCATATCAGAGCGGACAAAGCCTTTCATCCCCCACTGTTCCCGAAGGATTTCCGTCAGCAATTCGTGGTCCATGGACACCGGAACACCGCCAACAGCCGTGTAAGAGCACATGGTATTGGTAGCGCCAGCTTCCTTGAAAGCCGCTTCGAAAACAGGAAGGCTGTCCGTAAATACTTCATGACGGCTCATGGCACAGGGAGAGCAGTTCAGACCGGCAACAGGGCTTCCATAGGCGGCATAGTGCTTCGGCTCGGAAATAACAGCATCCGGCGCCGCCAGGTCCTCTCCCTGCAGCCCCAAAACCGTTTCCCGGGCGAATTGTGAAGCCAGGAAAGTATCCTCACCGTAAGCCTCTTCCGTCCGACCGAATCGGGGATCCCGCATCAGATCCATCACGGGCGCGAGCACTTCGTGAATTCCCTTTGAACGGGCCTCCGTTGCAATGGCGCGTCCCATCGATTTTCCCAGAGAAGGATCAAAGCTGGAGGCCATGCAGATCTGCTGCGGAAAGCTGGTGCAGTCCGGCTCGGAAAGACCATGCAGGGCCTCTGTGGAAAACAGGAACGGAATCCCCAGACGGGTCCGTTCCACCGCATACCGCTGCACCTCATTGGTTTGGGCTGCATCCAGCTTACTGCATCCGATCACGCCCACACTGCAGCCATGAAAGGTCTCTGCCAGCTTCTTTGCGTCGACAGCGACAGATTTTCCGTCGTTGTCGATGCTGAACGTAAAATCCTCGCGGGCATACTCGTCTGTCTGTAGAATCAGTTCTTCCAGCGTCATGCGGCTGATGAGGTCATCCAGCCGTTTTTCGATGTCAAGTTCGGGATTTTGATAAGGGAGCATACTTGTTCCTCCTGAAATTTTTACAAAATATGAATCACATTTACTGAATGAGGGCTTAATGTTATTCGCATTCCTTTTTCATAAGTGCCCAGTTCCTGCTTTTTAATCACGATCTCTTCCCGGCCAATGTCATTATAAGAATCCGCTGTTTTACCGTTTACAGTATACAGCTCCACAACTTTTCCCTCGCAGCCATCCTCCAGCGAAATGGTATGTTCCGCGCTCATCTCCTTATTGACAGCAGAAATCGCCATGCCTTCCCTGTCGGACCATTTGGTCACAACAATATCCAGAGCATCAATGACAACGCTGTTCCCGCTTTTTTTATTCACAGCATTCATTCTGGGAACTTCCGGCCCCCAGGAATCCACCACAACATCTCCCATGTAATTCACAAAAAGATCGAACACATGATAGGTGGAACGAAGCACAATACCATCCGGATGCGTGAAGATGCAGCCCCTTGTATTGACTACCGGAGCGAAATTGGCCATACCGACAATGTCACAGTTACGAAGGCACATATTCAAAAAGCACGCTGTAAATACGGCATCTGCCATCGTGTATTGGGAATTGATATCATTTTTATCTCTGGGAGCCAGATAATCTTCCTTTAACAGGCCCTGGTCAACGTTGGGATGATGCCAGCCTCTCAGATTCCACTCATCTGCAGCGATTTTAATCTTCTTTTCCAGATTCATGGCAGTCAACAGCCCGCGAACACGATCAACGGGTTTGGAAATATTTTCCGTAAAAGACATACAGGTTTCGTAATCCGCACAATCATTATCCTGCCACAACGGATCCCAGTAAAAATGTACCGAAATCCAGTCCAGAAATCTTCCGGCGCGCTTCAAAAGATTGATATTCCACTCCACATCATCCAGCGCCGCAGCGCTCAGCTCTATTGTCGGATCCACGCGTTTCATCATTTTGGCAGATTCTTCCACCAGACGTCCCCACTCGGAAATGGTTTTTGCTCCGATCTCACCGCCGAGATAATTTTCATTTCCGATACTCCAGTATTTCACCGCGTGCGGCTTTTCAAATCCATTTGCAATACGCCATTTTGCGTACTGACCTTCATTTTCCAGATTACAATACTCTGTCCAGTCGCTCATTTCCTCGGCGGTGCCTGAACCTGCATTGGTGCAGATATAGGGTTCGCAGCCAATCTTTTGACACAT
The DNA here is from genome assembly GCA_017482485.1 of Lachnospiraceae bacterium. Lineage (GTDB taxonomy): Bacteria > Bacillota > Clostridia > Lachnospirales > Lachnospiraceae > Gallintestinimicrobium. Next base: position 8,669 of record JAFUMV010000026.1, read on the forward strand.
CTTTATATATTCATCCGTACCAAAGGTATTCGGGTCCTCAACTCTCCAGGCCTTGTCAAACAGGGGCTTTCTTTCCTTTCCCACCGCATCTTTCCAGTGATAAGCGGATACAAAGCAGCCGCCGGGCCAACGCAGAATGGGCACACGAATCTTCTGCATGGCCTCCAGCACATCCGTTCGCAGACCATCCTCGTCTGCAAAGGGAGAGTTTGGATCATACACACCACCATAAATCTGACGATGGAAATGTTCAATAAACTGTCCGTAAATCATGGGATTCCGTTTGCCAATTTCTCTTTTTGGATTCACATACAGCTTCATCATTTCGCTCCTCCTCTTCTTTAAATTACTGTGCTTCATCCCTTCTGAGGCTTCACAATCAGACAATCCGCCATGGTAAATACCCCGGTGCTTCCCCGATAAGTGCACCACTGCGGCATCCTCTCATACCGGCGGGCCACCACACGCAGGGCGCCCACAGTCTCTCCCACAAAAAGCTCCACATCCGTCCTGTCGATCTCCCGGCGGGCGGGTCCCTCAGGCAGACGAACAGTCTGTTTCCAGATCAGATGATCCTTATCCGGTCCGGTATACAGCTCCACCGTTTCCGGATAAACGATGCCCGCACGATGATGGGTCAGAAAACCCATGCTGACAGATTCCACAGCCCGGGCGGCCGCAAACTCGGCCGTCACATCCACGTCCTGAAGCGTACCGCGCCAGCGCCCATCCTGGTAATCCGTGGTGCCCCGCAGAGACTGAAGCAGATCTTCTATGCCGTTTCCGTGGAATACCGGACGCCAGTCGAATTCCGTAGGGCTGTAGAGCTTCATATCTTTCAGGGAAAAGTGATACACTGCAGTCAGCACCTCGCTGTTTCCCCGTTCAGAAAAGAGCCTTGCCTTCAACACAGCATCGGATGAAATTGCTATAGGGCTGTCATAAATCTCAGAATCCTCATTCGGCTCGCTGCCATCCAACGTATAACGAATTGTTCCCGCATCCCGTGCTGTCAGAGTCAGGTGCTGACAGGTTCCACAGGGGAACACGGATTCTTCGGGGCAGACTTCAGGTGCCATGAGAGGCACTGCGCGCTTCTTCCCGGGAACCATAACCGGAAACGGAACCGTAATTTCATGCGCTTCCTCACCGGGATCCTCACCGAATACCAGACGGATGCAGCCATCCTGTGCGGCGATTCGTACCCCGTCACAGCCGGCCTTTAGAATGTTGCCCCGGGCAACCAGGAAACTGTAAGCAAAGCCTTCATGTACCATGCTGATTTCATTGTCATTTTGTTTTGCAAACACGGGGAGCCTGTCAAAGCAAAGCTGATACTGTCCGTGCAGGGTGAGTCCCGCCGGATCCATGATAAATTCGGCCAGCGTCTCTTCACCGTTCATAAGCCGCGCCCTGGCAGTACGCTCGTCCACAGAATCGTAGATCATTTCGCCCACAGGCTCTGCTCCGTTTTCGTCCAGTAGACGGATGAAGGGACGATCTTCAATTCCTCCCCATATCTGCGAAAACAACACAGGCAGAGCGTCAAAAGTGCTCGCTCTCCCCTTCATGGGGCTGTCCAGATAGCGGCTCTTATAGTCCTCCCGGAATAAAAACAGTTCCCGGATTCGCAGGCGCCGCTGCTCGCCAAGCAGGCTCACGCGATAATTGCAGGATGCGTAAATCTGCGTGCTCAGACCGTTTTGCTCGTTCCAGTCACTGCTCGCCTGATAGCTCATGGGCGGCGTCAGACGGTACTGCTTCGTAAACCACCGGGCAGACTGAGCCATGGTTTCGATGCGAATGCGCCCCTCCTGCAGGAGCTTTTCCAGATGCGCAAGCTGCATTCCAAAACCGGGCCGTATATTCGGCCAGAGGAATCCGTTCTCCTGCCCCACCTGCGCGTAGCCGATTCCCAGGGAATCCTCCTCTGTCAGACAGTTGAATATCCAGTTGATGAATTTGGGATCCCGCCCCGGCTGCCACGCAGGTTCCAGAGAATAGACGCCATGCAGTTTTTCCCTGGCATCGGCTTCGAAGTTGTAGATCGGATCCGGTCCCAGAAGGCGAAATACCGGCACGCCGAGCTGATTCTCTTTCGTTTGCGCAGGAATGAAAATATTTTTCCGGCATGGAAAATAAATGCCGTTAGGATAGCCGCCCCAAAGGGTAAAACCATCCACACCCAGCTGGTCCCGACAGATGCAGCCCGCTGCCACGCCGTATTTTTCCGCAGCGTATCCCAGTGTCACATTATCGATAACCCAGGAGCCGATGGTCTCCGGATATTTTCCGAAGACGCTGTAAAAGTCCGCCATATAGGCATCCACCAGCTTTTTCCGATCTTTTGGAGGATATCCCAGCGAATATGTGCTGTCCACCCGGTCATCGAAGATTTCCTCCATCCGGCTGTCACGAAATCGAACCCCTGCCCGGCGGCACAGTTCCTCAGTGACTTCCCACCAGACGGAAATCTCGTCATTTTCATCCAGATAATCCATCAGAAGCGCCCGATATTTTTCATCAATCAGAGCGTCATGCTTTATGGCATAGGTGCCTGGGAAGCCATATTGTTTCATCAGAATCAACTGGTTGCGGATAGCCTCGAAATCATCGGGAACCCACTCACCGTTTTCTCTGAAATTATTGCGGATGAAATTGTAAATGTTGACGATTACAGTCTTTTTCACGCTCTATCTCCTCTTCTTCCTAGTTTCACAAGATCCGTTCGCATTTACACGTTCTTTTTTCTTCCCACGCTCTGCTTAACCTCACTCGGCGAAATGCCAAAGCGTTTGCGAAAACTCTTACTGAAAGCGAACTGATCCTTATACCCTAGAAGCTCCGCAATCTCGCTGAGCGTTTTCTCATTTTTGACAAGCATCCTGTAAGCCACATCCATTTTCCGATTCAGGATATATTCCAATGTTCGCATCCCCACTGCTGACTGAAAGAAATCCAGACATGCACGTTCGCTCATATTCAGATGCCCTGCCAGGGACTTCACATTAACACTCGCCAGATTATTGTATATGTACTGATCCGCCCTGCGGAAAATCCCTGTATCATTTTTCATCTCGGCCATTTCGAGACATTCCCTCTGCAGCAGGCAGAGCAGCGCGGAAAACACATAAGATGCAGCTTTGACATCCTTCCGTTTCAAACTGCTCAATGCCTCTTCACACAGCCGCAGCTCCACGTTGCTCAATACTGTCGATTGCGGAATTTCCAGCGGCAACTTCAGCAAATCCGTTTCCAGACATCGGAATTCAAACCACCAGAAGTTCCATGCGGAATTCAGGCTGTAACATTGGAATTTTTCCTTTGATGCGTCAAACAGCAGGATATCATCAGACTTTATCTCAATCTGCTTATTCTCAAGACAAATCCTTCCCTGACCGCTCAGCGTCATGACAAGAACCATACCATCAGGTATCACCTCATGCTGTTCGAAATGCTTGTTATCCGCCATAACATAATGTATGGACTCCACTGTCACAGGACTGATATTGTATTTTTGATCTGAAGTTCCGTAATCTATGTATTGCATAATAACTTCCTTTCATCCAGCTAAACCAAGGTGTCTCTTTTTGTCCTTATGCACATTGTACCAATTTGCTGCTTCCAATTCACTCGACCAATGGTTTCCCTGTAGAATGGATGCTTATCAAAGTCTATACTTTATTAAAACTCCGGCACCACAACAGGCTCACCATTCTTCATCGCCGATTCATGTGCGCATATTCCCGCCGCTGTAATATTGCCGCCTAACACCTCATCGATATAGGGCTTTCTGTTTTCAACAATGCTCATAACGAACTCATGCACGAGATGAGGATGTGATCCATGATGGCCGCCGCCGGCTCCCACGGACAGGGATTCCTGCGGATTTAACGGGTCGTAATTGCCGCCCACCGTAAAGTGCTGTATCTCTTCCGGAAGATTTTTATAGAAGTTAGGCATCTGTTTTGTCTCATAATAAGTTTCTTTTCCGCGCCTGTCTCCGTCACATTCACGCAGCGTGGTAATATAAGGAATATCTCCGTCAGAAAATCCCCATTCGAATGATTTTTTGCTGCCGTAAACAAACAATCCTTCCTGATATGCGCGCGCGGTCTCAAAGAGGGAACGGGTTGCCTCACCTTTTAAGCCGTTCTCAAATTCAAACAGGGCACTTTCCACCGGGAAAGGATTTCCGTACTGTTTATGCAGCCATTCTTCCATCGTACCGGAACCGAAACAGTTCACTCTCTTAATTCTGGAACCGGAAAGCGCTACCATCGGGGCGATTGCATGTGTTCCGTAATACATGGGAGGCAGTCCCATCCAGTAGTCAGGCCACTGAGACATGTCCTGATAATGTGATCCGCGCAGAAACTGAATTCTGCCAAGCTCACCGCTCTCCAGCATCTGTTTCACATACAGATACTGATAGGTGTACAGCGTAGTTTCCATCATCATGTAATTTTTCCCGGATTTGCGCACCGCTTCGGTAATCCTCCTGATTCCTTCCAGGTAAATGGCCATCGGGACAGTACATGCACAATGTTTACCGGATTCCAGAACGGCTATGGTCTGTTCCTCGTGAAGCGGTATGGGGGTTACAAGATGCACTGCATCAAGAGTATCATCTGCCAGAATCTCCTCAAAGCTGGAGTACTTCTTTTCGATCCCATGGTATGCTGCCACTTCGTTGAGCACATCCGGATTGGTATCAAACAGCCCCACAGAATTTACCATGGGATGATTTTTCCAGATTCCCGCAAAAGCACCGCCGAAACCCATCCCCACAAGTGCGACATTGATCTTCTTCATACACATATGTAAAATACCTCCTTAATAAATAATTTTTCATTCCTATCAGAATGATATGTTAAACTGGCTTACACATTAAAAATACATCACAACGGCCTGTAATTCCATTGCCACAACAGGCAGAAACATGTATAATATGGACAACTGCTATACAAAAAGAATAGCATGCCCGGGAGGAAAACGATGTGACCACACAATACTATGCCATGAACGCAAAACGGGTTTTCTCTGATGCAAACTACAATACCTATATCCACGGCGCACTGCATCCTGACCGCATCATGCAGGAACACGATTTTGTATACATCCTGTCAGGTTCCTGGGATATTTATCAGGAAGACACACTCTATTCCCTGACCGCCGGTGATGTACTTCTGCTTCATGCCGGAAAGCATCATTACGGGCTTACGCCCTGCGCTCCGGGCACCAGAACGATGTATATCCATATCGGAACCGCTGCAGACGATCGGACGGGTGAAGCACAACTTTCGTCCAAACCTGAAAATAGCGATATTGTTTCCCTGCCGACACTGATCAACTGCCGCGGCAACAGCATAGTTCAATCACTTTTTGCAGATATCATATATGCATTGAATACAAAATCATACGGATATGAAGTACGGCTGAACGCCCTGTTTTCTCTGCTGCTTCTGGAAATGCACAGCAGTCTGAGTGTCGTCGCTTCTGAGCAGGATGAAGCTGTAGAAAAAATCATCCGGCTTTTTCAGCGTAATCCCGAAAAACATTACACCGTCAAACAGCTTGCCGATTATCTTTCTATCAGCGAAAAAACGCTTTCCAGACGCTTTCTGAAATACTGCGGAAAAACTGTTTACGCTTATCAATACGATCTGAAACTTGAAGCAGTTCGCCAGTTTCTTACGGTAAATCCCGCTGCAACGCTGCGGGAAGCCGCACTCAACTATGGTTTTTGTGATGAATTTCACTTAAGCAAGACTTTTAAAAAGAAATTTGGTGTTTCCCCCAAATTTTTATTGAAATGATACGGGAGGTATATGTATATGTCAAAAGCGTTGAACGCGTATGAACCGCCTATGTGTACTGCTAACAGAATCGTACTTACACAGGAGCTGCTCCAAATTCCGGGCATCCGCACTTTTGGCTGGCAGCGCGATATTTCTGCCACCAGCCCTCTGCAGGACCATTTTCATGAAGATGCTCTGGAACTGACGTTTATCGTGAACGGCAGTTCCCCAAGAGACTATATCAACACAAAAAAATAGAAGCAGCCAAACAGCTGCTTCTGAATGGAAAATCCGTAACCGCAGTTGCTGCGGAGCTGAGCTTCAGCACGAGCAGTTACTTCACTGCCGTGTTTAAAAAGTATACCACCATCACTCCGTCAGAGTTTCTGAGCACTGCCTACGCTCCTCCTGGGACTTTAGGTTAAAAATATGCAATCCTTCTTCCACTATGATATTCTTTCTGCCATCCGCCAGCCTATGACCGTCTGTGAGCACAACGCTTCCCTTCATACCCGCAGGCACCTCCACCGTCAGCTTGATATGTTCTTCTTCGCGTTCCCACCTTGCAGACAGTTTTCCGTATTCATTTTCATAATAGCCCTCCGCAAAGGTCAGCTCCTTCAAATAATGAGGTGATATTTCAAATGAGGAAATGTCATCCGCCGTCGGATTGGGCTTGATGCCGGCAACATTCTGGATCATCCAGCTGCTCACATCGCCCAGGAAGTGGTGGTTTCTGGAATTCGCATCATCATCCTCCATTTGCATAAAGCTCTCCCACATGGAGGTCGCTCCGTTTTCAACCCAGTATCCGTAGCAGTGGGGGTGTCTGGAGGTGATCATATGATAGGCCAGTTCGGATTCACCGATACGGGTCAGCGCATGGAATATATAGCGCAGACCGATCATACCGCAGGCGTTCACATCGCCGTCCCGGTGAATGATCTCAACCAGTCTCTTTCCTGCTTCTTCGATTTCATCTGCATCGAACAATCCCGTCTCAATCGCCACAGCCTGGGAAGTCTGACAATTGCCCGCCACAATCCTGGTTTTTGGGTCAATCAGATGAGTTCTGATCGCATTCCTGTACATCTGCGCCATTTCCAGCGCATAATTTTTCTCAGCCGTGCATCCGATCTCGCCGAATAAAAACGCTGCTTTCACAGAAATATCATGCAGTTCTGCGGTATCTGTAAACACCAGCGGGGAAGCAGTATTCTTTGTTATTTTCACGTTCGGATCCATCCAGTCATTCAGCCCGATGGCTACCAGCCCCCGCTCATCCCTTCTGGATGCCGCATAGCACAGATATCGCATGATCATGAAAACATTTTCCTGAATAATGCTCTTATCACCGGTATACTTATACACATAATAAGGAAGATTCACACAGACGCTGTCCCATGCAGGACCGTTGCCCCATGCAAAGCCCCATCCGCCGGTGGGCACGATGCCGGGAAGACTTCCGTTTGGTGCCTGGGCCATACGGATATTATCCATCCACTCTTTTAAACTCCTGCCTGCATGCAGATTCAGCATCATATGTTCAGAGGAAACCGAAGCATCACCGGTCCAGCCATTCTTTTCTCTGTGAGGACAGTCGGTGGGAAAATAGTAAAAGTTGGCCAGGTCGGAACGCCTCACCATGTCCTGCAGCCTGTTGAGCGTATCATCAGAAGAAACAAAGCCGGCCCGGCTCTTTATATCGGAGTTCATCACCCATGCTGTCAGTGCATCTTCAATGGCCTGATCTTCTTCCAGACCTTCTACGTATGCATATCTGAAACCGTCATATTTGAACTTGGGCACAAAATACTCTTCTCCACCTTTACAGATGTACACATCCGTCTGATGATATTCCAAATATTTGTCCACACAGTCCGGCCCGTTAAAAATCGTGGTATTCACAGAGAATTTTCCATCAATCAGGTGTTCCTCACCGTGACGGATCACGATCTTCTGACCGGGTCTGCCGTTAATGTGCAGGACCGTAAGCCCCGCAGTATTCACACCGAAATCATAAACATAAACATTCTCTCTGATAGTGCTTTCAAAAGGCTCCGATCCGGGAGCAGTTGTCCTGTATCCAAAAGGAAGAACATCATAATGCTTTATCTCAACGGGTTTGCGCTTTTGCGTGCATACGATCGGATCCGAATCACAAAGCTTTTTCTTCCCTCCGGGCGTTTTCTCCGCTTTCGCATTGTTCCACGCGCTGTCATCAAAACCCGGCTCATTCCAACCGGGAATCTCCCGTCTCGCATCATAATGACAGCCCATTCTCAGATCATCGAAAATTACCGGTGAATCGTGCGTTTTAAAGGTCTCATCCGCTTCCATCTCAAAAACATTCTCTGCGTCTGAAGCTTCCAGACAGAGCGCGACGGTAACGGGACCGCGGCAGTGTGCGTTCTGGAAATTCCAGATAAAACCGCCGAAACTGTTTCTGAAACCATTACCCAGCAGGATACCTATAACATTGGCACCTTCATTTAATAAATCGGTAATGTCATAATTATCATAATAACAGATATCATCGGGATTGCTGATATAAGGGGCCAGAGGACCCTTGGTGATATCCTTTCCATTGATGTGCAGCTCGTAAAACCCGAGCCCGCAGATCGTAATCTCCGCCTTTGTGGGCTTGAAATCCAACGAGAATTCTTTTCTCAAATACGGCGCAGGAACGTGATTTTCAAAATCACACAATCTGTCTCCTGCTTTAATGAAGCTTTCTGATAATTTCATCCCGATTCTCCTTTTCGTATGACTTCAGTTTTATAAAGTCACCGCTTTTTCAATCTCGATCCATTGGTCTTCCTGTCCGGGCATCCTGACGCAGACTTTTGCCGGATGATCACTGGTGATCTCAGCCCAGGTGACCTGTCCGTTTTTCCACTTTGCAGAGACTGTAAATCCGCCCCGGGCACGCAGTCCGTAAAACTCGCCGTCTAAAAAGTCAGGCACTGCGGGCAAAATGGTGATGGCTCCGTCATGGCTTTGCAGCAGCATTTCGCTGATGCCGGCTGCGCCGCCGAAATTGCCGTCAATCTGAAACCCCCTGTTTTCTGCACCAAAAGCCCCCGGATATTTAGGATCCCCACCACCCATGGGATGGGTGTCAAACAGATTTTTATAGGTGGAATCAGCCAGGAGAGCACGCACATTCTCATAAGCCTCCTGTCCTTTGTACAACCGTGCAAACAGGCCGATCAGCCAGGCCCGGGACCATCCGGTATGACCGCCGCCGAAAGAAAGCCGGCGTTTTAAAGTGGTTTCAATCGCAGAAAACAGCTCCGGCGTATTTCTGGTGATCTGTGCTGCCGGGTACAGGGCAAAGGCATGGGAAATGTGCCGGTGTCCGGGTTCCGCCTCATCGTAGTCCTTTCTCCACTCCATCAGCTGTCCATGCTTTCCGACCTGCAGCGGCGGAAGCTTTCCACGCATTTCTTTTGCGGCGCATCCATTGTCCACATCAATACCCAGTATTTTTTCACATTCCGCATAAAAATCCAGAAGACCGCCTACGATCTCAATATCCATTGTGGAGGACATGGTCAGGCAGACTGCCTTTTTCTCCCCATTCACATCCACCAGATAAGCATTTTCCGGGGAAGTGGAAGGGCCCGTATGCAGGTATCCGTCCGGTCCCTCCTGCAGATTATCCATGAAAAACAATGCACATTCTCTGATATAAGGATAAGCAGTATTTTTCAAAAATTCCTGATCGCCGGTATACAGATAATGCTCCCACATATGGTAAGCAAGCCATGCACCGCCCAGAGGCCATAATCCCCACAGACCGTCTGCCACAGCGGCAAACCGGTAAATATCTGACAGATGGTGCACCACCATCCCCCGGGTGCCGTAATTTTCCCGTGCCATCTTTTTTCCGCCTGGCATAAGCTGGTTGTTCATGTAGTCAAACAGCGCCTGGGTGCATTCGCCCAGATTGGCACTTTCCGCCTGCCAGTAATTCATCTGCAGGTTGATATTGGTGTGATAATCCGCATTCCAGGGCGGTGTCAGACCATAGGACCAGACACTCTGCAGGTTGGCAGGAAGCGTTCCGGGACGGCTGGAACCGATGAGCAGATATTTTCCGTAAGCCCAGTAAAGGGACAAAAGCCCCGGATCACAGGCTTTGGGGTCCTTTCTTAAACGGATAATGCGTTCCTCAACAGAAAGTTCATCCAGACAGACTTCCTCTGCACAATCACCGGTAAAACGAATGTCCGAACGGTTCATCAGCTCGCTGTGGTCTGCGATATGCTCTGCCAAAACCGTCTCCCATTCCCGCCCAGGCAAGGTCATTTCAATTGCTGCGCATTCCATCAGTTCGGGATTTTTCCAGGCAGTCCGTATCGTCACATAGACTTCGAGTTTATGAGCACCGACCACACTGATTCCGTTTTCCTCTGCACAGGCAGTGCCGTCCGTCACCACATTTGCCAGAACCCAGAAGCGATTATCTGTGGTCGCAGTACGGCATTCGGCTGTAAATCCGTCATTTTTCCAGATCATCTGAAGCATGTTTTCCCGCTCAAAGCGGATCCGGGCGTCAAAGACGTCTGTTGCCGTCATTTTGCTGCAGACCAGATTGGCAGGGTAAGAGGCAAAGGTTTCTCGTTTATACTGCACGCCGTTCTTTTCATAGGCCACGGTACAAATGCCGTTTGTCAAGTCGAGATCCCGGCGGTAGCAGCTGCATGTATCGTCTTCATGAAAGCGCACCAGCAGATCTCCGGCAAACTCATAGGCCTTGACCCGGTGGAACTCATCCTTCATATTGGCGATGGCCCACTGTTCAGCCTCATACTCTTTTCCTTCAAAAAACAGCTGACGGATGTGCGCCAGTTTTTCTGCAAAACGATCCGATCCGGTGTCCGCAGGACCGCCGTCCCAGATAGATTCTTCGTTCAGCGCGATGCGCTCCTGCGCCACGCCGCCAAAAATCATGGCTCCCATGGCTCCGTTTCCCACCGGCGTTCCGTAGCACCACAAGTCGGTGGGTGTGCTTAAGTGAAGAATATGATTTTTCATAGATTATCTCCATTTTTTCTTATAGTGGCGATATTTTTCCACCGCCTCCAAAACAGCGCAGCAGTTTTCGATGGGAACATCGTAGTTCAGTTCCGCACTGAGGCTCAGCCCGCCCTGCTACAGATACAGCGCTTCCACACACTGCGCCACATGCTAAGCTCACTGCTGCAGCTGTACCCCCTCCGGCAGCTTCACCTGCACGCCGGATGTATCACAGACAACTTCAATCTTTCCCCATGGCATCGGTACACAGCCTTTTGCCCACTTAAGACCGCCCAGCGCAGGCTCCACCTTCACCTTTTTAAACCCGGGTTCTACAGGAATGACACCCAGTATTTTGGAAGGCATCTGATAGGTAGGGGTGGCTCCCCAGGCATGGGAATAGTCGCAATCAAATCCGCCCCAGACCTCTTTCAGTCCGGCATCGCATTCTTTGAGCAAATCACTCCATTTCCGCAGAGCATCCAATCCATACGCTTCAAACAGTCCGGTTTTGTACAGCGCTTCAAAAATGAAATGATAAAAATAGGGCTGGGCCTGTGTCAGATGCTGTTGCGTCATCACTTTTCTCATCAGGCTCTTCTGCATTTCCTTCGGTACCAGATCATAGAGCACTGCCATCGTGTTCATATGCTGGCTGTAATACTCCCCTTCTCCGTAGGGCATCCAGTCCCTCGTGATGGCCTCTCCCACATGGATGCCATCCATATACATTTCGTTATCCGAAGACCACAGTTTCTGAAAGCTCTCCTTTATCCGATCCGCTCTCCGCTGATACAATGCCGCGTCAAAGACTATCTCTTCCTGCACTCCGATCACTTTCTGCATTTTCAGAGCCAGCTGCAGTCCCTGATAATAGAGGGCGCTCAGATATCCCAGCCCCATCACCATGGGCGGATGATGCAGATTGAACTCTCCCACAGGCACCCAGTCCATAAACATATAGTTCGGCGCCTGATCCAGAAGACCGCTTTCTCCCACATAGGACTCAAACCGATCCAGCAGTTTTGTCACCGTGCCCATATATTCTTCGATCAGCTGTGAGTCTGCTGTAAACCAGTAATAGTCCCACAGCATCTGAATCCACATCAGACTGTAGCTGGTATGGAACATCCTGTAATCATTATGTTCCAGCCACCGGGCAGTTCTGATGATATCCAGTCTGGTCAGATATGGATCTCCAAAGGTATAGTAATTGATCAGACTTTCGATCATATAATCACCGGTGCATCCCAATGCTTCCTGATGAATCGGAGAATCCAGATGATAAGACTGCCTGCAAATGTGCAGCGTCCATTTTCCCAACTCATAGATTTGGTTCAGCAAATCGTCACTGCACGCAAAAGTTCCTTCGCCGCCGTTCGGATAGGATGCTGCCAGAACTTCCAGCGAAAATGTGACCGGTTTTTCCAGTCTTGAAATCTCTACCTGCAGATAGTGCACGCTCTGCAGCATCAGTCCCTGATAACAAACCGGCTGTCCATCGGGAAGGATGATTTCTGTCCTGTCGCATCTTCCCGGCATTTCCTGGGTATGCAGTCTGAAGACTGCATTTGTATGCTCTTTTGTACAAAAACAGAGATATCCCGCATAGGTTTTGTCAAACCGCAGCCAAAAACTTACCGGCGATCCGGCTGTCACCGTAAAGCTTCCGTTCTCCCACTTCACCCTGTCCGGATAAAACGGATTGTTCAGCTCTGCAGGACAGATGCTTTCATATACCCGGTTCGGAATCTCTTTCGGCAAAAGCTCCCATTCCACATCAATTTCTGCTGCCGGGAAATATTCAAAGCCGCCTGACCCGCGAAAGCGACAGGACTCTGCATATCGGGAGTCCACTCCTGCCATCCACGTTTCATCCGTTCCGATGATCTGTCTGCATCCGTTTTCATAAACGATTTCAATATCAGAAAGAAACGCACCGTGTCCCATGGAATATTCCGCCATGACCTCCGGCTGCAGCGCCACTTCCGCCACAATCTCATGCTCTCCGCTTTCAGGCTGCAGATCAAATCTGTCATAAAATCTGTATTTCAGCGGTTTGTCATTTCCATAATCACCACCGCTTTCAGCCGGACCCATTCCCAGAAAAGTTCCGTCCATATACAATCTGTATTTCGTATCCCCTGTTGCCCATATAACCACTTCTCTGCAGCCAGGCTCAATCATGATCTTTCTTTCAAATCTGGCAACTGCATATCGATTTGGAACATGATTGTCAAAGGTTGTAAAAATGCTTTCCTGCACGTCAGGAAATCTTTCGGGGTCCAGCCAGATGGCTTTTCCCCTCCAGTCCTCCATTTTATGTGTTTTCTGTATATCAAAAGACCGTCCGGCTTTCATAGAACCCTCTCCTTTTCTTCCGGGCATCTTAATTGTGTTTTATCAAATACTCCGGCAGTGAATCTGCTGCTGCAATCACTCTTTGATTTTCTCCCCGATTTTTCTTAACAACACACCGGTCGTATCACCGGTATGACACCAGTAGAAAATACCGCTGATTCCTTCTCTTTTCACATACTCGCATTTATGCGTCAGGGATTCTTCATCGTCATAGCTGATAAAGGTGGAACCGTTAAAAAGAAACGGCGCTTTTGCCTCATCGTCCCAGTAACGGACATATCCGTTTTTGTTAATATACTCTTCCGCAAGCTTATCGTAATTGGGCCCGTATCCACCGCCGGTTTTCGTAAGCTGTAAAAAGCCGTGATAACGATCCGGCACATTTTCCCATTTTCTGGAATAAAAGGCAGCTCCCATCAAAAGCTTTTCCTTCGGGAAACCGGCATTTTCAAACAGACGAAGTGCCTGATCGCAGCTGTTGGAAAAAACATCGCCCGTGGAGGAATAAAGCGCGGTGTGATGCCCGGACAGCGCGTGGAAACCGCACTTTAAGTCATAGGTCATCAGACAGACATAGTTCAGAATCTCCGCCAGTTTTTTGGCTTCCACACTGTTAATATAATAAAGATCAGCGCCCGCCGCAATGGAGACAATTTCGCCGCCGGCTTCATCCACACCCTGTCTTGCCGCTTCACACAAAAGAGTAAAATTCTGCTTATCCTCCGGCTTGCAGCCCAGACTGTTGGAAGGCACACAAGGGAACTCCCAGTCGATATCTATGCCGTCAAAACCATATTCCGTTACTATTCTGGAACATTCTCTTTTGAATTTATCACGCAATTCTTTTGAAGCGCTGACCGTGGTGAATGAATCCGGATATCTGGTTCCCAGCGACAAAACAATTTTGATGTCCGGATTCCATTCTCTTACCTGCTTCATCTGCTTTAAAAACGGATGATCCTCCAGATCGATTTCCCCATCATCCTTAAGCTGTGCAAACGCCACGTTGATGTGCGTCAGAATTTTTGCCTGCTCTTCTGTTACTATGGAATCCCAGATTACATATCCTAATACTTTTTTCATAAAATTCTGTAACCTCCTTCTAATAAAACGTTTACCGCATTGTCACCGATCATCACTTTAAAATCACCCGGTTCCACATGCCACTCATATTTCGCATTCAGGGTCCGCATCTGTCTGTTTCCGATCATAAGCTCGACACGATGGCTTTCTCCTGGGTTCAGCGCGACTTTGGCAAAACCTGCCAGTTCTTTTTTCGGTTTCACTGTAGAAGACACCATATCTCTCAAATACAGCTGCGCGGTTTCCTCACCGAAGCAATCGCCCACATTGGTCACTGTAAAGGAAACCTTTACAAATGCTCCGTTTTCGATCTCTCCTGCGGTCAGGCCGCTGCCCTCAATTTCCAGGTCGCTGTATGAAAACGTAGTGTAGCTAAGTCCGTAACCGAAAGGATACAGCGGATTCCAGTCCATTTCCACATAGCGCATTCCACCGCCCGGCAAACGATTATAATTGCAGGGAATCTGTCCCGCCGATTTGGGGAAGGACATCGGAAGACGTCCGGAAGGTGTGATTTTTCCGAAAAGTACCTCTGCAATCGCCTGTCCGCCCTTTTCTCCGGGGAACCAGCATTCCAGAATTGCCGGAATATTCTCCTGTTCCCAGTTCAGCGCCAACGGTCTGCCGTTCTGTAAAACAAGGACAATCGGTGTGCCCGTCTCTTCTGCCATCTTTAAGAAGTCCAGCTGCTTTCCGGCCAATGTAAGCTCTGCACGGTCCAGATTTTCGCCGCTGGTTTCCACGCTGTCTCCCAGACAGACCACAGCTATATCCGCTTTTTTCACAGCCTCAAGAGCGGGATCCCAATCCTCTTTTCCTCTGTTATAGCCAAGGATTACGCGAGCGCCTCTGGCATCGTTGCAAAACTCAAGGCGAAGGTCATATTCCCGGCCACACTCAAAAGTGAAATCCACCAGCTGGCCGCTGTCTTTCCCGGTTCCCCAGCCGTCAATCAAAAGCTGTCCGTCCACATACAGGCGCATGCTGTCCTGACTGGAAATTCCGATGCATCCGGTAAAGCTTTCAGGCGCTTTTAACTTGCCGGTCCACACCGCAGAAAAGCAGTTTGCATCCAGAGCCGGATGAGGCTTTGCATAAATCCAGTTAAACTGAATCATGGAATCCTGCCGGGTCATCACCGGCTCGCCTTCCATGTCCCAGCCGTTATAATAGCGGCCGGTCAGTCCATATCCGCCTTCCTCATTCAAAAACCATCCGGGATGAAAAGGCACGATGCGCTCGCCCAGATAACTGCAGCCTTTTTCGTATAAAACAGTCCGTTCTTTTCCCGCCAGAGCTTTGATTCCGTCAAGCACCGTCACCATATGGGAGGGATCAAAATTCACACAGTAATCGCCGAGCACGGGTTCATCGGCTCCCGGCCCCACCACAGCAATGGTTTTGATATCTTCCGATAACGGAAGCAGCTTTTTATCGTTCTTCAACAGGCAGATGGATTTTCTCGCAATTTCCAGCGCAGTATCCTGATGTTTTTTACAGTTTGCAGTCCTCTCATAGAGACTTTCATCCACATAGGGATTTTCGAACAACCCCAGTGCAAATTTCAGTTTCAGGACACGACCGCAGGCTCTGTCCAGCACTTCCTGCGCCATCTGCCCGCTTTCGATCAGAGAACGGATTCCTTCCGTCCACTCTTCATGGGTGAAATCATAAAGCTGTAAATCCACACCGGCTTCCAGTCCCTGACGGATCGCGTCCGGCTTGTCCGGTGCCGTGTAATGACTGCCCCAAAGTCTGGACACTGCGGTAAGGTCCGAGCGTACAAAGCCGGGCATGCGATACTGGCTCCGCAGCACGTCTGTCAGCAGTTCATGGTCGGAGGACACCGGCGTGCCGTCAATGGCATTGTAGGAGCACATGGCATTCCAGGCACCGCCGTTTACAAAGGCTTCTTCAAACACAGGCAGACACCAGGCAAAAATGTCATGCCGCCCCATGGCGGAGGGCGCACAGTTTAAGCCTGCAACCGGTGTGCCATACCCCACATAGTGCTTGGGTTCCGCCGCAACGGTATCCGGATTTTTGATATCCTCTCCCTGCATACCTTTTACGATTTCACGGGCAAATTCACCGCACAGATATGTATCTTCGCCAAAGGATTCCTCCACCCTGCCGTACCGGGGATCCCTGGTCAGATCCATCACCGGACTGAAGGTCTCATGGACGCCGTAGGCTCTCGCTTCCGCAGCGATCGCATGTCCCATCTTCTTTCCAAGTTCCGGTTCGAAGGTTCCGGCAAGGCCGATCTGCTGAGGAAAACAGGTTGCCTTTTCATCAAAAAAGCCATGCAGCGCTTCTTCGCTGAACAAAAAAGGGATGCCCAGCCGGGTTTCTTCCACCGCATACCGCTGCAGCGCATTGGCGATTTCAGGATTACAGCCGCGAAGCTGTATGCTTCCTACGCTCATGCCTCCCATGCTTTTTTTCATCGTTTCCCATTCGATCTCCACAACTTTGTTTTCCGGTGTTTTTTTGGAAAAGTCCATCGTGTAAAACTGATCGGTCTGCTTTATTTTTTCATCCAGCGTCATTCTGGAAAGCAGATCTTTTACGCGTTCTTCAATGTTCAAAGAAGCATCTCTGTATTTTTCCATCGGTTTTCACTCCCATATCTTTTCATTTAAAAATTCTTCACCATTTCCATAACGATCTGTTCCCACCGAATCAGGTTTTTCACATCATGTCCGGCAGAACTGATATCCTTTAAAACGATATCGCAGCTGCAGCCGTTTCGCTTCACTGCGGCCAGAGTGCGTCCAATCTCTTTACGCAATGCATCCTCGTCCAAAGGAACAGTCACTGCTGCCGGATTGGGCTTGTTGGCCAGCACATATTTCTTCCCAATGGCTTCAGCCGCCACATCCACATCTGCCCAGGGCGTGATGGAAATCTTACGCAGGTTTGAGATTTTTTCCACGATATCAATTTTTTTATCCAGCGGCTCGCAGCACCCGTAGTATGTCAGTCCGAACGGTTCCATCAGTTTCTTCATATAATCAATGTCAAACTCTTCATGCATGCCTTTGCCCACCGAGGCGAAGATCTGTGCCATACCGCGGCCCCAAATATGTCTGCGCAGTACCTTGCCGCCGTCATAATCTTTTGCCAGGTCACTGCACAGCGCTGTAGTGCAGTGAAGATCATACTGATCGATTTCAAACAGATCCAAATCTTCCATCTGTTTCAGTCTGCTCTCTTCACAGGCATATATCTTCGAAACGATGTTGTGACTGTGCTCCGGTTCTTCGATCAGATCTATCAGCAGGTTATCCACGCCGCGCAGTCTTGCAATGTTGTCCCAAGGCGCAGAATAGCAGCCGTGACCGGTGATCTTCACAGGAATGATATCGCCCAGCGCTTCCGCTGCCTTTGTATAGCGCGCCATGGTTTCTTCCTTATCATAAGTGATCACCGGCAAATGAATCTTCTCCACATCTTCCGGTGTTGCCAACTGATCATAGTACCGGTGCGCGCAAATTCCCTCTTGGGAACCGATATAAAGCTCCTCGTCCCGAGCCTCAACACCGATACCTGTACAGTGTATCACCTTCGTCACGGAAATATAAGGGGGCAGGATCATATCGCCGGGAAAATATTTCCACTGAAACAGCTTCTTTCTCAAAAAATCCTCAATGCTCCGCAGAAGCGGATCCGTACATACACAGGTGAGTGAACCGTCAAAATTCAGCTCATGAAATGGAATCTCATTGATCAGAACAACCGGACGCTCCATCTTCAGATCGTTTACCGCTCTGTGCAGCTTCATTCTCTCTGTGTTGATCGGACTCATCGCCTGTTCATAATACGCTCTCGCCAAAAGGCGCAGTTCTTTTAACCCTTCCATCACACTTCTCCATTATCAGAATTTATTTACTGCCAACAAAAACAGCGCCAAAATACGTCACCGTATCCAGTCCGTTAATATAACACATACCAGCCAGCTGAGCCAGCAAAGATACATTGATTCCGCAGGTTTCCAAAGATCGCATGGCGCGATCGGGATGGGCACAGGCAGCGCCGGTCACTTTGCCGCAGACGCTGCACAGACGACACCCTCCGGCGCCCAGATGCAGAATCTTCTTTCCACAGAAATCCTCCGACTGCAGTTCATCCGTATAATCCCAAAGCTTTTGTGCCAGTTGATTATGCAGACTGCCCGCTTGCATCATACCCTCGAAGTCATAGCTGTCTTCCAGCCCTCTCACAGTCTGATAGATCAGCGCTTTATCATAGATCCTGATTTGATCCATCAATTCATAGATATCCCCCGCATCCGGAGGGCACATGTAATTTCTGCCATAATTTCCGCAGGCATTGGACTCACACAGCTTTCTGAAAGACGCATCCAGTGTAATATCCTTTACTTCAACGATTTCTGCCCTAAAGGCTCCCAGTGAGAGGGCCTTTTGACGCAACTGTTCTAACATAATAATGCTCCTGTCCTTTATCACAGTCAGCAGGCAGCTTTACAAAGCTCTGCCGCTGCGGACGCAGCGCTTGCCGCATCGGAAGTATACACATCTGCGCCGATCTGTTCACAGAAACCTGCTGTGACAGGGGCACCACCGACCATGATTTTTACTTTGTCACGAATTCCCGCTTTCTGAGCTGCTTTAACAACTTCACCCATGACAGGCATGGTAGTTGTAAGGAGCGCTGAGCAGCAGATAATCTGACAATTTTCCTTCATTGCGGTTTCTACATATTTTTCAGGTGCCACGTCAGTGCCCAGGTCGATGACTTCCAGTCCTTTTCCTTCCATCATCATTTTCACCAGATTCTTTCCGATGTCATGCAGATCGCCCTTTACGGTGCCGATACACACTTTTCCTTTGGATACATTACCTACCCGTGCAAGCAGAGGCTTTAATAAAGCAGCCCCCATATTCATCGCCCTTGCAGCCACCAGCACTTCCGGTACAAACACCTGATTGTTCTTAAATTTCTCTCCCACAATGTTCATACCGTCAAGCAGCCCCTTTTCCAGAATTTCCTCCGCCGGGATCTGAGCGTCAATGGCCTGCTGTACCAGTTCCTTCACATTTTTTGCTTTTCCTTTCTGCAAGTTTTCAGAGATCTCAAATAAAATTTCCATATCCCTTCTCCTTCTTGTATGACTTCTACCAGTTCTGTCTGGCGTACAAAATTGATGATATTCAGTCTCTTCTTATCGTATATGGTGTGGATTTCGTGATCACTCTGACCTTCACTTCCGGCCCTTCTTCACCGCCAAAGGAACATCCGAAGCTTAAAGGCGCAATTCCATTCACCACCGGGCAGCTGCCGGTATATTCCGCCTTGGACAGTCTGTGATAATTTCTGTCCGTCACATAAGCCTCTTTTCCGTCAAAGAGCAGATACTGACCGCCTTTCACCACAGCGTCAAATTTGATCATTCCCTTCTTCGTATAGAATCTGGGGTTCTCAATATAACCGTACCCATCCACCTTCATGCGGAAAACAAGCGCCTGCTCTTCAAAGGGATTCTCAAAGCTCCAGTCCGAGCCGCCGGGCTGTCCGGGCTGCAGTTCCAGAAGATCGCAGACAAAGGGCTTGCTGATCGCCATCGGATAAAGTTCAAAGGTGCAGTCATCGATTTTTTCCAGATGCCATTCCGTTTCCGGCTTTTTGAGCCGCTCTTTGAGTTCATCGCTGAACCTGTTTTCAAACCGGAGAATTTCCCAGTTTTTGATGGCTTCCAAAATTTCCCCTGTCGTTGCCAGACCGTCCAGTGTATTTTCCGATGCGGAAAGAGAAAATCCGGCATCGAACCCGGCGGCTTCCGACAGGGCCCATTCCATGTCCATCAGCGTGCTGGCTTCAAACCTGCGGTTCGCTTTCCGGATCAAAAACCAGCCCAGCATTGCGGGAAACAGATTCTTTTTGAAAAATGCCTGATTCCGCATTCTTCCTTCCACCTGTCCCACGCGCATCTCTTCGCCCCAGGGCTCTCCCCAGTTCATTCTCGTGTTCATATGCCACAGGAAATGATGCAGTCTGGAAGCATCGTTGAGCACCAGATGATCGAACTTTTCATAGCATCTGGAGGCAAAACGGTTGTCCGCATATTCGCCTTCTCCGGTCCATTCGCAGCCTTCCTGTCCGTCAAAGGAAATCTGCTTTAATCCGGTCTTATTGAACAGTTCCGCGATTCTGTCTACGAACGCATCCTGCAGTTCGATATCGGGAAAAAGTGTCTCATAAGGATAATCAATCAGTCTATGTACATCGCTGCCGGCTGCATGATACGCTTTCACAGTACCAAAGGCACCTCTGGTACAGCCCTTCAAAATCACGCTGCTGTTATCAGCCAGGGCTTCCACCTCCGCATACTGCAGCAGCTCATCCTCTATCCGAAAACAGTTCAACGTCGCCGGATATTCAAACCCTGCAAGGCGATCCACTGTGATTTCTGTCTGTTCAGCTGTGATATCACCGATCAGCCGTACAGGCAACATCGCTTTCAGCCGCTTATCCGGCACCGGTGCCACATAGGCATCATTGGTCTTTGTAAAATTGGTCAGCGTGTGCAGTCCCACTTTTACTCCATGCGCTTCCGCATCATCAATGCATTCTTTCAAAGAAGCATCTCCATCGGGAAACTGCTCTTTTCTCAGCTCAAAATGTCCCCAGGTATCAAACGGCTCCGGATGATACAGATAGGGAAAACCGCCCATTTTCGCATATTCGACCATCTTCTCGATATTGTGGGTTCCGAATTCTCCGATCAGATAGGAATTGACCGCTTTTCTGGAGGTTTTGAGCCATTCTCCGTCCAGCATCGGATGGGGAAGTCCCTCACCGATTTCAATTTTTCCAATCGTTTCAAGCGCTAAGGGTCTGTCGCAGGCAAACAGGGCAAATTTCGTCCCTTTGATATCCGCATCGCCGCACTGCATTGCAGGTGCCGGAACACAGTCTTTTGCATACTGCACCGTTTTGATTCTGTCCCTCCTTCTGTTTTCACAGTACAGGTGCAGCACGCTGCCAAAGGGCATATCAAATGCGGTCGCCATTGTGTAATCAAAAGCACAGACAGTCACCGCTGACGTCACATCGGGCTTTACATAGATCGCCTGGTCCATGAGTTCATAAGGAATTCCGGGCAATGTTTTGATGTTGAGTGCCTGAATTCCAATCGCCGCATCTTCTCCCTGCACCACGCCGACCACATCGCCCACCACGTCATTTAAAGTCGTGACAATCGGTCCGACTGTGAGAAAATCGAAATACTCCGGGCACTGCGTTACCTCAAACACAGCATACTTCTCTTTTTGAGTAACCTGAACAGAAACAGTATGTTCCGTATTTTCAAAACAGTAAGTGAGGAGATTTCCGTCCTGCGTCACTTCCCGGATATCCACCGGTACGTTGTTTTTAAAAAGCCGTATGAGATATGAAATCTGTGATTTTGGAAATACTGACTTTTCACAGAAAGTGATATCGGTAATCATACCTTTTTCTGACAGGTCTAATTTTGCCTTTCCAAATTTGATCTGCATAAAAATCCTCCACTAATTCAGAATACAGCGTAGGGCGCACATGCGCGGGTTTGCTATACAAAGGAAAAGCAGCGTGGCAAATGCCACGCCACTTTTCGGGGGTGTGAAAAATATTGAAGAAAAGTTAATAACTTATTCGCCCTTAACAGCACCCTTTAATTCAAGGTATCTGTCAAGTCCCAGCTTATCCAGCTGTGCAAGATAGCCTTCCCAGTCAGCGTTGACATCAGCCTGACCTGCTATCCACTTCGCCTGACACTGAGTGATATAATCTGTAATTGCTGTTTCCAGTTCAGCAATTTCTTCTGTATTCTCCAGATCTACCCAGGTTGTAGGCAGAGTTTTCTCTGTCAGATTAGGTTCATATGCAGCATCACGAATTGCGCACGCATCATAGGGTTCCGGATTCTCTTTCACATCGAAATCTGCAGGAATATACTTGGGCAGAGACTGCGGCCACATGTTGTTCCAGTCATACTTTTTCTGATCTTCTTCGGACAGTGTGGTAATATCGATCTTTGTATATGTACCGTCATCATTCTTGGTGATTACCTTTTCATCACCGTTCTGAGACATTACGGAGTTCTTCTCTTCGAAGAAGTTATCCCACCAACGGCAGATGATTTCCGGATGTTCTGCATTATCGGTAATAACTACCTGATTCTTGAATACAGTTGTTCCATAACTGTTTCTCAGCCATACAGGATTGTCAACGCCTTCACTCTTGAGCACCGGCAGATACACAAAATCACGAACCTGTGAAACGTCTTCAGGGGTGGGATAAAAATCATCGGGGCCGTAGGACATGCAGACACCGTACAAATCCTGCATACCTTTTGCTTTCCATGTAGCGCTGTCCTGGGTGAACAGTTCCGGATCGATCAAACCTTCTGCATACAGGCTTGCCAGATATTCAATAGCCTTTCTGTATGCTTCGGTGGTAGCACCAAAGGTGAGCTGATCATCAACCATGGTAAATCCATTGTCCTCGATGGAGCAGCCGAACCAGCCTGCCAGATATCCAATATGTAAGTTTTCAGTAGAGCCGGAATACGGAATTTCATCGTTAGGATCACCGTTTCCATTAGCATCCTGTTCCTTAAATGCTCTCAACACTTCTCTGAGTTCTTCTGTGGTGGTGGGTATTTCCATGCCGACATTCTCCAGCCACTTGGTATTGATCCAAGGGCAGTAATCTACAGAAGGTGTCTCAATAACATAAGGAATGGAATAAATATGTCCGTCAGGAGCTGTCATAGTCTCTCTAACGCCTTCCAGTTCCAGAACTTCTGTAATCTTAGGACAATATAATTCAAAATATTCTTCCAACGGAACAAAGAGGCCCAAATCTACACCGTATGTCAGGATATCCTTTTCGCTCAGGATCCAACCGCCGATACAGTCTGCATAATCACCGGAGCCGAGTGCCAGAGAGTACTTTTCTGTAGCAATTTCATATGCATAAGACTGCAGATCAACCTTAACACCTGTCTCCGCTTCCAGAACAGGGAACATCAGTCTTTCCTCAGCCGGTGTATCACCGCCGTCTACAAACAGAGAAAATGTATAAGCTCCCTCATCTACAATCGGAAGTCCCTCTGCATACATCAGATCGTCTACCTTTTCTCTTCCCGCTTCAGATGCAGATTCTGCCGCTCCCGCTGTGGTCTCAGCTGCTGCAGGCGCGTCTGTGTTCGTATCTGCAGTCTCAGCGCTGCTGCCGCATCCTGCGAGTGCGGAAACAGCCATTGCAGAAGCCAGCATTGCTGCCCAAAGTTTCTTGTTTTTCATACCTTTTTTCCTCCTTTTTAGAGCTTTTCTCTATACTTAAGCCGTTAAAGCTTTAAGCCGTTTTCATTTACATCAAGCTACATGCCCTCTCATGAAACACTCAGCCTTTCACAGAACCGATCATAACACCCTTTACAAAGTGCTTCTGAATGAACGGATACATTACCATGACCGGAATGCTGGAAATAATAATCAAAGAATACTTCATCAATTCCGTCAGCTGTCTCTTTTCTTCCAGCGCAGCCCTCGACGCCGCATCGTATGCCTGCTGATTCAGCTGCGCTTCATTCTGGATCAGGATTGTTCTCAGCACCAGCTGCAGCGGGAACTTCGTCTCATCCTGTATGTAAAGCAGAGCGCTGAAATAAGAATTCCAGTGTCCTACGCCATAATAGAGCACCATAATCGCCGTAATCGCACCGGACAGTGGAAGTGCAATGTTGAAAAAGAATCTTCCATGTCCGCAGCCGTCAATTTCAGCCGCTTCATACAATTCTTCCGAAATGTTCTGCTGAAAGAACGTTTTGGCAACGATCATATTGTAAACGCTCAGCGCACCCGGAATGATCAGGGACCACATGGTGTCCAGAAGTCCCGTCTTCTGCACCACCAGGTAAGTAGGAATCATTCCGCCTCCGATGAACATTGTTACCATATAAAACGCCATCGTTTGCTTTTTCAGGAAGAATTTATTTCTGGACAACGCATATGCCGTCGGCAATGTCACTGCCAGATTCACCAGCACACCGCAAACAGTGTAGAATATGGAGTTCATAAAACTTCTTATAATGCGGTCATCCTTGAATACTTCTTTGTATCCATTCAAATTGAAACCAACAGGATAAAAAATAACTTTTCCGCCTGCAACCGCTCCAGGATCCGAAACGGAAGAAATGATGATAAAATAAAGCGGATACGCAACGACCAGGAATATCACTGTTAAAATGACAAATATTACGGAATCAAAAATAACATCTTCTTTGGAACGCCTGATTTTTCTCTTTTTCTGTTCCATCTCTTTCTCTCCTTACCACAGACTGTTACCGGACATTTTGTCGGCAGCTTTGTTCACCAGAATCAATAAAATCGCATTGACAACAGAGTTAAACAAACCAATCGCACTCGAATAGGAAAGATTTCTGTCAAGCAAGCCCACCTGATATACATACGTTGAAATAACCTGTGAAACACCCTTATTCAGATCATTCTGCAAAAGGAATACCTTTTCAAATCCTACAGAAAGAATACTTCCGCAGTTCATAATCAGTAAAATTGTAGCAGTAGGCATAATGCTCGGCAGATCGATATACCGGATCAGCTGCAGTTTGCTGGCGCCGTCACAGATCGCAGCTTCATGCAGCTCCGGACTGATTCCCGCCAACGCTGCAAAATAGATGACGGAAGACCATCCCATTCCCTGCCATACGCCGGACCATACATAAATGTGTCTCCACAGTTTCTCTTCTGCCATGAAATTAATCGCATCTCCGCCCAACGACTTAATAACATTGTTAACAATTCCGACAGAAGGCGAAAGGAACAGGATCAACATACCGCACATAACTACAGTGGAAATGAAGTTCGGCGCATATGTAACTGTCTGAATCACTTTTCTGTATTTTTTATGCCGGAAAGAATTCAGCATCAGCGCCAGAATGATCGGAATCGGGAATCCCACCACCATAGAATACAGGCTCAGAATGAACGTATTCTTAATCGTCAGCAAAAAATACGGTGATTCAAAGAAACGGATAAAATGTTTTAATCCTACCCATTCACTGCCTGTAAATCCCAGTCTGGGATTGTACTTTCTGAAGGCGATCTGCACACCGTACATCGGAATGTAGGTGTAGATGAAAGTGATGATTACGCCCGGCAGTATGAACAATACCAGGGAAAAATCACGTCTCAAAATCTGCAGAAAACTTTTTTTGTTTTGCGTCTGGACTTTGTTTTCTTTTTTCACAAGTAAACCTCCTTATTAACTTTTCTACCCCAACAAATTGTTTTCGCAAATTGTGATTCTTGCACTACAACTTTCAAATTTACATTAACAATTTAGACAAATTATACCAATTCATGTTAATCAATAGAATGTTCAAATCAGCATAATTCATGTCAAAAAATAACTTATACTATGCTAAAATCGTCATATCGCACATTGTTTTAACAAAAACTCGTACTTTTTGCAATGATAGCTGCAGCGATTTTAGTTAACATATGATAAGTTAGCCCCTGATAACCAATTGGTTATCAGGGGCTATTCCAATTTCCCTCTGCATAACTTTTGTAAATCTGCAGTTATTCTTTTCCTATCAGACCTCTGTAAAATACAGTACACAGCTCTCCCCGGTTCCATGAGCAACACCGTTAAGAATCAGTCCTGCCTTCATAAGCAACGTTCCCGAATATATCTCACCTGTGGCTTCATTTCGATACTGCTTCTTCGGATCCAGGCCCTGTAGCTTTAAGATCACGTTGGCATAGGATTCAACACGCATGGTGACGAGCGTAACCATGAAGCGGTCTTTTTCTGCGGACACCATCTGCCACGCTGCACGATAAGGATTATCAAAGGGTGAAATCAAACGGTAAAGGTCTCCATAGTGAATCAGATCATAATATTTGTGGTAATTTTTAACTTGCTCCTTTACAATTTCAATCTCATGCTCCGTAAGGTTTCTGGGGTCAAGCTCATAGCCAAAGGTTCCCCACATGGCAACATTTCCTTTTGTCTCATATCCGGTACGGGGATTGGCCGAAACATGAGCTCCCATTGTGGATGCCGGATAACACATGGAGGTTCCGAACTGAATATAAAGACGTTCAATCGGATCTGTGTTATCGCTTGTCCAGATCTGCGGAGAATAATAAAGCATGGCGGGATCAAAGCGTCCGCCGCCTCCGGAACAGTTTTCAAACAAAATATCCGGGAAAGTGGTAACCAGGCGATTCATGAGGTCATAGGTTCCCAGAATAAAGCGGTGGAAAAACTCTTTCTGCCGCTTAGCCGGAAGAATCGCAGAGCCTGCATCTGAGATATTCCGGTTAAAATCCCACTTCACATAATCAATTTTATTTTCGGAAAGCACTTTGTACATCTGCTTCCAGATGTTGTCTCTCACATCCTCTCGGGAAACGTCCAGTACATACTGGCTGCGTCCGAGCATGGGTGTCCGCCCTTTTACGTGCACATGCCAGTCCGGATGGGCCCGGAACAGATCCGAGTCAGGAGAGATCATCTCCGGTTCATACCAGATGCCGAACTTTAAGCCTTCCTGATTGACCTGTTCAATCAGCGCGCTCAAACCTCCGGTCAGTTTTTTTTCATTGACAAACCAGTCTCCCAAAGAGCTGCTGTCATCGTTTCGCTTGCCGAACCACCCGTCATCCATAACCAGCATCTCAATGCCCAGTTCCTTCGCTGTTTTTGCAAAAGCGACCAGTTTTTCGGTATCAAAATCAAAAAATGCTGCCTCCCAGCTGTTGATCAGAAGAGGCCTCTTTTCCGTCTTCCAACGGCCCCTGATCAGATTTGAATTATAGAAGCGATGGAAAATACGGCTCATTTCGCCCAGGCCGTCCTCTGTAAATACCATCACCGCCTCCGGAGAATCAAAAGAATCCCCGGGCATAAGCGTCCAGCCAAAATCAACCGGATTGATGCCCATGATCAGTCTGGTGGTACCGTTGAAATCACACTCTGCAAGAGCGGAGAAATTTCCGGAATACACCAGATTAAAACCATAAACGATACCGTGCTGTTCATCTACATTGTGTGCAGCCAGCGCCACAAAGGGATTCTGGCAATGCCCCGAAACGCCTCTCTTGCTTTCAATCCCCTGCACTCCATGGGCCAGCGGACGGCGTTCTAAATTGCGTTCCTTATAATGGCGGCCATACAGTGATATCAGATCATAATCCATGCCGGGCAGATCCACGCACATGCTGAAAACCCGCTCGATTTCACAGCTGTAGGAAGATGTGTTTTCCACGCGCACCCGCCGCGTCATGACCCCACAATCAGAGAACACCGTATAATAAAGCGTGACCCGAACTTTGGTGACAGCATCTTCAGCGTAAATTTCAAGAGTATCTGCCTCGCTCTCATGGTTCACATAAGTAGAGGGCTGTCCGGGAATCTCCGGTTTTCCGGCATAGATTTTGTGCCCCACATAACGAATATCCGTCACACTGTTGCCATCCGCGTTGCGCACGGCAAGGGCGGAAATCCGAAAATCTCCGGTGCCGTTGCAGCCATATTCCATCGGAGCTGCATCCGGTGTAAAACCGCCGCCTACCGCCGGGTTTGTCGGACTGAATGACGCATTTGGGCGGCGGCACTGGCGCCCGTCAATAAAGCTCTCCGGAATCCAGGGGCCATAATAAAGGTTCAGAAGATAATTCTCTTCATATACCTGAATGATATAGCTCGATGTGGCAGTATCCAATTTAAATGTACGTTTTTGAGGGTCAAAGGCTATTGACATAATTTTTTCTCCTTTTACGATCTGGTTCAGAATATATTTTAATTAACGTACTTCAAGCTTCCCGGTAATCTTTTCACGGCAGACAAGTTGGATCTCATCCCCATTTTGTGTAAAGGAAACTTCTCTTCCATCTATGAGTACATTCACTATTGCAGGAGAGGTACCTTCAGCCGCATGAAAATTCATACTTCCGGCAAACGCAAGGGAACGTCCGGTCACAAATCGTTCCAGCTCCAACTTTCCATAGAGAACATTTAGAACGATTTTTCCATCGGGAAAATATTCCACGGTTCCCCAGCCGCTGTCCAATGACCAGAAGCTTCGGAAAGCACCGTCCTTTGCGCGAAGCCCCGGATAAGCACCGCTTGCAGGACGGAATCCGATTTTGCCGGCCGCTGCGTCATAGGTAAATCCGCTGTAGGAAAGAAGCAGCGCATAGCTTGCCATGGAGCGCGCATAATAACCGCCGCATTCCACCTCACACCAGGGATTTCGATTGTCTCCCTGATATTTGCCGCGGATCGCCTTTACAAGAGTTTCGCCTTCTTCCAGCATTCCTTCCTGAATCATATGTCCGGCAACCTGATATTGGAAGCCGTCCATACATTCCTGTGCATAGGTCAACGGAATAGCTGGTTTTTCAACATGCTCCGGCCACTCACACATAATGGTTCCGCTCTCATCGCAAACCGCGAACAGACGCCATGGATTATAGATTGCACCGATTTCCGGTTTGTAATTATATCTGTAGATAGAACAAAGGGCGCTGCGGACTTTGTCCTTTTCATAGATCTCACCAAGCCCCATCAGGTTGGCATGCCACTGGGAAAGGACCTGGTCGATGCTGCATCCACCTGCGATCTGATATTTGATCTGTCCCTTTTCATCATTCCAATACACATTCACTGCATCTTTTCCAAAGGGCTCCAGAATGGACTTATCATGAATGTCTGCTTTTTGGCAAAAGTATTCTCCATTGAAAAGTTCACGGTTCAGATATTTTTTTCCTTTTTCTGCAAGGTCACGATACTCAGCTTCCGTTTCTGTATCGCCAAGCACTTTCGCCATCTCCGCACCCGCAAGAAGACCTCCCACATAGAAGCCCTGCAGCCAGCCATTCGGACCAAAAAGCTCCATATCCAGAGTGTGATGCTGTCTGCCGTCCATCCAGCCTTTCTTTCCGGAATCCCATTTTTCAATGTTCTCCTCGGACCAGGCATAGGAGATCGCGCGCTTTGTGCTCTCCCAGTTCTTTGCAAGCCATTCTTTATCACCGCTGATCAGATAATCTCTCCAGGTCAGCATAACCGCTCCCATCTGTCCATCCACGCAGGAATGGAATGCATGTCCGGTGCTTCCAAGAGGAAGACGCAGGCGGAAATTTATACCGCCATCCGCTCTCTGGCTGTATTTATATTCCAGATCACGAATACTGCGGGCCAGTTTCGGGAACAGGAAAGGCAATGCATAAGCATAATTCCAGACATGCGTACAGGTTCCTTCACAGCTTCCTACGTTATTCCAACAGCCTTCCCAGCCATAGAATGAACCATCTTCCAGACGCAGGCAGGTGGGGGAACGAAGCACTGCAATGTTGGCCGTTACCGCCTCCAAAGCAGTCTCCGGAATCGTGGTGCCATAAATAGCATCCATGAAAAGATCCGTTTCTCTGCTCAAACGTTCATTTTCCTTTAAGGCATAAGCTGCAGTCGCCCAGGAATCCGCAAACAGAGTCGCATAATAATTTTTCCAGGGAGTCCGGTCAATCACATCATAATGGATGTTCGAAGTACTGATATCCAGACCGCTCCAGAAATTGTTGCAGTTCGGCACATTCCAGGTGATCACAAAATGAAAGACTTTTTCTTCCCCGGGAAGGATCTCCATTGAGGAACACAATATGCCCGTATCTTTATAATTTTTAATTCCTTCCGAATAACTTCTGTTTTCCAGCGGCTCTACAGAAGCAAATTCTCGCCAGTAGGTTTCCAGATGATCTCTCCAGCCGCCGCGATACCAGCACTCCTGATACGATACGCTGTCGGTGCAGTCTCCATATGTAGCAAGGGAAAAATCACTGTAGGATACATCCCCCTGATCGACCTGATCCGTCACAAAATAGATGCCCTGAATGCCGTCCTCTGACCGGAAATGATTGGAGGTATATTCTGTCCTTCCGGGATTTGCCATCACTCCGGCAACGGTATAATAAATCGAGTGATCCAATGTATTATTAACATGAATGTCCGCAAACAGCGCCGGCAGGCCGGAATCCTTATCGTTCAGAGGAATCAGTGGATTATAATACTCTACTTTCACCTCTCCGGGAAAACGTTCATCCAGAAATGAAAGGCATGCTTTCGGGTAGGTCCCTTTAAAGTTAAGCTCACGAAAATGGGGCATTCCCATCATGGTTCGTTCGTCCACCTGATTGGAATGAAGTAATTCTTTAAAATAATGCATACCCTGCATGGAAACATGATCCGCCGCTTCCATATAGGGTTTTGGCTGATTGGAAACCAGAACTCTCGCATCCAGCAGGCCGGATTCATCCTGAGCCTTTACTGCAAAATGCGTATAACCGTTACGAGAACCGACCGCCGGGCGGTTATAGATCTGCCAGTCGATCAGGCAGCCGTTTCCTGCAATTCCGATACTTCCGGTTCCAAGACCGCCCACCGGAAAAGAAATATTGCGCTGCCGATCTTTTTCGTATACAAAATTACTCATAGATTATCCTCTGAATTTTAAACAGGCTATAATAGAATTTTGGTATTGCATAAATTTTCACTTTTTTCGTCTGATTTGTTTTAGAACTCCGGCACCCACTCTTCATCGGTCTGCACGAATCAGTCCGTTGAATTCCGGCTGCCAGCGCACGGTCATGCGTCCGTCAGAAAAATCAATGGGCAGTATGGAATAGCCTGATTCCTTCAGATTCTCCGGTTTCCAGTGATCCAGCATCAGGTAGAACACCCCGTCAGCTTCAAAAATATATGTGCTCTGGCCATCGAATGTGGTGCGGTAGCGAGGACCTTCACAGGGATTATCCACCAAAACCATCGGTGTCGTCAAATGGCGGGTCACCGCATACAGCGTAGGATTCGGATTCCAGCCTGTGCAGCCGGAGCTGACGCAGTAGTAAAGTCCATCATGCCGGCACAGGGAGCCGCCCTCGCGCGTCTGCTCCGCCAGTTGCGCAAAACAGTTGCCGGTAAAGCCGGTGTAATCATCGTCAAGCTCAGAAAAATAAAGCGTATGATTCCAGTCTCCGCTGTGAATCACATAGGCTTTTTGTGTGACCGGATCCTGATAGACGTTGATATCGCGGCAATCCCGCCGGTTTGGCTGGGTGGCATACAGAAAATGAAACGGTCCCTGGGGGGTATCGGAAACCGCACATCCGGCACAGGCCGACCAGTAATCCGGCGAATCCGAATGGAACCACATCACATATTTTCCGGTTTTCTCACAATACAACACCTTCGGACGTTCCACAATCTTTGAGGGATGAAGCGGATGTGCTGCATCACCCGGCTCCGGTTTGAGCGCCAGTCCCTCATAATGCCAGTTCACAAGATCGCTGCTGCTGTAACAGCTCACGCCGACAACATCCACACGATGGCCGACTGCACTGCCGCGCAGTGTCGGGCCATCCTTATTTTCTCCATACCAATACCATTTATCGCCAAACCGGGCGATCATACCGCCGTGGGCCTGGATCGGCTTTCCTGCATCATCCAGCCAACAGGGTCCATTTTTCATCTACATACCTCCATTCCTCATGCCCTTATTCTTCATGAACGCCACCAGTTGCTCTATTCCTTTGCGCCAACCTCTGCTGTAAACATTTTTTCACGGTTTCTGTCAAAGGAAACCCTGATTTTACCGGCCGGGGTCAGAATTTCTCCTTCCATGCGCGAAACACCGGACGGGATCCGGGGCTCAATGATGACTTTTGAATATCCGGGCGCTGCTGCCCTGATTCCCAGAAAGCCGGAAAACAGATATTCCGCTATGGCGCCAAACATGGGATGATCATGAGATTCTGCACCGTTCCAGTTCTCCCAAAAGGCAGTGGCACCGCATTTTTTCATATATCCAAAAGAAGCATTTTCTTTCTCAGATGTCAAAAGCTTATAGGCGGTATCCGCAAATCCGTGCTCCAAAAGAACGCCTGTCAGCACATACGTTCCGAATATCCCTGTATCATAGGCGCCTGCTTTGGCATATTTTTCATTCAGCTTAAGCAGATCCTCCTCATCGGCAATGCCGATATCCGCCAGAAAGGCTTCTGCGCCCTGAAGCATGCCTTCCGGCTTTCGGTAATAAGCGTCTTTCATCGCCCGTCGGGATGCCGTCAGCTGGTTTCGAATCTCATCCGGAACTGTTTCATCTATCGCATCTGCCTGATCATGCTCCCTCAGGCTTTCGATGATCCTGAGCATATATTCCATCGCTTTGATAAAATAGTAGGTATTCACCAGCGGTTCCGGAATCTGCACTTTTTTAGGGGTACACCAGTCTCCAAGGCACCAGCCGCCCTCTTCTTCCGTCATGACCAGATCGTTTTCGCAGTGATTTTTCATATAATAAAACCACTTTTGCATATGGGGCCAGCATTTAGCCAATACGGAAAGCTCTCCATACTGCATATAGAACTGCCAGGGAACAATCACCACCGCGCCTCCCCAGCCGCCGGGTCCGCCTCCGCCGCCGTAAAACGGCGCAGTATGCTGAACATGGCCGGAATTCACGTCCTGACAGTCCATGATGTCCTGTATCCATTTGCGATACAGCTCTCTGCTGCCGAGCAGCATCATCCCCGCCCGGCAGGTAAGCTGTCCGTCACCGGTATATCCCAGGCGCTCTCTGTGGGGGCAGTCTGAAACCACGCCGTAATGGGAATTATTTAACTGCGTGCGAACATAAGTCTCATAAATCCAGTTCAGCACCTCATTGTCGGAAGAAAAGCCGGAAGTCACTGCAATGTCGCTGTGGACGGTCACAGCTTCCACATCCTCAGCCTCTCCGATCACCTCTATGTAGCGAAATGCTTTCAGGGAAAATTTAGGCTGAAGCACTCTCCACTTTTCTGTTACATATTCATCACACTGTATCTGAGCAATACCTCCTGCGGAAGAAAAATCGAGTTCCTTCTCTCCATCCAGCTCCTCCGCATAGCGAATCATCACATGGCCAATTCCCCTGCAGCGCACATACCCGGTCATGTTGACACCCGCATCATAAATCCGCCGGGCACCATCCCGCTTCACCGGAATCGGGGTACATGCCATCACTTCTTTATCAGCCGGACAGGCCTGCCTGCAAAACTCGCTCTCCTGCCGGGGCAAAACTCTCACCGGCTGCAAAAAACGGTCATTGAGACGGGAAAAATCCCATTTTTCGCCATAGTAGACATTATTAAAATATATGGGACTGTCCTGCCAGGTTAACGTTTCATCCGAATCCACCCAGCTTCCTGTGCCGTCTTTTTTCTGCAGTGCAATGGAATAGATCAGCTTTGGACTTCCATACCGGAGATCCCCTTCGACATTTCTTTCATGCTGATTGTACCAGCCATTTCCCAGCCATATTTCCAGCGCATTTTTTCCTTCTTTGAGAAAGGCCGTAATATTATAATCCAGGTAATAAATGCGATGGGTAAATGTATCCTGAAGCGGATATAAAAGTCTTTTGTTTCTGCGTGGCTCATAATCCGACCAGGCCGGCACCAGCAGATCGTCAGACACTTTTTTGCCGTTGATATAAAGTTCAAAAAAGCCAAGTCCGCAGATAGAGATTTCCGCTTTTTCAAATTCGGAACTCCAGTTCAGTTCACCGCAGAAAATCGGCGCTTCACATGTTGGCTCTGCCGCCACCCATTTAGCCTCTTTTCTGATCATTTTTCCGCTTCATCCTTTCCTGTTCACACAATTATTTTCCCCATGTATTCAAAGCTGCATCCCGAAATTGAACACTTTTCGTCAATTTTCCCGAATCTGCATAAGCAGCAGGCTGTGAGCCGGCATCTCAATCTTCCATGCCCCGTTCTCTTTCAGCGGCCGGATCTCCTGAAGCGCAAAGCGCGTGAAAGGAGCCACTCGATCGCAGGTATACAGGCATGCACCCTCAATCTCTCCATCAGCGGGCACAGTAACCATGCGCGGCTGATCAAAGGATGGATTTACTGCCGTCGCTGTCAGCAGACCATCCTTCCATGTCACGCTGGCATCCGATGATGCATAGCGAAGGATACCGCCGGCATGATGCTTCATCATCGCAAAGGCCTGGCCGGAAGCCGTCAGTTCGGTTCTGTCGGGATGCACCTCCATCATGCCTTCATTAATCGCTTCAAAATGACAGGCCAGGGCAATTTGGCTGCGCTCTGCCTCCTCGATAAGCATATGCATCATAAGCGCAGTGAATATGCCGTCAACAATGCTGCTCGGACGGTACCATGCATACCAGGTGTTCCACTCATCGAAGGAAATTTTCAGCGTGTCCTTCACCATTGCCCGCATCTGGAGCACCTTGCTGCGGGCAATCTCCACGGAAGATAAGCATTCGTAGTATTCTTCCTCCAGTTTGGCCGGATCGGCATAGGTCGGTGACGGCGCATAATAATGCAGCGATACCAGCTGTGCAACACCGTTCAAAGGCTTAGCAGCGTGCTCAGCCCAATCCACGTCTGGATAGGGACCCGATGAGCACAGGCTCAGCCGCTCCGAAGAAGCCAGCATGCGCTGTGCATTTTCTCCGGCAATCCTGCTGTAGCCGTAGGGCGTGTTGTCACCTTCCATATGTCCATAGCCGAACTCATTGCCCAGAGACCAGAACTGCACGTCATAAGGTTCCTCATTTCCCCGGGCGGCGCGCATCGCGCCATACTTCGTATCTACACTGCCGTTGCAGTATTCCACCCAGGCAGCGTTTTCTTCGGGGGAATTCCATGTTGGATTGATGGTGATGAAGGGCTCTGCGCCTATTTTTCTGCACAAAGCAATGAAATCATCGGTATCGATCTCATTATAATCATATCCCATCGAGTGGGGCTGTGTTTCCAGTCCGATATAAGATTCAAGCGGCGCCCGCATGTCTACGGGCAGAAGTCCGTCCCCCCAACAATACTCTCCTGCAAAATTACCGCCCGGCCAGCGCAGCATTTTCACGCCCATCTCTTTGAGCCGTTCGATCACATCACAGCGCATGCCGCGGAAATGACCTGACCGCATCAGCGAAACCGCGCCAATGTACAGACAGCCCTCTCCTTCGAAGCTGATGCGCAGATCTGCATCCGGATCTGTACCGCAGGCGCTCATCCGAAGCTCATAGCTCTTCCACTCTTCTCCTGAAATTTTTACAACATTCTCAGCGTATACTTTTCCGCCGTTACGGCTCGTAAGGGAAACCTTAACCGTAAGCGCGGCAGCTGACTTTGCCACAATGCGAAATTCGTACTCTGTTCCATCCTGAACCGGAATCTCATGCTGCCCCATTCCGCTCTCGCCGCCATAGAGGTTCACGATGCGCTGACCATTGCACTCCAGTTTCCGGCTCATGTGATAAAACTCTGCCGAATGCCGGGTATAAGGTTCACAGTGCGCAAAAAAAGTTCTGTCACCGATCGGATACCATTCCATAGAATGGCCGCTGCAGGCCATGGGCTTTCCGGCGAATTTGCGATTTCTTAGCATCTGCGCCGATAATCCCATAAATACATCGGAGCGGGTATGCTCCAGATTCTCGCCGAACAGATACGGAGAAACAAGCACATTCGAAGCGGTATCCAGTTCAAGCGTCAGCGGTTCTGCTTTCAGCCGCATGTCGGAATTTTCTCTGCCGATCTGCGACACCGCATAACAGCGGCTGACGGCCGCATCATTAATCTCCCCTGAGATCAGTTCAACAACACTGAGCCGAAGCTCCACTGCCAGCCTGCTAATCAACACAATGTCCGGATAACTCAGGCCTCTCTCCCATTTTGACACTGCCTTGGCCGTAACGTTCAAACGCTGACTCAGTTCCTCCTGCGTCAATCCCAACATCTTTCTCCTTGCTGCAATCAAGGTTCCTGTCTTGGACATATCCATGTCGAATCCTCCTCTTTTTTATGAATCATGTACTCTAAGAGTACCATTTCACGAAAAAAAAGCAATCGACTGCTGGTTTCCTCTGTCCATCAATCCCAATCATAGACATCCGTCCCAAAATCACTTTCCCATTTTCGGGGCACATAAGTATCGGTAAAATCTTCCGGAGCGGAAGCGTTATGTCTGACTGCCGCTTTTTCAAATGCTTTTTTTATTTCCGTCTTTACCTCATCCGTGTACGCATCTTCTGCAATGGACACAAACAACGGAGTTCCGCTTTTTGCAAGCACGTCCAGCCACTGCCTGTTCTTCTCCCAGGAAACCTTCCCGGTAATTCCCACACAGTCGGCATCCACCGCGTAAAAGGCATTGTGCTGCATCATCCGAAATGCCAGCGTGTTCACGCCCATTTTTCTCGTTCTTTCCCACTCCTGTCCGCTGGTATCATCCCCGGTTCTCTGGATCTCAAAAATTCCCGCTGCCAGATGCGTCATCGTGTTGCAGCCGATGATGGCCGTATCCTCTCCCGCCGCCTCTCTGATCGCCATGTAAAAATCCTTCACAATCTGGGCTGTTGTGCGGGTCTTATCATAAAATTCCACTTTTTCCGAAAACGGTTCGGTGCCCATGCTAAATCCCCATTGTCCGAACAGATCACAGGTGGAAAAATCGTGTTTAATCAGCTTATAGCCCCATCCCACAATTTTTCTGACATCCCGTTTTATCATTTTAATGGTCTCTTCATGAGAGGGATCCAGAACCTGACACAGACCGATCAGTTTCAAAACACATTCATCAGGCACATGTTCCAGCGTCACCAGCGGACGCATCCAAATGCCCGGGCGCACGCCCAGATCAGAAATATCCTTCGCCAGCCTGCGCATATCGCCGAATTTCCGGTTTGCTTCCCAGGGGCCTCCGATATAATATACTCTGCCCTCCCCCCGACTTGAGCACAGCTGCCAGCCATCATCTATCACCATGTAGGGCCTGTTTGGGGTATCCGGTGCACACTCCGCAATTCTTTTCGCATGCAGCATGATTTTTTCGCAGGAATTATCCCCATAATTGCAATACCAGTCATTTCCGCCGTATACCGGATTTTTCGGCAGCCTCGGAGAATCACACATCAGCTTACAGAAACTGTGCGCCGCCTCATGTACGCTTCCCTGATATCTTTCGGCCACGAGGGTCGCCATCACCAGCTTTTTCCCATTCAAATAAAGACATTCCGTGCCGTTTCTGATATCAAAGGTAAGAGACAGTCTGTCATTGTCGTACTCCCAAAAACAGAGCGCGTTCGGCTGAACCTTTACTCCGTATCCACAGGTTTCCTTCCGGTCGGAAAACATGCAGTACCAGGGCATGACTCTCTTTTTTCTGCTCCATTCAAGATCTCCGTAACCGCGTTCCCAGGCATCCCCGTATACATAAACCTCCCGCAGCTCTTCCGGTGCGTGATAGGTAAACCGGATTCTGGTAAGGCCGGTTTTTTGGGCAGTTACCGAGGCTTCTCCGTTCGCAGCCATTTCAATCTGCACATCCCGGGGTATTTGGGCTGTCCACGTTCCTTCCACTTCAAGTTCTATCACCTCAGGTGATAATATTCCGATCAGTTCCATAAAAAACCTCCTTTTTTGGCTAATTCATAACTTTCCACAATCTTCATGGATTTTATCGGCTGTCAGCGCAGTCTTTTCAGCATCACGGGGCCCAGCAGCCCAGAAGGTTCAAACAGCAGAAACTGTGAGAAGCCATCCCGTTTCCGATAGCCGCTGTGATTGGACACAACCACG
Source organism: Lachnospiraceae bacterium (assembly GCA_017482485.1). Taxonomy (GTDB): domain Bacteria; phylum Bacillota; class Clostridia; order Lachnospirales; family Lachnospiraceae; genus Gallintestinimicrobium. The sequence goes on from JAFUMV010000026.1 coordinate 46,632, forward strand.
GTCACCTTGTTCGCCCCCGGCTGCAGCATCTTGGAAACATCAAAGACATAGGGCGGCGCCAGCCTGCGTCCTATCGCCATACCATTAACATACAATTCCGCCGCTTCTCCCACATTGCCCAGATCCAACAGATAACGGCCGGTTTCTTCGATCTTAAGTTCCCATTCATATTTGATGTCGCCGGAAAAATGAGGCAGCGCATCCCTGCCTGTGATATTGCACAGCTGATCAGTCGTTCTGAAAGGAACATATTCCTTCTGCTGCGCTTCCCTGCAGGAAATTCGAAACTTCGGTGCAAGCACCTGGTCCTCGGAAATCCGGTTCTCTACCGGAGCAAGCCCTTCTGTGTCAATATCCCCGCACAGGAGGAAGACAGAATGATACGACGGCAGCCAAAGCTCGATCTGTCCGTCCTCGGACCGCCCTGCAAAGGCGCTGTTTTCCATGGCATCATACAGGATGTAATCCCCGCCGTCAAAAGCGGACAGTTTCACCCGGGTCCGGATGGTATTGTGAATGTCCTCATTGGTAAACATATAGGAATGAATGCCGCCGCGCAGATAGTGATAATACCTCAAATGGATTCCCTGATAATCGGAAGTCACATCGGCCCCCACATTCCGGCGCACATATGCAGCCAGCTTATCCGGTTCCACGATTTCACAGCATTCTGCCAGTTTTCCCTCTTTCACCTGCATTCCCGGTTCTGCCACAAGGATCGTCCTGAGAGAGACCTTTTCCAGTTTTCCTGCAATGCATGAAGGAATTCCTTCATAATAGGGTACAATCAGGCAGGGATATTTTTCCCCGTTTAAACAGCCCTCTTTGTCTATCTGTTCCAGCACATCCGCAGGCAGAATGTCATAGTCCAGAAGATGATCGTACAGCTCTTTTGCGCACCGCTCCAGCGGAACCCTGTTTTTATTTACCCAGTGAGCTTCTGCATCGTAAAGGATTGCCGCCGCCGGAACATGTATGCCACCGCTGTGCAGATGGCAGACCCTGTTCATATAGTCCATGAGATCATGAAAATACGGATAAAGGGCATTCTCCCCGGTGTCATAGAAATTGGGCGGACAATCAGGATCATTGGGCCTGGGGGAAAAAGCATGAGGCACAAAATAGTTGATGCCGCGTACCAGCATGTGATCTGCCAGATATTTCATATACCGGGTGCCCTCCGCCCATCCGAAGGCGCCGAAGATCTCACACATGGCACGTCCTTTCTTTTTCGGATCCAGGTGAGCCAGAGAGGAGCCTAATTTCGCCAGATAATACTGAAAGAAATTGTTCTCCATATGCTCATAGCATACACTGCCTGCATTGGCACACTCCGTAAGGCCCGGGACAATCTGGTGCAGCACCACATCGATTCCCGACATGTCCTGTCCTTCCAGCGCCCGGAAATAGTGTCCGGGGCCGGCACCGGTTTTGGCATGGGCATTATTATCCTCAATGATATGACCAATATATTCGAGGCCATGTTCATGGCACCAGTCCGCCAGCCGGGCGCAGAAATTTCTGCTGTATTCCCGGCTGATCATATCCATATAGGCATGCCGTACCTTTTCGGAAACGCCCTCGATATCAAACCACAGCCCTGCCAGCATCTTTCTCGCATCCGGACCGCAGCTGTCCTCCAGCATCGGAAGAAGTTTATCATGCCAGGGGTAGTGGGCGAAGTATTTTCCCGTTTCTGTGATAAAGGTATTTTCGGTGTTATTCCGAAAACTGGGTTCATCAGAAAAAAATCCCAGGAAAGGATCTCCGAAATATTCCTTCAGATTCTCATAGTGGGGCTCATACACCGCATCCACAAATACCTTCACGGAATTCTCATCCAGCATATTACAGTAACATTTGCTGAAATCCGACAGTCCGCTGCGTGTCTTGATCAGAAATACAATTCGCCACATTCCCTCGGGCAAAGAGAAATAAACCATCCCGTCCTGCAGCCCATCGGTGATATCCAGCACCTGCGTATAGTTTTCGGCACAGGGCACATGGGCACAGGCGAGCACCGCAGTGATCTCATCTTCCGGCTCAGTCTTCCAGCACTCTGCCATAGCGCAGCCATCCGTCACCGGACCGGATACATCGATGTGCCGCTCCGTGATCCCCCAGGGACGCAGTGCTGCATTTTCCTCCAGCGCAAATGCGCCGTTGGCATAGCCGGTGGGAAAATGCTTGTCATCCAGAATCCAGACCTTCATCCCCATTTTCCGGCACCAGTCCATGATCGCACGCATATCTTCCCACCACTGCGGTCCCGCGAAACCCTCATGGGTTCTGGACTCCAGACACACCGAGCGGATACCGCTGTCGTAGATGTGCTGCAGTTCCTCCAGAACCTGACTGATATCTTCCCCGTGAAGCCACAAAAAGGGGGCCATATAGTCATGCTGTTTTCCGTTCAAATTTTCTGTCAATCTGATATCTCTCATGATATCCATTCCTTTCACTTCATCTTCAGACATTCACGCCAAACTTGCTCTTCCGTTGCAGTCGCCTACGCATTTCCGTATTACTGGTTCCAGTTCCGGGTCGTTGCCCCGCTTTATCGCTGCTTCCTGTAAAGCAGATTCTTCTCCTTAAGATAATCCACCAGCATCCCCGCCCAGTCAGTCTGGATCATGTCAAAGCCACGCTCGGCAAGCCAGCCCCATCCCAGGTCCATATCCCGGCAAAGTGCTGTATCGTCGCTGTGTCCTCCGGTAAGCTGCTCTTTATAATCGTAGATAATCGAATTAGCCCAGACCAGTTTTCCGTCCTGATGCATTTGCTCAATAAATGCAGGAGATGCCACCTCTGCATCATCCTTCGCAAACAACACTTCCGCGCCAATGTAATTGATAGAAGACGCCAGCAGCTCCTCATGCAGCGGATGCGTATCCCGCACGACTGGCATGTAGGGAAGATTTGGCGCAATCTCCTTAAGAACTGTGAACACCTTTTCCGAAGGAGCAGATTTTACAACAATCTGATCTGTCATATTATGACGCTTGATCGCTTCATAGATCTCCCTGGGATGTCCCCAGAATTTATCCACATTGATATAGCAGCGTCCCTTGAAATTTTCCAGCACTTCATCAAAGGTATTCAGGCCAAACTGCGTTTGTGCGCGGTCATAATTCACAAACCGAAGCTCTGAAATTTCCTCCGCTGTCATATTCCAAATGCCCTCTTTACAATGATCCAGATGATGAGGCTCCATGCCGGGATGGAATATGAACAACTTACCGTCCCTGCTCATTTCCACATCGATTTCGATCATATCCGCTCCCTGTTTCAGGGCAATTTCATAGCTGGCCAGGGTATTGCAGGGGATATTTCCCCCTGCAGTGCCACGATGGGCTACGATGATTATTTTTTCTTTTGCTGCTTCCGAAATATTAAATTCCATAGTCTTCTCCTTTGTCAAACCATGTAGATGCTAAACTGAATAACGGTTGTGCAATACCCGTCTTCCACTCAATCCTTTCAGAAATCATTATACGGACTTTATCAATTTTTGAAAATCCTTTTTGAAAATCTTCAAAATTTCACTCCAGCATTCCTTGCCGAATACCGCGAAATACCATATGCCGACGGCCTTCCCCTTCGTCTGCCATGTACTCCACAGTACAGATCACTTCCGGTTTCAGCCACACAGCATTTTCATTCCCTTTCGGCACCGATTGCCCGAATGGACACGCGCTGCAGACATAACTTTCCAGCTGCTCCACAACCGCAGCAGATACGCCCAGCGTCACATGTCCCTCATAATGCAGCACTCCATCGTCCCACTTTCCCAGCACCAGACTGATCATATGATTTAGCTTATAAATAAATCCACAGACCACCAGATCCTCTTCCACCATATTTTTAATCTTGATCCAGTCCTTCGTCCGCTTATCAAAAAAATATTTGCTGTCCTTTTTCTTTGCCACAATACCTTCCAGCCTGCGCTCCCCGGTCAGGTCAAACAGCGCCGTTCCCCGCCCTTCGATATATCTGGTCACCGCAAAACGTTCATCCTCCCGCAAAACCACCGACTTTAATAACTGCTTTCTCTCCATCAGCGGCAGCATGTTGGTCTCCTTTCCGTCCAGGTACAAAATATCAAAGGCAGTAAAACAGGCCGGATGCCGCAGGGCAGCCAGCCTGATCTTTGTCTGATTTGTGGTCATCACTCTTTTCTGTATCTCATAAAAATCCGTTCTTCCGTTCCGAATCACAGAAAGCTCCCCGTCCAGAATGCATGTCCCTTTCACATGCTTATGAATCCCGGAAAGCTCCGGCACCTTTGGAAGCAATCTCAAATCTCTCTTATTGCGCAGTTCAGTCCCTGCCGGCTCCAGATATGCGATGCAGCGCACGCCGTCCAGTTTCAGTTCAAAAATATAATCTTCATCATCAAACGGCTCTTTCTGCAGTCCGATCAGCATAGGTTTGATTCCTTTTTTCTCAAACAGATCCATGACAACTCCTATATCGCTTTCTTTGTGCGCGCTTTTCTCGCCTTTTTTGCACCCCCGGCCTGCTCCAGACTTTTTTGCAGCGCCTCCATGATATCGATTACATTGTCGGGACGTTCCTCCCTGGGCGTTACAATTTCTTTGCCCTGGATCTTCTGATTGATGATTTCCCACAGCTTTGTCTGATACTCATCATGATATTTTTCCGGTTCAAAATCCTGCACCATAGTGCCGATCAGCGCTTTCGCCATCTGCAGCTCGTTCTCCTTTAACTCCAGTTTTGCAGATTCTTTCGGAGCCTGCCGGATTTCGTCTGCAAAAAACAGCGTTTCAATCAGCATCCCGGCGGAAGTGGGAATCAGGGCCAGAAGTTTTTCCTTTGTCCCGATCACCGTTTTTGCAATGGCTACCTTTTCTTCCTGCAGCATCGCCGTTCGCAAAAGCTCAAATGCCTTGTCTCCCCCGCTCTCCGGTATCGCATGATAAGTTTTGTCAAAATAAATAGGACGAATCGATTTTAAGTCCGTAAAATGCAGAATATGAATCGTCCGATCCTTTTCCGATTTTGCTTTTTCAAAATCTTCATCGGTCATGGTAACATACTTTCCTTTTTCATACTCAAATCCCTTAATGATATCATTGGTTGAAATTTCTTTTCCGCAATTGCCACAGACCTTTTTGTATCGGACTCTGCTGCCGTCCTCTTTGCAAAGCTGATTGAAATGAATGTCATTGTCCTGCGTTGCCGTGTACAGACCGACCGGAATATGAACCAGTCCAAAAGAAATCGCACCGCGATGTGCTACTGCCATACTGATCCGTCTTTCTCAAAAATTCCTTTTCCGGTAGTTTATGCATAATTGTAAATATTAATCTGAAAATGGTCCGGAAGATCAAAAAAGGCGCTCCAATCGGAACGCCAAATAATTCAGATCATGTGAAATGCTTGTACGGTTTTGATGAAACAGCTGGTCAGCCGTTAGCGAAATCTGCGGTCAGGTCAGGCAAAATTTGCATTATTCCTCGGAAATTTAGAATCATTACAGAAAACTCATTTTTTATTTTTCAAACATATGATTTTCTGCTATCACGGCAACCGCCTCTATTACAGTTCCATAATCAATATTTTCTTCCAGTAACCTGCTGGTTAAATCCTCATAATCAATTCTATAAACTTCTTTCTGAATAATCTCCTTCAATAAGCTGGGGATATCTACATTAGGTTGTGCAGAAGGACAAATTACTGATTTTGCCCTAACCGCCCTCACTTCCAAAACTAATTGATGAAAATCATCATCCTGAGGTACCAACGGAAGTAATTTATAAATGTCATACAAGTGCCTTGAATGCTTCTTTACCTTACTCTGCATGTAATAGTCGCAAATAGCAAATATCTTATCAGTCAATGTTCTGTCTATTCCCTGAACCTTCATCTCAAAAGGACTTAAAAGATATTCATCCATCATGCCAGGAGCCTCTGTGCTCATCATTTCACCAATATAGTTATGTACTGCCATGATTACAGTCGGAAAAGATATTGTTGTAAATGACGTTTCAATCAGAACTGCAGTCTGTAAAGTGCGATCATGTGTAGGTAAAACAGTATCATAACTTATTATATATCTGTTATAATCGCGTCTGCTTCTTGTTTCATCCAGATTAAGAATTTTCATTCCGAGCTCATCGGCAATACCCGAAATCGCTTCTTTCAGTTTTTTCTTTTGTCCCTGTGACAATGTCGTATCTATTGTGATGTCAATATCCTCTGAAAATCGCCTTATTACCTGATGGCATTTGGACAATGAAGTTCCGCCTTTAAACACCACAAAGGGAACTTTTTCCGCCAAAAGCCTTAAAATCAAAGTAACATAATAATCCTTTTCAACTGCCTGTGCCATTATATTTGTCTGATAAGCAGTCAAATCAATCGCTTCCCTAAACTGCTCTTTATCCTTATGAAGATACCCCATATAACAACCTCGTTTCATACATATTCCTGTAAATTTTATCCGGATAACATGAAAGATACGGTTCTAACATAGCAAAATCCAATGTTGCTCTTTTCATATACTGGAGCAAACACCGTTGCAATTCTTCTCCCGAAATCTCTGCGTAAAGATCAATGTCTTTAAGCAGATCTAAAAACTGCAATATCCTATAATTCTCTTCATTGACTGTTACCCGCGGCTTTCTGATAATTACCCGCGTATTTGCCAATGTTGTCTCACGATAATCCTTTGTGGCTTTATTGCTCACCACCTCAAACACCATGGGCACTTGAGTGGTAACTCCCAACTGATTCGCAAACATGAGTCCTGTGACATAGCCGCATCGACTATCCTGCTCCTGCAAATATTTCAGTTCTATCACTCTGTCTTTTGAAAGTTGGGAACCTGATCGAAAAATGCTCTTTTTGGGAAGAAAATAAATGCCAGTATCAAATCGCTTAATCATGCCTTCATCCGTCAGCTTCTTTATTTGCTGCCTGATATTCACATCAGACATACCCTCTATTTTTATATCAGAAAGAAATATAGGTTCATTTTCTTCATAATTACTTTTCAAAAAATCATATAACAACATTTTTTCTCCTCCTTTCACGTATTTGAAGTGTTTTTCTTCTCTTTTGTTATTATATGCTTATTTTAAAAATTTATCAAGTTTCAAGCTCAAAAGAACGTTTTAAATGACTATAATTCCTTCCAAATAATAAGGATTCATAACCCATTATTTTGTTTTGAAGCCGAACATATTTTCTGTCACATTTATAGCATAATTCTTTCTAAGTCCGTTAGTACGGACTTTGTCAACTTTTGAAAATCCTTTTTGTAAATCAATACGCCCAGCGTCACACGCCCCTCATAATGCAGCACTCCATCGTCCCACTTTCCCAGCACCAGACTGATCATATGATTTTGCTTATAAATAAATCCACAGACCACCAGATCCTCTTCCACCATATTTTTAATCTTGATCCATTCCTTCGTCCGCTTATCAAAAAAATATTTGCTGTCCTTTTTCTTTGCCACAATACCTTCCAGCCTGCGCTCCCCGGCCGGCTCAAACAGCGCCTTCTCCTGTATTCTCCTTTGAAATGTAAATATTAATCACTTCAAAGGCGTTCGGGGGCGCTCGTATCTGTTCTACAAGATGCAGCAAAAAAGGACTCCATGCATATTAACATGAAATCCTATCCATAAAAGCATACAAAAAAGCCGAATCTCTTTCTGATCCGGCTGACGAGACAAATTAAATTGTAAAATGAGATTTCCCCGAAAGAATCCCTGCACTGCCAGCGCCACAAATGCTTTCATGTATTTTATTTCATTTGCGGCGCTGAAAGTTAATAAGAATTATAAAAATACTATCACTGGATTCTGACTTTTTCATTCAGTATACTGTAAACAGTCGATGGCGTAATATTTCGCCTTCACCTCTCATCGCAAATTTCTGCTGCCAACCATTCAATCATATCCAGTCAAGCAGCGCAATGGAAACGGCACCTTCATGCGGAAGCGGCTTTCTCCGCCAGCCGCATGTCGTAATATAATACTTTCCATCCACTTGCAAAATCTCTGGAGCATGCGTATTTAATACGGTTATCGGCTTTGCTCCGGCTGACTCTCCACTGTATTTTCCAAAACACTTTGGATCCTCCGAGCAAAAAACCATGGTATTGCAATAGGTTTCAGAAGAACAATCGGTATATGTCACAACCATCCTCCTGAATTTGTAAATTTTAATGAACCATAAAACATTCATATTAGAAATTTGCTTGCATTCGGTTAGAAACTAAAATTAATACCGCAAATGCTATTCTCAGTATTCTGCCGGAAACAAAAAAAGAACTCATGTAAGCGGCAAACTAACAGGAGTTCATTCGTACCAATAGCCCAAATATCAGGTACTTTGTTACATCTTCTTCATCTTGCTTCTTGTGGAATTGGGATGTTAGAAGGGATGCTCAATCATTGACAGTTTAATGAATGCAAAATTACAAGATATAGTTTATAAAAAAATGCTCCAAACGCTGATAAAATCAAGGTTTGAAGCTATACTGCTGGTGGCCGGACTTGAAGCATATCGGCTCGCCGGAAATACTGATAAATAGGAGTAACTTGCACGCTCCTCAAGCCCTAAAAACTCAAGAACTGTGGGTTGCTTCACAATGTCAGCAGGCTTTGTTATAACATTTCCTTCTGTAGCAAGTTTCAAAACTGCTTCCTTGTCCCGACTTAGAGCGAGCGGCTCATACAGACTGGAATTGTATTGTCTTTGCAGAACACGAATACTCCATGCCGCTTCAGCAGCTTCAATCTCATAAAAACGGCGCTCATCAGGATTTTTTATACGCATAAGCAAAAGATAATGAGACCATGGCAACGAAAAAGGTAATACCGTTTCAAATTCCCGAAATACTGTTTCGGATTTTTCTACTGCAATGGTATCATAGCAATTTCCTTTATCGTCCATTTCCCCGCCTAACATGATAACAGAAACATTATCTTTCTTCCGCAGTTCCTCTGCAATCACTATAGAGTTCGTTACAACTCTGATCTTCAATTCATCCGGAATATTTTGAATCATAAAAAGTCCAACTGTTGCGGAAGGAATATATACTATATCATGATTCTTTATCATGGATACTGCTTCTTTCGCAATTTCCATATAATTTTCTTTCACGCAAGTCATATCTTTGAAAAAGTCTTTTGGAACAACCTTTCAAAGCAAAACCTGGTCTTCATTTTTTTCAGACAGGCCCTGGCAGCCAAAGAGGAGACCGCATATTTGTATTTCCAGACAGGTCAGGACCCGGAAATACAGCAGATTTTAACCCAGATCTATCAGGAATCCCAGGGCGGTACTGCATACTGCGAACAGATGATGAATGCGTTAATGAATCTCTTCTTTGTTCTGCTGCTTCGCCGATACGAACACGCTGTACAGCTTCCTGCCAAAAACAATCTGAACTGGAAACAGGATTACATGGGAATTTTTACCTTTATTCAAAACCACTATTCCTGCATCACCCTGCAGGAGCTCTCCAGAGAATTCGGCTACAGCGAACGCCATTTAAACCGTATTATCCAGAAATACACCGGAAAGCATTTTTTTGAGATCGTCACTTCTCTTCGGATGAAAGAAGCTGCATTCCTTTTGCGAAATACGCCCATGTCCACTGCTGAAATTGCCGCAAAAGTCGGATATGAAAATCTGAGCGGATTTCACCGGGCATTTGCCAAATATTATGGATGTACACCGGAACAATATAAAAAAGCCATGTAACATAGAAATCCCCTGTCGCTGTTTCAATAGCAGCAGGGGATTTTACTTCTAACATATGGCTATAATTTACAAAACGATAAACGTACAGCTCCCCGGAGCCAGCTCAACGATGCCGTCATTTCTGGTTTCGCCGCGCAGTGCAGGAAGAGAATCATTTTTTCCAAGAACAAGTGCCTCACCGTTCAGGCAGGCAACCGGCGCACGCATATCGCCATTGCCGGACAAAGTATAGAGTTCTGCAGGCCCCGGCAGTTCCACAGTTGTTGTATCCGTCAGGGAATTATTGATTACCAGATATACACAGCCATCTTTTCCGTCTCTGCGGGAATGGCAATAGACATGGGCGCCTTCACAATCCGGATTGCCGCAGTCATAAACCACAGTCCCCATCAGCGTGTTCCAGAGCAGAACAGCAAAATAGTTGGGGCGCGGTTCAAAAGTTCCATGTTTCATAAAGCCATAATCAGAGGATGCAAGTGTATTGTGGAAAATCACACCATCGGTGATCATGGAAAAACTCCCCAGTTCATTCAGCGTACGCAGCACATCCAGATAAGTGGAAGCCCAGGTGTCACCACCGCCGCCTGCATCACCGGACTCTGTGACCCACATCTGACCGCCGGGTACATATTGATCTCTGAGCGATGCGTAAGCTTTGGCATTTGTCGGTGCAACCGCCAAGTACGCATCTGTATGCGCCTCACTTCCATCCCAATGTCCGGAAGGCATCATGGACGCAAGACGCTCGGAAATACCGTTGTAATAGTGATAACTGAACACATCCATCGGCACCTGTGTACCACGCATGAGATCATGGGTGGTACACATCTGCATCATGGCACCGATCCCGGCTCCCACACTCCTGCTGTCGATCCTGCCCATGGCCCCATCTCCCAGAGAACAGGGACCGACCAACAGACAATCCGGATAGTGTTCACGCACCCAGCCAAAAAAGATATCCTGATCGCGGGCGTAGTCTGCTGCCGTGTATCCCTTTGGCGCACCGGACCCCGCCAGCATATTGGGTTCATTCATAAATTCAGCGGCATCAATATCCACGCCGTATTCGTGACTGAAATCGAAAATCTTTTTTGTCTGCGTCAGATCAAGCGGACCGCCGTCAGGATGATCTCCGGCACAGTTGCTGACAGAAATGAGCAGCTTTCCATCCACAGCTTTGACAAACTCCAGCACCCCGATCCACTGCTCTTTTGTGAGAACGCTGGCATAACCTTCAGGGACTTTTCCATTGGTTGTCCCCTCAAAATCGTAATAGGTCTTGGTGGCCCAGGAACCGGACACACGTATCCATGCAGGACCAAGCCTTTTCGTCAATTTCCGCAGACGTTCATTGTAAAGATCAATGGGCGGAAAATACTGCATCAGGTCAGCCATAGCCGTAAAATCAGACAGATCACCTGAAAAGCGAAATTCTTCCGTTCCTGCGATCTGACCGGGCGTGTAGGCTTTCCAGAAAGTGCCGCCTGTTACCTCTGTCATTTCCACATTATAAGACATCAGGCGTGGATCCATCTTTCGGATTACCTGATTTGACTCAGGGGTTAAAACAACAGCTGCCGCGCTTCGCGGGCCATCCTTATGTTCAATCAAATGTTTTGTCATGTGTGTACTCCTTTACCCTTTGTTTACATCATTCTGAATAAACCGATAGACAGACGCTGCCAACGGAACACCCAACAGCATACCGGGAATTCCCAGCACACCGCCGCCGACTGTGACAGCCGCCAGTACCCAAATACCGGGCAGCCCCAGGGAGGAACCCACCACTTTGGGATAGATGATATTTCCTTCCAGCTGCTGCAGCACTACAATGAAAACCAGGAAGATGATCGCTTTTACGGGCGATACCGTCAGAATCATGAAGGCGCCGACAAAAGCACCGATATAAGCTCCGGCTACAGGAATCAGGGCCGTAAACGCAACAAGGGCACCGATCATTGTTGCATAGGGCAGCTTTAAAAGCAGCATCCCCAATGCACAAAGCACACCAATGATCACAGCCTCCGTGCATTGACCCACGATGTACTTATGAAAACAATCATTGATAATCCCGATTACATAGTCCAGTTTCCCGACCCATTTTTCTTTCAGATAGCGCTGAGCCAATCTGCGAAACTGCCCGCTCAGTTTTTCTTTTCCAGACAGAATATAGATGGCGAAGATCACACTCAGCAAAGCCGATACAATCCCGGAGAATACAGAAGTGACGGTAGTGATCAGAATATCCACAACACTGCCGATACCAGAGGTAAGCACCTCAGCCACCTGACTGATCCCGGAACGCCAATCGATGTTTTCCAGGGTTTCTGTGATGTTCTCCGGCAGAAGTTCATATTCCTCAATGAATTCCACTATTTTCTGCAAAACACCGGGCACACCGGCTATGATCACTTCCACACAGGACCAAAGCTGCGGCAAGATCAGCCGAATGATCAAATAAACAACAGCTGCCAAAGTCAGAAAAGCGGCAGCCATACAAACCGTTCTGCGGCTCTTTATCAATACCCTATTCGTACTTTTCGGAAAGTAATGCTTCTCATAGCAGCTCATGAGGATATTAACCAGATATGCAATGATGCAGCCGATCAGAAGCGGCATGGCTGCCCCAAACATCAGCCCGGCGACATTTGCAGCAGCCTGCCAATAAGTTATGCACAGATATAACAGAAACAGGCTGACGCCGACTTTAAAGCAGGATTTCCATTCGACTTTCATTCTTCAGTAACCTCTCCAGCAGCAGATTCCGGTTCCTCCTTTTCATGTACTGCTTTGCTTTCTCTGTTTCCAAAGATAAGTGCCGCTGCATCAAAAATTGCTTCAACGATCAGACTGATCCCCGTGAACATCCACAGCACGGCGGTGGAACTGAAAGGACTGGTGATAATGACCACACCGCAGGCAATGGAAATCAAAGCACTAAGACCAGCCAAAAACCACTTGCCTTTTTTCATACGGAAAGTATCCATCATCCACTGAACTTTTAGCAGACCGGTAAGCAGAATGACTACGCCATAGATCAGCGTGATCACGGGAAATGTAACCACAAACCACCCTGACTTAAATGTACAAAATGCCCCCGCCAGCAAAGCGACCAGACCTTTGACCAGCATCTGACCTTTTGCAGCTTCCTCCGGTTCGGCCCGAAAATACTCGATGATACTTACCAGACCAGTAAAAAGCAACACGATACCTGCCCCGATGATAATGCCTGAAGTGAATCCCACCGGATTCATCAGCAAAAGAATACCGACGAGAATTTCCAGCAGGCATCCCACGATACCGCCAATATTGTTTTTCAGAAACTTCATACGCTAACCCTCCATATTGGTAATTTCAGAAAGTCTTTTTCCCTTGACTTCCCCATTTTCACATGGTAATTTTAGTATACAAGTGTCGGTTTTGCAACAAACAGTATGTTTTTAAAAGATGCAAGACCGACAGTATGGGCTTATCTGTTGCCTTTACGAGAAAAAATTTAGGAGTGAGTCCTGTGGCAAAAGAAAATCAGCGTGTCATGGTTACAAAAAGATTACTGAAAGATGGACTTTTTCGTCTGTTAGAGCAGAAAAATATTGACAAGGTGAATGTGACCGAACTCTGCAAAGAGTCCGGAATTAACCGGGCTACTTTTTACGCCCACTATGGAACACCCTACGATGTTTTGACAGAGATAGAACATAAGATGATCGATGAGATCATGCGTGAAACTGAGCGCTTGTGGAAACAAAGGGGATCTTTGGACTTTCGGGTCAGCACTGAGATCATGTGCCAGTATTTTTATGACCATGCCGATGTGCTCCGTGTGCTGCTGCGCAATTTCTCAGGCCAGGATTTTGCAAGAATGCTGAATCAGACCTACCAGAAGATCCTTGATTCATCTATTCTCAAAGATGCAGACAAAGATAACATAAAACTGATGACAGCCTATCTGGCTGGCGGAGGGATTTTCCTTTTGAGTACCTGGTTAAGTGAAGATATTCAAAAAAGCCCGCAGGAGACCGCACGTTTGATCGCCAGTATGTTTTCGGACAGTGCGATTTTGAAATAAACAGATCACCGCTATGTTAACGAGACGAAACACGCTTTGCGAGTTTCGCTCGTTATCGCGGCGGCCGCCGAGTGAGCGCACCAGCCTGCAGCCCATGAATCTGCCATGAAAAACGGTGAGGCTGTGATCATTCCTGAATTTTAACAATACAACAGACCTGTTCGCACTGCTGGTCAGCTGAAGCCGTTTACAAAAAATCCCGGCAGCTCACCAGCAGATCGATCTTCTTCCACTGGGTCTCTTCATCGATACAGTTTCCTTCTTCCACAGAAGCGAATCCGCACTGAGGAGAAAGGGCGATATTATCGCCAACTACCGCTTTTGCTTCCAGATATCTGCGTCTGATCTCATCATAATCCTCCAGCTTGGAATTCTTGGTGGAGATCAGACCAGCCACGAAAGTGGTGCCCGTTCCCTTTAAGATCGCCCAGGGTTCAAAGGAACCGGAACGTTCATCATCATATTCCACATCACTTTCATAATAAGGAACTTCCTTTATCCCCATCTGCAGGTAGTTGTCCACCAGGATCATATTGGGACCGGAGATACATTTCTTGGCAATGACACCGGGGTATCTGGCTGCTCTTGCTTTCAGGAAATCATAGGCCTCCACTTCCGGATGAACCCGGTTTGGATCATAGGAAATCTTTCCCGTGATATAGCCCAGTTCGATATGATTAACCACACCATTGCGTTCCTTGTCCAGATGCTTTGTGGTAAAGCCTTCAAACTCTTTCAGCCAGTCCAGATGCCACCATCTCCGGCGGAACTCCCCATTGGTGACGATCTGCAGGCCGTGAGCCACTTCTGTATCTACCAATCTGGTGATCTCTTCATTTTCCACTTTTCTCAAATCAGTAAGGGTGATCTCCCCGCTGTTATATTTTGCCCGTGCCTCCTTGATGGCTGCAGGACGCAGGAAAGAACCAACGATATCATATTTGATGTTTAACATTTTTATTCTCCTCATAAATTTGTCTTAAGATCAAAGCGCGCTCTTTCAATCTGCCTGCAAGTATAATCCATCTTTTTTGAACGTAAAATACATAAAAAGAAGGGTTTGCCTTAGTTTTGTTCTATGGCAAACCCCCGTTCTCACTGACATGCTGCCGCAATGCCTCTATATAATGTTCCGTCAGGCGGCTGGGAACCACCTTATTATGCAGCACATATCCGATCTCCATATAATCGTCTGCAGCCAGCGGCACTGCAACAATATTTTCTCCGTTCAAAGCCTCGCTGATCATACCGCTGCAGATGGTATAGCCATTCAGACCGATCAGCAGATTAAACAGTGTTGCCCGGTCCCGGACCACAATGTCCATTTTGCTCTCCCGCGTGCTGAGAATTTCTTCTGAAAAGTAAAAAGAATTATGTTCTCCCTGTTCGTAGGAAAGCCTTGGATAAGGAGCCAGATCTTCTATCAGGATCTCCTTTCTGCCGGCCAGCGGATTGGCACTGCTGACAAAAACATGAGGCTTTGCCACGTCCTCAATGATCTCATAGGTCTGGGTTTCCCGGATTCTGAAATCATATTCCTCTCCGCCATAATTCTGAAGAAGATCCACGAACGCTTCCACCACAAAGGAATAATGCTGGGCCGACACGCAGAATAAATGCTTTCCCGCATATTTTTCTTCAATCAATTCTGTCTGCTCAATAACCTGCCGGGCATATCCTAAAAATTCCTCGCCATCTATGGAAAGCACTACGCCTTTATTTGTCCGGACAAATATGGTGATCCCCAGCTTTCCGGAATCCGCTCATCAAGACACGCATTCAGACGCATTTTGGGCGCAGTTTTTACATTGGCACCGATCCAGCTCGTACAGCGGTATTCAAAAAACGGCTTCTGACAGATATTCAGGTCAGCAGAAACTTCCAGTTCTTCTGCTTTCGGAAAAACTTCGCAGTCCTCTGCCAAAAATCTGTATCCTAACTGTTCCAACAATTCATGCTGAGGGAATCCTGTACATCAACGACAAACAGTACGATGTGATTCCGGGAGACATTGTTTTTATAAATCCCGGTCTGCTCCACTATTCCTACCGCAAAACTTCCGGCAGAATGTTTCACATCGTTTTTGATCTGAAACTTCTGACTAACCCCGCAATCGAAAGCGACATTAACGCAATTGTGTACGATCTGATGCAGCGCAAAATACAGCTCATTGTAAAGCCTGACCGTGAAAGCAAGCTGTATCAGAAACTGCGTCCCATTGTTGAAAATTTGACGGAATACCATGATACAACAATTCCATTCGGGTATGAAAGCTGCCGGATCACTGCCTCTCTGTTTTTACTGATGTCCGTTTTTTGTCAGGAAGACTGCTTTGTTCATGTGGAAAAAAGCAGTCTCTACAAAATGAATCATGTGGCAGAGATTATTGATTTCGTCAGTGTCCATTATAAGTCACCAATCGTTGTCAGGGATCTTGCGGAACATACGGGACTTTCGGAAGGCTACATTTACAACCTGTTCCGGGATTACGTTGGTGTCACGCCAGTTGGATATATCAATTCTCTGCGCATCCGTGAGGCATACCTGCTTCTCGACGAAGGATTAAGCGTAACCGAAACAGCGGCAGAGGTAGGCTTTATAAATGTCAGCTACTTTATCAAGATATTAAAAAAACAACCGGAATGACACCCCGCGCCTGGCTGGATAACAAAAGAAGGAACAAAAAATAGAATCAGATATAAACAGAAGGAGATACTATGAACCGAATTTTCAATTTTCAATCAAAGGATACCATACTCCGAATCTCCGTATACGCTGATAAAATTATCCGTGTTACTTACGGAAAAGACCCGAATGCAATAACAAACAGCATGGTCATCACCGCCGACTTTGATACACTTCCGGAAACCGCAGCTGTGACAAGCGAAACCGACAATACATACATCGTCACAACCGATGCCCTGAAAACAATCATTGATAAAAAAACGCTCGATATACGTTTTGAGCGTCCCGATGGTTCTCTGCTCTCCGCTTTGTACGGACACGCGCTCGAAGAATATAATGTATACAGAACTGTCGGTGGTGAGATTGAAACAAAACAGACCGTTGACGGACTGCGTTCCACTCTTCAGGGAGGTGAGCAGCAGTTCATCCGCACATCAAACCACGGTCAGGTCATTCTGAAATTCAAGGAAGACGAAGAGCTTTACGGTCTCGGCATCCACGAAGAAGGTTATCCCAGTCTCAAGGGGCAGTTTGTTCCTCTTTATCAGGAAAATATGAGAATCGCCGTTCCCTATCTGGTTTCCACAAAGGGATATGCGTACCTCTTCGACTGCGCTTCCCACATCAACTTTGACGGCACAGACCGCAGATACGGCAGATTCTGGTTTGATTCTCTCGACGCTATCGACTATTATTTTATCGCAGGTGATGATTTCGACGATGTGTGCCGCGGCTACCGTATTCTTACAGGCGTGACACCCATGCTCCCAAAGTGGGCTGTCGGTTACATTCAGTCGAGAGAGCGCTATGTTTCTCAGGCGCACCTTATCGAGACCGTTGAGAAATACAGAGAAATCCGTACTCCCCTCGACTGCATTGTACAGGACTGGCAGACATGGCCAGGCAATTTGTGGGGCTACAAAAAATTCGACCCTGAACGTTATCCCGATCCCACGGGCATGATGGAAACCCTTCACAGAATGAATGTTCACATGATTCTTTCCATCTGGGCGAATATGCAGGGAAATTCACCGAATCGTATGGAATTCAAAAACGCCGGAAAGATGCTCGGCAACGATTCCACCTACGATGCGTTCGATCCCGAAGCACGTGAGATCTACTGGAAACAGGCTAACGAAGGTATTTTCTGCCATGGCGTTGACGGCTGGTGGTGCGACTCTACCGAGCCTTTTGAAACCATCTGGGGCGGTGAGGAACGTCCTCCGCTTCCGGAAAGAATGAAAATCTCCACCAGCACATTCAAGAAATACCTCGACGACAGCATCATTAACGCGTATTCCCTTGTCCATTCAAAGGGTATCTATGACTGTCAGCGCAAAACCACAAATGAAAAGCGCGTTATCAATCTGACCCGTTCGGGATTTGCCGGTCAGCACAGATACGGCACCATCGTATGGTCGGATGACGTAAGCGCAACATGGGAAACTCTCGCAAAGCAGATACCTATCGCACAAAACTACATAGCCTGCGGTGAAGCATACTGGAACTCGGATGCGGGTGGATTTTTCGTAAAGCAGCGACAGCAGTGGTTCGGCGATGGAGATTATCCCGAAGGTTGCAACGATCTTGGATTCCGTGAACTGTACACACGCTGGCCCCAGTTTGCTGGATTCACACCTTTCATGCGATCTCACGGAACCGACACTCCACGTGAAGTATGGCAGTTCGGCGAGAGAGGTACAATGTTCCGCGATGCGATTGAAAACACAATAGCTCTCAGATACTCTCTCGCTCCTTATTTCTATTCTGTGAACGCGGCTGCCACCTTTGACGGCACAATGCCCATCACAGCTCTCGGTTTGGCATTCCCAAATGACCGAACCGCAAGAAAAATCAGCACGCAGTATATGTACGGACACGAATTCCTTGTCTGCCCCGTCACCCATCCCATGTACTACCGCGCAGGCTCCGAGGAAATTACAGATCCAGATAGATATATTGATGTATATCTCCCCGCAGGATGCGGATGGTACGATTTCTATTCCGAAAAATACATCGAAGGTGGTCAGTTCATCCGTGTTCCAGTAACCATCGACAGAATCCCGCTGTTCGTACGCACCGGTTCCATCATTCCCACCTCTCCAGTGATGCAGTATGTTGACGAAGATCCCGATGCTGTATGCGAAGTACGTGTATACGCAGGTTGTGACGGCAGCTTTATCCTTTACAATGACTCCGGCGACGGATACGATTACGAAAATAGCGAATATACGGCTGTGAAGATCTCCTATGACAACAAAACAGGCTGTATTTCCGAAGAACTGATAGCAGGCACAAGTAAGTTCCGCCGACATACCGAATATAAAATCATATAGCCAAAAGTATATGGAAATCTCGCATCGGTAGTGTAAAATAATCAATCAACACGGACTCAACAGAAATTTGGAACGTTATTGCAAAGAAAAAAAATTCGTTACATGCCCTGTCACAAGATTCGCTTCTGGGCAATCACAAAAATGTATGAAGCCGGCATCTCCCCTGCTGTGATTCAGCGTACTGCAGGACATCTTGATCCTCAGACTACTGATCATTATAAACGAATCAGCAGACTCAACAGCATCAATTCTTCTGATACAAACAGACTTTTTTCCTGAAATTCTTTAATTATTTCAGCGTACTAAAGTGTACCAGCTTCATAAAAGCAAAAAAAAGAGAAATGCGGCTTAATTGCTGCGTTTCTCTTGCTTTCACTTACTGCTGGTGGCCGGACTTGAACCGGCACGGTGTTGCCACCGAGGGATTTTAAGTCCCTTGCGTCTGCCTATTCCGCCACACCAGCCTGAACTAATATTCAATTCGCTTTCCTTTAAAGAAAGACGACCCAGACGGGACTCGAACCCGTGACCTCCGCCGTGACAGGGCGGCGCTCTAACCAACTGAGCCACTAGGCCAATACTTTAATGGACCTTCGGGGACTCGAACCCAGGACCGACCGGTTATGAGCCGGTTGCTCTAACCAACTGAGCTAAAGGTCCGTAACCCTTACGGGTACATTATAATCTCCCAACATTTACATGTCAAGAATGACTCCAACGGGAATCGAACCCGTGTTACCGCCGTGAAAGGGCGATGTCTTAAC
>JAFUMV010000027.1 GCA_017482485.1 Lachnospiraceae bacterium
CGATAATAGTGGACAAACTTGGATATCCATCCATGTCAGCCCACTATCTGAAAGTACGTGTAAACTATTGAACCGCCTTGGTACCGAACGGTATGCCGGGTGGTGTGGAAGGGGGACTAATCATCCCCCTATCCGATTTTTTTAAAAAGTTTTCCCTTCAGATGCGGAAAGAAGCATAATCTGTGAGATTTGCGCCTATTTCGGCGGAAAGTTTTTGCAAAGAGAAATGGAGGAATAGACTTTATAATTTATTTAGTTTTTCTTAATAAGTAATTTTTGAAAACCTGTTGACAATAATCAGTGATAGTGGTATCTTAAGCATCAGAAGGTGTTAGCACTCAGAAGCATCGAGTGCTAATAAAGAGAGGAGAGGGAGCATGGAACTGGATGAGAGAAAACGGAAAATCCTGCAGGCGGTCATCCGCAATTATCTGGAAACCGGCGAACCGGTAGGCAGCAGAACAATTTCCAAGTACACTGATCTGAATTTAAGTTCCGCAACCATCCGCAATGAGATGTCCGATCTGGAGGAGATGGGCTATATCGTACAGCCCCACACTTCGGCAGGACGAATTCCTTCTGATAAGGGATATCGCTTCTATGTTGACACGATGCTGGAAGAGAAGGAAAGGGAAGTGGAAGAACTCAAAGGACTTCTGACAGAGAAGGACGAAAAGATGGATACTCTGTTAAAGAGAGTGGCCAAGGTTCTGGCGACCAACACCAACTACGCAGCAATGGTGACAACCCCTCATTATCACAGCAACAAGCTGAAATTCATACAGCTTTCCAGAGTGGATAAGAATCAGATTCTGGCTGTCATCGTGGTGGAGGGCAATGTGATCCGCAACACGATGCTGAATGTGGATGAGGAGATTTCCGATGAGACGCTTTTGAAGCTGAATATCCTGTTGAACACGAACCTGAACGGTCTTGCCATTGAAGAAATTAATCTGGGAATGATCACGACGCTGAAGCAGCAGGCGGGCATTCACAGCACCATTATCAGCGAGGTGATCGATGCGGTGGCAGAAGCAATTCATTCCGGTGATGATTTGAAAATTTATACCAGCGGAACGAAGAACATTCTCAAGTATCCGGAACTGACGGATAACCGGGAAAAAGCCAGCGAGCTGATCAATGTTTTTGAAGAAGAACATGCGTTGAATGAGCTGGTTTCGGAAACCCTTTCCGATGAGAGCAGCACAGGCATTCAGGTTTATATCGGCAACGAGACACCGGTTCAGTCTATGAAGGACTGCAGCGTGGTTACCGCCACTTACGAGCTTGGCGAGGGCATGCGCGGAACGATCGGTATCATCGGACCGAAGCGAATGGATTATGACAAGGTCATCGGCACCTTGAAGACGCTGATGAACGAACTGGATACAATATATAATAAGAAGTAGAAAGGGTGGCAGATGTGGCAGACGAAAGAAATGTTGAAGAATTAGAGCAGGAAACCACTGAGCAGGAAGAGCAGGACGCAGCTGATAAAGCTGCAGACACCGAATGCAGCGGCAGCACACAGGAATGTGACAGCTGCGAGGAAGAGGCGGAGGAAGCCGGCACGGAAGGTGAGGATGCCGAAGCTGAAGAAAGTCAGGATACAGGCAAGGAGAAGAAAGGATTTTTCTCCAAGAAAAAAGATAAAAAAGAAGAAGCTTACAAGGCTCAGATCACAGAACTCAATGACAAGGTGATGCGCCAGATGGCAGAGTTTGAAAACTTCCGCAAGCGTACCGAAAAAGAAAAGTCCGCAATGTTCGAAACCGGAGCAAAGAGTGTGATCGAAAAGATCCTTCCGGTAGTTGACAACTTTGAAAGAGCGCTGGCAATGATTCCGGAGGAAGATAAGGAAGCTCCTTTTGCAGACGGCCTGAACAAGATTTACAAGCAGCTGGTGACAGAACTTGAGAATCTGGGAGTTAAGCCCATTGAAGCAATTGGAAAAGAATTCGATCCGAATCTGCACAATGCGGTGATGCAGGTTGAGAATGATGAGCTGGAATCCGGCACAGTCGCACAGGAGCTGCAGAAGGGTTACACCTACAGAGACAGCGTAATCAGATACAGCATGGTGGCTGTTGTACAGTGAAGCATCATAAGAGCTTCCCGATTCGCTTTGCAAATAGAAAGAGTTTCGTAATGAGAGGCCAGAATGCGGCGGCGCGAAAAGCGCGAAGGCATTTTTAATAAATCAGAGAACATAAACATTTATTTTTCAGATAGCCTTTGAGGCAGGAGGAGAAAGTTATGAGTAAAATCATCGGTATCGATCTTGGTACAACTAACAGCTGTGTAGCAGTTATGGAAGGCGGCAAGCCTACCGTTATCGCAAACGCAGAAGGCGCAAGAACAACACCTTCCGTAGTGGCATTTTCCAAGAACGGAGACAGACTTGTGGGTGAACCCGCAAAGCGTCAGGCCGTTACAAACGCAGAGAAGACAATTGCTTCCATTAAGAGACATATGGGAACTGATTATAAAGTGGATATTGACGGAAAGAAATATTCCCCTCAGGAAATTTCCGCTATGATTCTGCAGAAGCTGAAAGCTGATGCAGAGAACTATCTTGGCGAAAAGGTAACAGAGGCAGTTATCACGGTTCCCGCATACTTCAATGACGCACAGCGTCAGGCTACCAAAGACGCAGGCAGAATTGCAGGCCTTGATGTAAAGCGTATCATCAACGAGCCTACAGCAGCAGCTCTGGCATACGGCCTTGACAATGAAAAAGAACAGAAAATCATGGTATATGACCTGGGCGGCGGTACATTTGATGTTTCCATCATCGAAATCGGTGACGGCGTTATCGAAGTTCTTTCCACAAATGGTGATACACATCTGGGCGGCGATGACTTCGACAACAAGATCATCAACTGGATGGTTTCTGAATTCAAGGCGCAGCAGGGCGTAGATCTGTCCGGCGACAAGATGGCTATGCAGAGACTGAAAGAAGCAGCTGAAAAAGCGAAGAAAGAGCTGTCTTCCGCAACAACAACAAATATTAACCTGCCCTTTATCAGCATGAACGCAAGCGGCCCTCTGCACTTCGACATGAATCTGACAAGAGCAAAATTCGATGAACTGACAAGTGATCTGGTAGAGAGAACAGCAATTCCTGTACAGAACGCGCTCAGAGATGCAGGACTGACTGCAGCTGAACTGGGCAAGGTTTTACTGGTAGGCGGTTCCACACGTATCCCTGCAGTTCAGGATAAAGTAAAACAGCTGACAGGTCATGAACCCAGCAAGTCCTTAAATCCTGACGAATGTGTAGCGCTGGGCGCTTCCATCCAGGGCGGTAAGCTGGCAGGCGATGCAGGTGCAGGAGACATTCTGCTTCTGGATGTTACTCCTCTGTCTCTGTCCATCGAAACAATGGGCGGTATTGCAACCAGACTGATCGAGAGAAACACCACAATTCCTACAAAGAAGAGTCAGGTATTCTCAACAGCAGCAGATAACCAGACCGCAGTAGACATTAACGTTCTGCAGGGCGAAAGACAGTTCGCAAGAGATAACAAGTCCCTTGGACAGTTCAGACTGGATGGTATCCCTCCGGAAATGAGAGGCGTTCCTCAGATCGAAGTTACTTTTGATATCGACGCAAACGGTATTGTAAATGTATCCGCTAAGGATCTGGGAACAGGCAAAGAACAGCACATCACCATCACAGCAGGTTCCAACATGTCTGATGATGAAATTGATAAAGCAGTAAGAGAAGCAGCTGAATTCGAAGCTCAGGATAAGAAGAGAAAAGAAGCTGTTGATGCGAGAAACGATGCAGATGCTTTCGTGTTCCAGACTGAGAAAGCGCCGAAAGAAGTTGGCGATAAGATTGATGCAAATGCAAAAGCCGGTGTGGAAGCTGATCTGAATGCGCTGAAATCCCTTCTGGATTCCACAAAGGATCAGGAACTTTCCGAAAGCCAGGTAGCAGACATCAAAGCAGCTCAGGAAAAACTGATGCAGTCCGCACAGGCTCTGTTTGCTAAGGTTTACGAGCAGGCACAGGCAGCAGGTCAGGCTGGCCCCGGACCTGATATGGGCGGCGCAGCAAATGCAGGCAGCGCTCCTGATGATGATATTATTGACGGAGACTTCAGAGAGGTATAAAATTAACAAGGCTTATACAGTAGGGGCCAAGAAATTGGCCCCTATACGTGCGTTAGCTTAAAGGAGTAGAATTATGGCAGAACAGAAAAGAGATTATTATGAAGTCCTTGGCGTGGAAAAGAATGCCGATGACGCTGCTCTGAAAAAAGCATACAGGGCTTTGGCTAAAAAGTACCATCCTGATATGAATCCGGGCGATGCAGAAGCGGAAAAGAAGTTTAAAGAAGCTTCTGAAGCATATGCCGTATTGAGTGACCCTGAAAAGAGACGCCAGTATGACCAGTTTGGCCATGCAGCGTTTGATAATGGTGCAGGCGGCGGCAGCGGTTTTGGCGGCTTTGATTTTAACAGCGCTGACTTCGGCGACATTTTCGGCGACATTTTCAGCGACCTGTTTGGCGGTTCCAGAAGAGCAGGCGGAGCAAGAAGCGGCCCCATGAAAGGCGCGAATCTGCGCACCAGCGTAAGGGTAACCTTTGAAGAGGCGGTTTTCGGTACGGAGAAAGAAGTCGAGCTGACCGTGAAGGAAGAGTGCAAGACCTGTCACGGTACAGGTGCAAAGCCGGGCACAAGCCCTGAGACCTGTACCAAGTGCGGCGGCAAAGGCCAGGTGGTTTTCACCCAGCAGTCTTTCTTCGGCACAGTGCGTAATGTACAGACCTGTCCCGACTGTAACGGCAGCGGTAAAGTGATCAAGGATAAGTGTCCGGATTGCCGCGGAACCGGTTATGTACCCATGAAGAAACGTTTCGCAGTGAGCATTCCTGCCGGCATCGACAACGGACAGTGCAAACGTCTGGCCGGCCAGGGCGAACCCGGAATAAACGGCGGGCCCAGAGGCGATGTACTGGTGGAAGTAATTGTGGGTAAGCATCCTATTTTCCAGCGTCAGGATGTAAATATTTATTCCACCGTTCCGATTTCCTTTGCAGTGGCTGCATTGGGCGGTGAGGTTGTAATCGATACCGTGGACGGTAAAGTGGTTTATGATGTAAAAGCAGGAACCCAGACTGATACCAGAGTTCGTCTGAAAGGAAAGGGTGTCCCTTCTCTGCGCAACAATGATGTTCGCGGTGATCACTATGTAACACTGGTGATTCAGACTCCTGAGAGGCTTTCTAACGAAGCTAAAGAGCTGCTTCGCAAATTTGATGCGGAGAGCGGCGACAGCCTGCACGCAGCAGAGCGCGTCAATGGGGAATCACATAAGGAAAAGAAAAAACGCGGTTTTTTCAATAAATAAGGATGTTTGGGAACGGTTCGCAGACAATATGTTTGCGGATCGTTTTTGACGTGATAAGAGAGGTGTTCATGAACAGAGAAAAATGGCTGAAAGGCTTAAAATACACACTGGCGGCGGTGCTTGCGATCATAGCTGCCGACTTTTGGGGGTTGAAATATTCCGCAACGGCCGGAATCATCACGATTCTGAGCATTCAGAGCACAAAGAAGGAAACCCTGAAAGTGGCAGGAAGAAGAGGCACCGCTTTTTTGTGTGCATTGCTGATTTCTGCAGTCTGCTATAAAATATTCGGATTTACCATTGCAGCTTTTGCGGTTTATCTGTTTTTCTTTTCCTGCATCTGTCTGTATTTTAGCTGGGTTGAAGCCATTGCCATGGACTCTGTGCTGATCACCCATTTTCTGATCGAACAGAATATGGGAATGGAATTGTTGTGCAATGAAATTCTGATTTTCGTGTTGGGTGCGGGAATGGGAATAATGGCAAATCTGCATCTGCGTAAAAAAGGAGAGTTGTTTGATCGCCTGGCGCAGCAGGCGGACCGGAAGATGCGGGACTGCCTGCTTTTGATGAAAAAACAGTTGGAAGAGTCCGCTGACGGGGGAAAAACAAATCAGTGCCTGCAGCAGCTGAATCAGGAACTGACTGCGCTGAAAGAATGTGCCTACAAAAACTGGAATAATTCCCTTTTTCGCACGTCAGTTTATGAAACGGAATATGCGGAAATGAGAAGTCGTCAGGCGGAAGTGCTGCAGCGCATAGCGGCCAGTCTGGATATGCTGGAAAATCTGCCGGACCAGGCACAAATGGTGGCCGGGCTGCTTGCGCAGATCGAGCAGGAAT
Organism: Lachnospiraceae bacterium; assembly: GCA_017482485.1. Lineage (GTDB taxonomy): Bacteria > Bacillota > Clostridia > Lachnospirales > Lachnospiraceae > Gallintestinimicrobium. The sequence continues at coordinate 6,209 of JAFUMV010000027.1, forward strand.
ATGACCGGGACAATACGGTGGAGAAGCTGCTGGAGCGACTGACAATTTTTTATGAAAACATGAAAGAACAGCCGCTGCCTGAGTCACGGGAAGAGTTTGAGGCCCGGGCGGTATTGTTTTATGTGCTCAAACAGGTGGAAGAATTTTTGAAAATAAAGAGAAAGTTTGTGCTGTCCATGCCGTAAACACTTGTAGCTGTGCCTTTTTTATGTTACACTTCAAAGTTAGTAGTAATAAAAAATGGAGCAGTGTGCGCAAAAACGGATATGCCACAGTGAGCGGCAATCATACAAACTGCGCGGACAGGAGCAGAAATATGAAGTGGAAAAAATTCAGAATAAAAACAGTGACAGAAGCGGAGGATATCATTATCAGTACACTTTACGATATCGGTCTGGAAGGTGCACAGATTGAGGACAAGATTCCGCTGACAGCGCTGGAAAAGGAGCAGATGTTTGTGGACATTCTTCCCGATGGTCCGGAAGATGACGGCATCGCGTACTTAAGCTTTTTTGTGGAAGAAAAAGAGGACGGCGCCCTGGAATTAAACGGCGAGGCTGTGGAGGAACAGACAATTATAGAGCGCGTGCAGGAAGAACTGGAATCCCTGCGCATGTTCTGTGAAATCGGTGAAGGAAGCATTGCGGTGGATGAAACCGAGGATATTGACTGGATTAACAACTGGAAGCAGTATTTCCATCAGTTTTATATCGACGATCTGCTCGTCATTCCTTCCTGGGAAGAGGTAAAGCCTGAGGACGAGGGCAAGATGGTGCTGCATATCGATCCCGGCACTGCCTTCGGCACGGGGATGCATGAGACTACACAGCTGTGCATTCGTCAGCTGAAGAAATTCATCACACCGGAAACGGAGCTTCTGGATGTGGGAACCGGCAGCGGCATTTTGGCGATTCTTTCTCTGATGTACGGGGCAAAGCATGCGGTAGGCACCGATCTGGATCCCTGTGCGGTGGACGCGGTGGCTGACAATATGGCCAATAACGGCATTGCGCCCGAGCAGTTTGAAATGATGATCGGCAACATCATCACCGATAAAGAGGTGCAGGACAGAGTCGGTTATGAAAAATATGATATTGTAGTGGCAAATATTCTGGCGGATGTGCTTGTTCCGCTGACGCCCGTGATTGTGAATCAGATGAAAAAAGGCGCAGTTTACATCACATCCGGCATTATTGACGATAAAGAGACAACCGTAGTGGAAGCTGTGAAAGCTGCCGGCCTGGAAGTTCTGGAAGTGACTTATCAGGGGGAATGGGTCAGCGTGACCGCACGGAAGAACTAAGACGGGGCAGAAAAATGTACCAATTCTTTGTGGATGCGTCCCAGATTCAGGGAAAGCGCATCGTGATTACAGGAAACGATTATAATCATATCAAAAATGTGCTTCGCATGAAAATCGGAGAAGAACTTGCGGTTTCCAACGGAACGGACGGAAAAGAATATCGCTGCGGCATCGAAGAATTCGGTGAGAATGAAGTGATCTGCAGTCTCCGTTTCATCAAAGAGGACGGTCTGGAACTGCCTGCAAGAGTGACGCTTTTTCAGGGACTTCCCAAGGCGGACAAGATGGAGCTGATCGTGCAGAAGATGGTGGAGCTGGGCGTGTACAGCATCGTACCCGTGGCCACGAAGCGCGCGGTGGTGAAGCTGGATGATAAAAAAGCCAAAGCGAAAGTGGCGCGCTGGCAGACCATTGCCGAGGCGGCTGCCAAGCAGAGCAAAAGAAGAATTGTGCCCCGGATCGGCGAGGTGTGCACCATGAAAGAGGCGCTGGCGCAGGCGGCCTCCATGGATGTGAAGCTGATTCCTTACGAACTTTCCGAAGGCATGAAAAAGACCAGGGAGCTGATCGAAGGTGTAAAGCCTGGACAGGAAATCGCCGTTTTTATCGGGCCGGAGGGCGGCTTTGAGGAGGCGGAAATTGCGCTCGCGGAAGATGCCGGTTTTCAGGCCATTACGCTGGGAAAGCGAATTCTGCGCACGGAGACGGCCGGGATGACGGTGATGGCATGGCTGATGTATCATCTGGAACAGGCGGATGCGGTATCTGATGCGGAGTGAGAAGCAGTTCCCCTATGGAATGATAAAGCATATGATAATACAGGATAAAATTTTTGCGGCGGCAGGCAGTCTGGCGGCGGCTGCAGATTTTTACGAAACGAAAAAGTAGGTGAAAGGTATGGAATGCTATCTGGACAATTCAGCAACCACACGGTGTTTTGAAAGCGTGGCGCAGCTGGTGTACAAGATTATGTGTGAGGATTACGGAAATCCTTCCAGCCTGCACAGCAAGGGCATACAGGCGGAAGAGTATCTGCGCTATGCAAAGGATGTAATTTCCCGAAATCTGAAGGTGAATGCGAAAGAGATTTTCTTTACCTCAGGAGGAACCGAGTCCGATAATCTGGCGCTGCGGGGAGCTGCCTATGCAAACTGCAGGCAGGGCCGTCATCTGATCACAACGGTAATCGAGCACCCTGCAATCTTACAGACCATGCAGTATCTGGAGGAGCAGGGGTTTGAGGTGACTTATCTGCCCGTGGATGAAAACGGCAGAGTGAGGCTTTCTGATCTGGAACAGGCGATCCGCCCGGATACGATTCTGGTTTCCATCATGCATACAAACAATGAAATCGGATCGCTGCAGCCAATCGCAGAGGCGGGAGAGCTGATCAAACGGGTGAATCCGAAGACCCTGTTTCATGTGGATGCCGTGCAGGGCTATGGAAAATTCCGAATCTATCCCAAGCGGATGCATATTGATATGCTTTCTGTTTCCGGTCACAAAATTCATGGTCCCAAGGGCGTTGGATTTTTATATGTGGGAGAGAAGGTGAAAATCCGTCCCGTGATTTTCGGCGGTGGACAGCAGCACGGGATGCGTTCCGGTACGGAAAATGTCCCCGGCATTGCAGGAATGGCGAAGGCTGTGGAGGAAATTTACCGGGATCTGGAGGCGGAGCAGGATAAAATGTACGCGCTGCGGAATATGTTTGTGGAGGGCGTGCAGAAGCTGGAGGGTGTCCGCGTCAACGGACTGCCCGGCAGGGAGAGCGCACCTCACGTGGTGAGCGTATCCTTTGCAGGCGTACGCAGCGAAGTGCTTTTGCATGCGCTGGAGGAAAAGGGGATTTATGTATCCTCCGGAAGCGCCTGCGCATCCAATCATCCGGATACGGCAGGTTCCGCAACGCTTCGTGCCATCGGGCTTCCGAAGGAATTTTTATCTTCCACAATCCGGTTCAGTTTTTCTGTGTTTACCACAGAAGAGGAAATCCGCTTCACGCTGCAGGCACTGTATGATATCGTACCTGTTTTGAGAAGATTTACAAGACGTTAAAAAGGATGGCTGCCGGCGTTGTCTGCCGGCAACCATATGAAAATGGAGTAGAAAAATGTTTAAGGCTTTTTTGATCAAGTACGCTGAAATCGGCGTAAAAGGAAAAAACAGAGACATATTTGAAGATGCGCTGGTACAGCAGATCAAGTATGCGTTAAAGCGCTGCGAGGGCGAATTTAAGGTTCGCCGGACAAAGGGCAGAATTTATATTGATGTACTTTCTGATTATGACTTTGAGGAGACCGTGGATAACCTGAAGACTGTTTGCGGAATTTCAGCGATCTGTCCCATGGTGCAGCTGGATGATGAAGGTTTTGACAAGCTGTGTGAAGAAGTGGTCAACTATGTGGACAAGCAGTATCCGGATAAAAACTTCACTTTTAAGGTGCACACAAGACGCGCCCGGAAAAATTATCCGATTGAGTCCATGGAAGTGAATGCCCTGGTGGGAGAAAAGATTCTGGATGCGTTCCCGGAAATCAGCGTGGACGTGCATAAGCCGGATGTGATGATTTTTATTGAAATCCGTGAACATATTTATCTGTATTCCATCGAAATTCCAGGCCCCGGCGGCATGCCGGTGGGAACCAATGGAAAGGCCATGCTTTTACTCTCCGGCGGTATTGATTCTCCTGTTGCGGGCTACATGGTGGCAAAACGCGGTGTGAAAATTGATGCGGTTTATTTCCATGCACCTCCGTATACCAGCGAAAGAGCAAAACAGAAAGTTGTGGATCTTGCCCGTCTGGTATCCCGCTATAGCGGACCGATTTATCTGTATGTGGTGAACTTTACAGAGATTCAGCTTGCGATTTACGAAAAATGCCCTCATGAAGAGCTTACCATCATCATGAGAAGATATATGATGAAAATCGCGGAAGAGATTGGAAAAAAGACAGAGTGTCTGGGACTGGTTACCGGTGAGAGCATCGGGCAGGTGGCAAGCCAGACAGTGCACTCTCTTGCAGTGACAAATGAAGTGTGCACCATGCCTGTGTTCCGCCCCTGTATCGGACTGGACAAGCAGGAGATTGTAGATATTTCAGAAAAAATCGGTACTTATGAGACTTCCATTCAGCCTTTCGAGGACTGCTGCACAATTTTCGTGGCAAAGCATCCTGTGACGAAGCCGAATCTGAATGTGATCAAGCGGCATGAAGAGAATTTGAAGGATTGTATCGATGAGATGATGGATCGGGCTGTGAATACAGCGGAACTGATCGTGGTAGAAGTGTAAGACGCAGATCGTCCGCGGGTATATAGGCGGTTGTTGGGATAGAAGCGGTTGTGGAAGATGTGCGCGGCCGCGGGATAAAAGTGTTTGCAGGGGTATATGAAGATTTTTTTCGCAGAAATACCCCGTTTCACCATAATTTCCCTCTAATAAGCTGTACGAAAGGGTATACACAGAAAAAGTTGAATGAAATGCCCCGCTTTGTGGAGAGAAACAGGGTATTTCAAGCGTGTTTGGTGCTATATACCCTTATGGTTGACGTAAAGTTATGGAGGAATAACTTTATGTTAACTGGATGGGGCATTTGGGCATAATTTGCTTGTATATACCCTGGCAAGCGAAAAATGTGAGCTGTTAGGGGGAAGGAGTGGTAGGTAGGTCGCTGTTTCGCGCAGAAGGCGCGAAAAGCGCTCTGAGCGTCGAACGTTGGAGTGGCGTGTAGGTCGCTGTTTCGCGCGGAAGGCGCGAAAAGCGCTCTGAGTGTCAGGCGGGGGAGTGGCGTCTTGTACGCCGACGTGGCGGCAGTCGCTCAGGCGGCTTCACCGTCTGCCTCCTGCCGGGGCTTCGCCCATCGCAGAGCGGTGCTCTGCGACACGTCTCATGGCGCAAAGACGCGTATCATCCGGTAAACCGGCGGAGCCGGTTCACCGGATGTGGGGCTGCGCCCCATATACAAAAAGAAGCCAGGCGATTTGCGCCTGCAAGCAGGCGAAATCGCATGGCTTCTTTTTTATACGCGTCTTTGCTTAGATCATGTACGGCTTCAGAACGTCCAGAACTGCATCTACGTTCTCTTCTGCATGGATGTTCAGGTCGATCGGCTTGGACAGATCAAGGCTGAAGATACCCATGATAGATTTTGCGTCGATTACGTATCTGCCGGATACTAAATCGAAGTCGTAGTCGAACTTGGTAATATCGTTTACAAAAGATTTTACCTTATCGATGGAATTTAAAGAAATCTGAACTGTTTTCATTGGAAATTACCTCCTTTAATAAGTTTCATACCTTCTGACCCTATATTAGCAAAGATTGGCAGTAAAAGTCAATTGATAAACATGACAAAAATGATGGAGAATAATATGAAAAGTGTAGCATTACATAATCTTGGCTGTAAAGTGAATGCTTATGAAATAGAAAATATGCAACAAAAGTTACAAGAAAGAGGTTACGACATTGTTCCCTTTGATTCAATTGCTGACGTATATATCGTTAATACCTGTACGGTAACCAATATAGCCGACCGCAAAAGCAGGCAGATGCTGCATCGGGCAAAGAAGTTAAATCCCAATGCGGTGGTGGTTGCGGTAGGTTGTTATGTGCAGACCGGTGAGGCGCAGGTGGAAAAGGATGCGTGTATTGATCTTGCCATCGGCAACAACCGGAAAAAGGATATCGTGGAAATTCTGGAGGCCTTTTTGAAAAACAGGGAGCAGGAGGAGCCTGCGGATTTTGTCAGCGAGGTTATAGACATTAATCATACGAATGAGTATGAGGAAATGCAGCTTGAAAAGACGGCAGAACACACCAGAGCGTATATCAAGATTCAGGATGGCTGCAATCAGTTTTGTTCCTATTGTATCATTCCTTATGCAAGGGGCCGTGTCAGAAGCAGAAAACCGGAGGATGTGCTTCAGGAGATCAGAGGTCTTGCCAAGAGAGGTTATAAAGAAGTGGTGATCACCGGCATTCATTTGAGCTCTTACGGAATGGATTTTATCGGTCCGAATGACGGCGATTATCTGGAAGGCGGCAAAGATTTAAGAAAGACCGCATTTGAACGGGCTTATCTGATTTCTCTGATTGAAAAAATTGCGGAGATTGACGGTCTTGAAAGAATCCGTCTGGGATCTCTGGAGCCGCGCATTATTACCGGGGAATTTGTGAAAAGACTGGCGGCGATTGATAAAGTGTGCCCGCATTTTCATCTTTCTCTGCAGAGTGGCTGCGATGAGACGCTGAAACGCATGAATAGGCACTATACAGCAGGGGAATATTATGAAAAGGTTAAGCTTTTGCGGCAGGGCTTTGAAAATCCGGCGATCACTACAGATGTGATTGTTGGATTTCCTCAGGAATCGGAAGAAGAGTTCGAGAAGACAAAGGCTTTTCTCGAGAAGGTACATTTCTTTGAAATGCATATTTTTAAATATTCCAGAAGAAAGGGAACTGTGGCTGACAGACTTCCCGGGCAGCTGACAGACGCCCAAAAGACAGTGCGCAGCGCACAGCTTCTTGAAATGGAGGCGCTGCATTCCAAAGAGTACCGCAGCACTTATCTTGAAAAAGAAGTGGAAATTCTGGTGGAAGAGAAAAAAGAAATAGGCGGGGAATTTTACTGGATCGGACATACGAAAACTTATGTGAAAGGCGCTGTTTTGGCAACGGGAGATATCACGGAAAATCAGCTGGTCAAAGGAACTGCGAAGAGATTTTTAACCGATGAAGTGTTGTTGCTGGATATCAGGTGACAGAAATATTTGTCATAGCCTGAAGTCGGCCGATATTTCAACGGATAAGAATAGATTGAATTTTTTTACAAAGTAGGGTAAGATAGGAATATATTGTGACCGGATGAATTTTGCGAGGGACGAAAAGATATGAGAGATTTGGGAAGTACACAGTATTTTAAGGTGGAAGCAGAGCCGGAGAATGGCGTCAAGGTTATTTTGTCGGAGGTTTATGAAGCTCTTTCGGAGAAAGGGTATAATCCTGTGAATCAGATTGTGGGATATATCATGTCCGGCGATCCTACCTATATTACCAGCCATAAGAATGCCCGCGGACTGATCATGCGTGTGGAGCGTGACGAACTGGTGGAAGAGATGCTCAAAGAATACATTAAGACGAATCATTGGAAATAGGAAGCAGGAAGTACAGATGCGGATAATGGGACTGGATTTCGGTTCAAAGACAGTGGGCGTTGCCATCAGTGACCCGCTTTTGATCACTGCCCAGGGAATCGAGATCGTTAGAAGAAAAGAAGAGAATAAGCTGCGTCAGACGCTGGCCAGAATTGAAGAACTGATCGTGGAATATGAAGTCGGTGAAATCGTTCTGGGTCTGCCGAAGCATATGAATGCCACGGAGGGTGACCGGGTGGAGAAGACGCGGGAATTTGCGGACAAGCTTTCCAGAAGAACCGGGCTGAATATAGTGTTTCGGGACGAAAGACTCACCACAGTGGCGGCGGACCGGGCCATGATGGAAGCCGGAATTCGCAGAGAGAACCGGAAAGAGTACGTGGATAAGATTGCTGCCGTTTTCATTCTGCAGGGATATCTGGATGAAATGGCAATGAAAAAACAGGAGAGTTGATCAGTGGAAAAAATTACTTTTTGTCCCGAAGATGGGGAAGCTGTAGAGTTTTATGTGCTGGAGCAGACAAGACTGGGCGGAATTGATTATATTCTTGTGACAGACAGCGATGATGATGAGGCGGAAGCGCTGATTCTGAAGGATGTTTCTGCGCCCGAAGATACAGAGGCAGTGTATGAGATCGTAGATGATGACAATGAACTGGAAGCAGTCGCTGCCATTTTTTCAGATATGCTGGAAGATATCGATCTGGAGTAACATGCCGTCGGCAGTCAGCCGGCCGCAAAGGAATGAAAAGGGTAAGTTGCCCGGGTACGGGGCAGCAGCGATAAAGGGTAACAGTATGGCAGTTGGAGGAGAAGAATTTAAGCAGATATTAAAAGGAAAGGGACTGAAAGTGACGAACCAGCGCCTTGCGGTGTTGGAAGCTATTTCGGAATGCCCGGACTGTCATCTGACTGCAGAAGAGATTTATGACAAGGTAAAAGCGGGCAGTCCAGAAATTGGACTTGCTACTGTTTACAGAACAATTCAGCTGCTGTTGGAATTACATCTGATCGACCGTATTGATCTGGATGATGGATTTGTGCGCTACGAAATCGGAGACATGGGGACAAGTGTTTCCGGCCATCGCCATCATCACCTGATTTGTCTGGAGTGCGGGAGGGTAACATCCTTTCGGGATGATTACCTGGAGGAGCTGGAACGCAGGATAGTTCAGACAACAGGCTTTCGGATTGTTGATCATGAAGTGAAATTCTATGGCCGCTGCAGAGAATGTGGAGGTAATTTGATTGAAGAAAAGTAAAAAAGTGAATATTGACGGTTCCGGTCTGAAGGTGATCCCCCTTGGCGGACTGGAACAGATCGGAATGAATATTACTGCCTTCGAATATGACGACAGTATTGTTGTTGTGGACTGTGGACTTGCATTTCCGGATGATGATATGCTGGGAATTGACCTGGTAATCCCCGATATTACTTATCTGCGGGATAATATTGACAAGGTAAAGGGCATGGTGATCACGCACGGACACGAGGATCATATCGGATCATTGCCCTATGTATTGAGAGAACTGAATATACCCATCTATGCAACGAGACTGACGATGGGGCTTATTGAGAATAAGTTAAAGGAACACAATCTTTTAGGACACACAAAGAGGAAAGTAATCAAATTTGGACAATCCGTAAATCTGGGACAGTTTCGGATTGAGTTTATCAAGACCAATCACAGTATTGTGGACGCTGCGGCGCTGGCAATTTATTCTCCGGCGGGCACAGTGATTCATACCGGAGATTTTAAGGTGGATTATACGCCGGTATATGGTGAAGCGATAGATTTGCAGCGTTTTGCGGAAATCGGCAAAAAAGGCGTCCTGGCGCTGATGTGCGATTCCACAAATGCGGAACGCAAGGGATTTACCCAGTCGGAACGTACAGTGGGACATACTTTCGACAGTATTTTCCATGAGCATCAGGGTTCCCGCCTGATCATTGCGACTTTTGCATCCAACGTAGACCGTGTACAGCAGATTATCAACTCCGCCCATAAATATGGCCGCAAGGTGGTTGTGGAAGGCCGCAGTATGGTGAATATCATTTCCACGGCAGTAGAGCTGGGATGCATCAATATTCCGGACAATACGCTGGTGGAGATTGACCGTTTAAAAGATTATCCGGATGACAGAACCGTCATTATTACAACGGGAAGTCAGGGGGAAAATATGGCGGCATTAAGCCGTATGGCTTCCGGCATGCACCGTAAGGTGTCCATCGGACCCAATGACACGATCATTTTTTCCAGCAACCCCATTCCCGGTAATGAGAAGGCTGTTACCAAGGTGATCAATGAGCTGGAAATGAAGGGGGCTGAAGTGATTTTCCAGGATGTGCATGTTTCCGGACATGCCTGTCAGGAAGAGATTAAGCTGATTTATACACTGGTACAGCCCAAATATGCAATTCCCATTCACGGTGAATACAAGCACCGCAAGGCGCAGGCGGAAATTGCCATGGAACTGGGAATTCCCAAAGAGAATGTGTTTATGCTCGCATCCGGTGATGTGCTTGAAATGAACGAGGATAATGCTGGTGTGACAGGAAGAGTTCCTGTGGGAGCAATTTTAGTTGATGGCCTCGGTGTGGGCGATGTGGGCAATGTGGTGCTGCGGGACAGACAGCATCTGGCAGAGGACGGCATCATGATCGTTGTTGTGACTTTGGACAGCGGAAGCGGAGAGGTGCTCAGCGGTCCCGATCTGGTGTCCAGAGGGTTTGTCTATGTCAAGGAGTCCGATGAACTGATGGACGAAGCACATGAACTGATGGTGAAGGTGATGGATAACTGTGTGGCGAAGGGCTGCACGGACTGGGGCAGAATCAAATCTTCCATTAAGGATAATCTTGGTGATTTTATCTGGAAAAAGACGAAACGCCGTCCGATGATTTTGCCTATCATTATGGAAGTTTAAGGAGAAAGGGACTATGGCTGGAGTGGATGCGGCTTTGAATGGGCTGATCGCAGCGATTCTTGATTCGCCGCAGTATCAGGAATATGAAAAGCAGCTTGCGGTGATGAAAGAACGTCCTGAACTGAAACAGAAGATAGATGAATTCAGACATGAAAATTACATCTTGCATCGTTCTGCAGAAGGCGATGAGCTGTTTTATAAAATGGATGAATTCAACAAGAGGTATGAAGATTTCAGGAAGAATCCGCATGTGGATTCTTTCCTGGAAGCAGAACTGGAATTTTGCCGGATGATACAGAATATCAATCAGGAAATTGTGGAGGCGGTAAATTTTGAGTAATCAGAAGAAAAAAAAGGGAGCAAAGCGTAAGAAATCAAATGCCCAGAACGTGGCAGGCGGTGCAGTAAGCACAATTTTCAATATCGTTTTGGTTGTGGTGGCGGTGATGTTGATTTATCGCTTTTCCGTGTCTGCCTATCAATACGGCGTCCGGCTTTTCGGAGAACCTCCCATGTCTGAGGCACCCGGGGAAGAAGTGGTGGTTACGATTACCGACGGCATGGATTTTGACGGCATTGCGGAGATGATGGTGGATAACGGTCTGGCCCGCGAGAAAACTCTCTTTAAGATTCAGATTTATTTATCCAATTATTCTGAGGATGGATTTGCGGAAGGTACTTATACGCTGTCCACAGCGATGACACCGGAAGAGCTGATGGATGCCATGGCAGGAAGCGGTGAAGAATCATGATTGTGGAAGAAAGAATGCGGACGTTTATCAATTCTCTGGATCCGGGAACGCCTGTATGGCTGGATGAACTCAGAAAACAGGCGGAAGCTGACGGCGTGCCGATCATCCGCACCGAGATGGGAAGCCTGCTTCGGTTTCTTCTGACAATGAAAAAACCGGCTTCTATTCTGGAAGTTGGCACGGCAGTTGGGTATTCCGCCCTTTTGATGAGCGAATATATGCCGGAGGGCTGCCATATAACAACAATAGAAAAATATGAAAAAAGAATTCCCATCGCCCGTCAGAATTTTCAAAAAGCGGGGCGGGAGGATAAAATAACCATGCTGACAGCAGATGCGGCTGACATTTTGGCTAAGTTGGAAACACCCTTTGATTTCATTTTTATGGATGCGGCGAAGGGGCAGTATCTGAATTTTCTGCCGGATGTGCTGCGGCTTTTAAATCCCGGCGGACTGTTGATTTCCGATAATGTGCTGCAGGACGGCGACATCATCGAATCCCGATATGCAATCACCAGACGGGATCGCACGATTCATGCGAGAATGCGGGATTATCTGTATGAGCTCAAGCACAATGCGGCGCTGGAAACGGTAATTTTGCCGGTGGGAGACGGCGCTACGGTCAGCGTGAAACGAGGATAGACAAACAGAAGCACCTTTTATGCAAAAGGCACTTCGGAATGGGGAATATTATGAAAAAACCGGAACTGCTTATTCCCGCCAGCAGCCTGGAAGTGTTGAAGACAGCTGTTATTTATGGCGCGGATGCCGTTTACATCGGCGGAGAGGCTTTTGGGCTTCGCGCAAAGGCGAAAAATTTCAGTATGGATGAAATGGCGGAAGGCATCTGCTTTGCTCATGAACACGGGGTAAAAGTTTATGTGACCGCCAATATTTTGGCACATAATAAAGATCTGGAGGAGGCCTCCGTTTATTTCTCGCAGCTTAAGGAATTAAAGACTGCCGACGGCGCTGCAGCGGCTCCGGATGCGCTGATTATTTCGGATCCCGGCATGTTTATGCTGGCAAAGAAAGCCTGGCCGGAAGTTGAAATTCACATTTCCACGCAGGCAAATAATACCAACTATGAAACTTATCTGTTCTGGTGGAACATGGGCGTAAAGCGTGTGGTTTCCGCCAGAGAGCTTTCTTTAAAGGAGTTAAAGGAAATACGGGCACGGATTCCACAGGAAATGGAGATCGAAAGCTTCATCCACGGGGCGATGTGCATTTCCTATTCCGGCAGATGTCTTTTAAGTAATTATTTTACCGGAAGAGATGCCAACCAGGGGGCCTGCACTCATCCCTGCCGCTGGAAATATGCCGTGGTGGAGGAAACCAGACCCGGAGAGTATATGCCCGTTTACGAAAATGAGCGGGGAACCTATATTTTTAACTCCAAGGATCTTTGCATGATCGAGCATATACCGGATCTGCTGGATGCGGGAATCGACAGTTTGAAGATCGAAGGACGGATGAAAACAGCGCTCTATGTGGCGACGGTGGCCCGGACCTATCGGAAAGCGATTGACGATTATCTGGAATCTCCTGAAAAATATCAGGCGAATATGAGCTGGTATGAGGAAGAGATCGCAAAGTGCACTTACAGACAGTTTACTACCGGTTTTTATTATGGAAAACCGGATGAAAATACACAGATTTACGACTCCAACACATACAACAGTGATTATATTTATCTGGGTATCATTTACGAAAAGGATGCTGCAGGCAGAGTTCGCATAGAGCAGCGAAACAAATTCTGTGTAGGAGATCAGATTGAAATCATGAAGCCTGACGGACAGGATATTCCGGTTACCGTTGTGAAAATTGAGGATGAAGAAGGAAATGCTGTGGACAGTGCGCCCCATCCCAAACAGGTACTGTGGCTGACGCTTTCAAAGCAGGCGGATACTTATGATTTACTTCGAGTGAGAAAGGATACAGACGATGAGTGAAGTTTTAAATGTGGAGAAACTGTTTGCCCAGAATGTCTTTACGCTTGGGAAAATGCAGGAGCGTTTGCCCAAAAAGGCCTACGCTGAAGTAAAAAATGTGATGGAGCACGGCGGCGAGCTCTCTTCCGCAACTGCCGATGTGGTGGCAAAGGCCATGAAGGACTGGGCCGTGGAAAACGGTGCCACCCATTATACCCACTGGTTTCAGCCTCTGACGGGCATTACGGCTGAAAAGCATGATTCCTTTATCACCCATCCTGATGAGACCGGCAGAATGCTTATGGATTTTTCCGGAAAAGAGCTCATCAAAGGAGAAGCGGATGCATCCTCTTTCCCTTCCGGAGGCCTTCGTTCCACTTTTGAAGCCAGAGGATATACAGTATGGGATATTACATCTCCCGCTTTTTTAAAGGAAGATGCCACCGGCAAGATTCTCTGCATTCCGACCGCTTTCTGTTCCTATAAGGGGGAAGCGCTGGATAAAAAAACGCCGCTGTTGCGTTCCATGGAGGCGATTTCTCAACAGGCCATGCGAATTGTGAGGCTGTTTAATCCAGACACTGCCGCTACGAAAGTGGTTCCTTCCGTTGGCGCGGAACAGGAATATTTTCTGATCGATCGCCAGAAATATTTAAAGAGAAAAGATCTGATCTTTTCCGGCCGTACTCTGTATGGTGCGCCTGCACCCAAGGGTCAGGAGCTGGAAGATCATTATTTCGGCGTCATTCGTGAGCGCGTTGGCGCATTCATGAAAGACTTAAATATTGAGCTGTGGAAGCTGGGTGTAACCGCCAAGACCCAGCACAATGAAGTAGCACCTGCACAGCACGAACTGGCTCCCATCTATGAGACAGCGAATATCGCAATGGATCATAACCAGCTGGTGATGGAAACCATGAAGAAAGTGGCGGAACGTCACAATCTTCGCTGTGTTTTAAATGAAAAACCTTTTGCCGGCGTGAATGGTTCCGGCAAACATGATAACTGGTCCATCTGCACGGACACCGGATTCAATCTGCTGGATCCCGGCGATACCCCCAATGAAAACATTCAGTTTCTGCTGGTGCTGGCCTGCATCATGAAAGCTGTGGATACGCATGCGGATCTGCTGCGCAGAAGCGCATCAAATGTGGGAAATGATCTGCGTCTGGGCGCAAATGAGGCGCCGCCGGCGATCGTGTCCATTTTCCTGGGCACGCAGCTGGAAGATGTGGTTCGGCAGCTGGTGGAAACCGGTGAAGCCCGCAATCTGCTGGAAGGTTCCACGCTGCGTACCGGCGTTTCCACGGTTCCGGATCTGCACATGGATGCCACCGACAGAAACAGAACTTCACCGTTTGCTTTTACCGGAAACAAGTTTGAATTCCGTATGGTCGGTTCCTCCGATTCCATCGGAAGCCCCACAACCACGATCAATGCCATTGTAGCAGAAGCATTTTGTGAAGCGGCTGATCGTCTGGAAGCAGCAGGACCGGAGAATTTTGATCTTGCAGTACATGATCTGATTAAAGAATTTATGACAAAGCATCAGCGCATTATTTTCAATGGAGACGGCTACTCCGAAGCCTGGGTGAAGGAAGCAGAGCGCAGAGGACTGCCTAATTTTAAGAGCATGATCGATTCCATCGAATCCCTCACAACGGATAAGGCAATCCAGCTGTACGAACGTTTCGGCATTTACACCAGAGCTGAGCTGGAATCCCGAAAGGAAATTCTGTACGAAACCTATGTCAAGACCATCAACATTGAAGCGCTGACCATGATTGACATGGCCTCCAAAGAGCTTTTGCCTGCGGTTATCCGTTACAGCAGAAGTCTGGCTGACACCGTCAATGCCACAAAGGCGGCCGGAGTGGATCCCGGCGTAACTGTTGCATTTCTGCAGAATGTGAATGCAGGGCTTGCAAAAGCAAATGCTGCTTTGGAAGACCTGAAATGGAAAGAAAAAGAAGGTCAGACAATGAAGCACGATGCGAAAGCACAGGCATTTTTCTATCGGGATATTATTGTTCCTGCCATGAACGCGCTGCGTGCGCCGATAGATGAGCTGGAAACCATGGTGGACCGGGAATACTGGCCCGTGCCTACTTATGCGGATATGTTGTTTGAGGTATAAAAAGGATGCGTGCGCACACGGCTTTGGCTGTGTGCGCATCTTTATAACCTGTAAGTCGGATTCCGGACACTCACAAGTCGGCAGATATAACAAGTTGGCGGATATAACAAAAAATAAAGAAAAATACAGCCGCATATGATTCAGGCTGCAGTGCCGGGGTATATACAGATCTTTCCTTCTGAAATACCCCAAAATGGCGTGTTTTGTTTGGATATGAAGCTTTCAGGGGTATATACATTTAAATTTCTCAGAAATACCCCATATTTAGATGTTTTTCGGGGTATTTTCTGGAAACTGGGTTCCATATGCCCTTTTCCATGCATTGTTAATCGCTTTTTGCATGAAATCAGGGTATTTCTGATAGTTTTGATCGTATATACCCTGGAAGAGATAAACGGAACCGTTGCCCGATGAAATAATTTTTTTGAAAAAATTTAAAAAAAAGCTTGCATTTTTCCTGGGGATGTAGTAGTATAAATGAGCGCGAGGGAAACGGATAAAGCTCCTGAGCGAAAACAAAGACTTAGGGCTATCGCCAAACGGTAAGGCAACGGACTCTGACTCCGTCATTTCAAGGTTCGAATCCTTGTAGCCCTGTGATAAAAACCACGAGTTGATGATCTCGTGGTTTTTATTTTTGGGAATTGGTCTGCAAAAGAAGGGATGAAGTTAAAAAGCGGGACTGTTCTGCCAAATGGCAGAAATCAGTCCTGCTTTTTTGTCAGAAAGAATACTGTTTTCGGTTATGCCTCGGCATCAACTGCCGCTTTTACCGATGATATCCTCTCTCCCGCAGCAGCCCAAGAATCACATCGGGATTGTTGCAGGTGATCAGCTCTGCACCGCGTTCGATTGCCGCGTCCACGCCCACAGCATCGGCCACCCCGGCGCCGGCCCAGGTCTGGATGCCGTATTTTTGCTTCATTTCATCGAATTCCGGTTTGGATGCGATGTAGCCCGGTGTTCCAAACATGCATACACAGTAGCCGTACTCATAGGGATCGGCGGTGCAGGGGCCCATGAGATGGACGGGGTAGTAGAGATGGAGCTTGTACTTATTTCCGTATTTTGCATGAATGTATTCGTGCATTCTGCCGGACCAGGTGTTGATGACGCAGCGCTCTGTCATGTGATATTCATCCAGAAGTCCGAGAATTCTGTCTACCGTAGCAAGGGTGATTTCATCGCCCCAGTCGGGGAAGATATCCTTGATTTCAAAATCCACGGTCATTTTCGGATACTGCTGCAAAAATTCCAGAAATTCCATCAGTGTGGGGATTTTGAAGCCGGCGAACTGTTCGCCCTTCCAGCTTCCCGCATCCAGATTCTGTAATTCTGCAAGTGTCATATCACAGACGTTTCCTGTGCCGTTGGTGGTTCTGTCAACTTTTCCATCATGAATCAGCACCAGTTCATTGTCCTTTGTGAGACGGATATCCGTTTCCAGCTGATCTACGCCGAGTTTGACCGCCTCTTGAAAAGCGACCATCGTGTTTTCCGGATATTTTTCCGACCAGCCCCTGTGGGCGGCCACGTAAATGTTTTGCGGGCTTTGGGTCCAATAATTCATGCTTTATGTCCTCCTTATTGAAATAATTCTGCAGAGCGAAATCTGTTCCCGTTAAAAGGTGAAGCTTTCCCAGGGAATGTTTACAGGCTTCTTTTCGGTGATGATCTCATCGATGTGCAGAAGCAGCGGGAAATCTTCCTTTTTCAGGATTCCTTTTGCGATGTTGCGCTTTACCGCTCTTGCGACTCTCTCGGCAACGACCAGAGATTCCAGAGTGACACCGTTTAATTCTGTCTTTGCTTCGTCGATGTCCAGTCCCCGTCCCAGCAGAATGCCCACCAGTCTGGTGCGGCCGCCGTATACGGTCACGTACAGATCTCCGGCGCCCACGCACAGGTTATTTAAGGAAAGGGCGTTCTGGAATTCCAGCAGCCGGTACATTTCCTTCACTGCATGGCCGAAAACCGCCGCCTGAGAGTTAAAGTGAAGTTGGCTGTCAATGCCGAAGGCTTTCTGGTTTAAGCCGATGGTCAGCGCGATGCCCAGCGCATAGCCGTTTTTTAATGCGACAGCGCTCTCAATGCCGGTTACATCCTCGGAAAGGCTGATGTGATAGTAATCTGTTGTCATGACTTTTTTCAGGTATTTCAAGTCATCCATATTTTTGCCGCAGAAGGCCACTTCGGTCTGATCGTGGGCCACCAGCTCGTAGCTGGTGCAGGGGCCGCCGATGGCATTTAAGGACAGGGGCTTTCCAATGGAATCCAGCTTCTGCTGCCACAGGTCGGGATAGGTGAGCAGTTTGCCGTCGGGGGTGTCCATGAGTCCTTTGGTGACGGTGAGAACCTTCATGTGATCCGGCAGGACCGGAAGGATTTCTTCTGCAAACCATTTTACTCCAAAACTGCTCACGCCGCCAATCACAACATCTGTATCTTTCATCGCAGTATCCAGTTCTTCGATTTGATAAAAGCCGATTCCCTCGGGAAAAGCCCGATCAAATTTGGGATGTCTGTTTTGGGCCCTGCAGCAGTCGATGATTTCCCGGTCCAGGTGTGTTCCGACGATTCTTACTTCGTTTCCGTTTTCTCTTGCGGGAAAAGCCAGGGCTGATCCCATCATTCCCGCGCCGATAATTGTTACAATTGCCATTCGCTTTTTCCTCCATTTGATTCGCCAGGATAAATGTGCTAAAATTAAACAAATTTATTATAAAATCGCTCAAAAACAGCGTCAACGAGTGTCCAAAACATTGATAAACGAACATCTTCTTGATGATTTTGAACAGAAAGGAACAAAAATGCTCACTTCGGAACGCCAAAATCAGATTCTGGAAATGATCCAGACGAAAAAATACTGCACCGTGGATTTTCTGGCAAAGCACTTTTTTGTGGCGCCCATCACGATTCGGCGGGACCTGACGTGCCTGGAAGCTGCCGGTCTTGTGAAGCGCTGCCATGGGGGCGCTTCCCTGCCGGAGCATCAGAACCGGGAGGTGCCCTATGATCTGCGGGCCCGCACCAATCCTTCCGTGAAGGCGGAGCTGGGCAGGCGGGCAGCAGCGCTATTAAAAGCCGGGGATACGGTTTTCATGGATGCTTCTTCCACCGTGCGGCATATCGTGGATTACATTTATCCGGAGCAGAATCTGACCATCATCACCAACAGCATGAAGGTTATGGAAAAGCTGACGGAGAAGCATATCCGCTGTTATCTGACCGGCGGCATGCTGCTGGAAAATTCCTTTGCGCTGGTGGGAAAAGTGGCGGAAAAGACGCTGACCGATCTGTATGCGGACATCTGTTTTTTTTCTTCCCAGGGAATTACGGAGGACGGCATTGTGACCGATTTTTCAGAAGCGGAAACCAGTCTGCGGCATCTGATGATCAGAAATTCCAGACACCGGGTATTTTTGTTTGACGATTCCAAGCTGGGAAAGAGATTTCTGTTTAAGGTGTGTGATACATCAGAGGTGGATGATTTTATTACCAATGCGGAGGTGGATTTTAAACGCGAAGCCTGACCGCAGCAGACAGATGGCGTGGGGCCATCCGTACAAAGACGATGACAATAAACGAAAAGGGAACGGCAAAAGCCTGCAGGGAGTGATCAACCTGCAGGTTTTTGCTGTTTTTCAGAGATTTTACATTATTTACATTGCTTTTCAGGGAAATTACATTTCTTACAAAAATTGGTGACAATGACCAATACTTTGAAAGAATGACAAATTGATAAGGTGGAATTGCCGGGATATGATAAGGATAACAGGAGAAAACCTGACAATGATGCACTAAAGGAGCGGGAGTATGAAGACAGAAGCATATCGCGGTCAAAAAAAGAAAAAATCTTTTTTCTGGCATATGAAAAAGAACTGGCAATTATATGTGTTGCTTGCACCTACCATTATATATCTGTTGCTTTTCAACTATTTACCTATCGTTGGCGTGCAGATCGCCTTTCGTGATTATACGGCGATCGGCGGCATCTGGAACAGCAAGTGGGTGGGATTAAAGCACTTTGCCAAGTTCTTTTCTTCCATTCAATTCGGAACTCTGCTGGGGAACACGATCAAGATCAGTGTTTACTCTCTTTTATGGGGCTTTCCCATGCCCATTATTCTGGCCATCATGCTGAATGAATGTGGCTCTGCCAGATTGAAAAAAGGGGTACAGATGCTGACTTACGCGCCTCATTTTATATCGACAGTTGTTCTGGTGAGCATGCTGAACCTGTTTCTGGATGTGGATACGGGCATTATCAATAAAATAATCGAGCTGTTCGGCGGAACGGCCAGCAATCTGATTGGAAATGAAAAGGCGTTCCGCACCATTTATATCGCCAGCGGCATCTGGCAGGGCTGCGGATGGTCCTCCATCATATACATCGCGGCACTGGCCGGTGTGGATTCGCAGCTGTATGAGGCGGCTAAAATTGACGGTGCCAATCGGCTGCAGAAGGTTTGGTACATTGACCTGCCAAGCATTTTGCCGACCATTTTAACGCTCTTTATCCTGGACTGCGGCAACATACTGAATGTGGGATATGAAAAGGTTTATCTGATGCAGAACACGCTCAATCAGTCCGTGTCTGAGGTGATTTCTACTTATGTATATAAGCTGGGTCTTTTAGGCGGTCAGTTCAGTTATACAACGGCCATCGGCCTGTTTAATTCAGTCGTAAACATCATTGTTCTTGCAATGGTGAATCAGATTTCCAAAAAAGTCAATGAAGTCAGTCTGTTTTAGGGAAGGAAATGCAAAATGAGAACGACAAGGAAAAAACCAATGAAAATGAAACAGACAGCCGGTGACAGAATTTTTAATATCGTTGTGAATGTGGTGATCATTCTTGCCGGTATCGTGGCTCTGTATCCGCTGCTGTTCGTGCTGTCCGCATCCATCAGCGATCCCAATGCGGTAAACCGGGGAGAACTCTGGCTTTTGCCGATTGGCCTTCGGTGGGACGGTTATGTGGAGGTGTTTAAAAATTCATGGATTTTAAAGGGCTATGCAAACAGTCTGTATTACACCATAATCGGAACTTTGCTGAATGTGGTCTGCACCGTTGCAGCCGGCTATGCTCTGTCCAGAAAGGATCTCTACGGGCGGAAAGTCTGGAACTGGTATATCGCGATTCCCATGTGGATCAACGGCGGCCTGATTCCTACCTATCTGGTGGTAAATTCCATGAAGCTGGTGAACACGCCGGTGGTGCTTTTGATCATGGGACTGGTTTCTTCTTATAATATCATCATCTGCCGTACTTATATGAGCAGTCTTCCCTATGAACTGCAGGAAGCGGCCAAAATCGACGGCTGCAGCGATTTTCAGATACTGTTAAGAATTGTCCTGCCGGTGTCGGCGCCGATCATCGCGGTACTGAGCCTCTACTATGCGGTGGGACACTGGAACAACTATTTTACGGCCATGATCTATGTGAACAACAAGGACTGGCAGCCCCTGCAGGTATTTTTGAGGGAATTTTTGCTGCTGAATCAGACCGTAGATGTGGATTCAGGCATGGAACTGGAGGATATGATCCGTCAGACCGAGCTGGCAAGAAGCATGAAATATTCGCTGATTGTCATCGCCTCCGTCCCCATGCTGATCGCTTATCCCTTTGTGCAGAAATTCTTCATTAAGGGTGTGATGGTTGGCTCCGTGAAGGGCTGATGTGTGCCTGCAGTGATGCAAAGAAAGATTGTATGAAAAGGGTTATAGGTCTTTACAGACTTATAAATAGAAAAAGAAAAAAGAAAGGGAAAACTTATGAGAAAAAGAACAAAGCTTCTGGCACTCCTGTTGGGATGCAGCATGACGGTCGGCACACTGGCCGGATGCAGCTCAGAAACCGCTTCTGAACCTGCAGCCCAGGAAAGCAAAGAAGAGAGCAGCGCTGCGGCTGAAGAGACCGCTGCAGCATCCGCAGAAACAGCTGAAGCTGCAGAAGAAACCGGTATTGATACCAGCGAAAAGCTCACCTACAAGGTGGTGGTATCCACGAACTCCAGCATGGGAGACTGGAACGAGATGTATCTGTTCACACACATGGAAGAGCTGTACAACATCGATCTGGAAATTGAAATGATCTCTTCCGATGTCTGGGGGGAAAAAGAACCTCTGCTGTTCGCTTCCGGAGATTTGCCGGATCTGTTCCTGTTCGGTCTGGGCGATGATGATGTGAGCCTTTACGGCGATCAGGGATTTTTCCTGGATCTGAAGGACTACTTCTCGGAAGAACTGACTCCCAATATCTCCAGAATGATCGAAGCGAATCCGGAAATTCTGGCAGCATGCACGGAGTTAAACGGCAGTGTCTACGGAATGTACGGTCTGGATCTGGGCGCAAGACATGTGCTGAGCAAGCAGTTTTTCTATATCAATACGGATTGGGCACAGCAGATCCTGGGCAAGAATCCGGAAACTGTGGACGAGTTCTATGAGTATCTGGTGGGCGTAAAGGAAAATGATATGGACGGTGACGGCGATCCGAACAATGAAATTCCTTTTGGCGGCAGATATTTAAACACCAACTCACAGGTATACGATCCCCTGTGCGCAATGCTTCCTGCATACGGATTTGTGGATCCCATGAAGCAGGTGATGGACGATGGCAGCGTAGTGTTTGTTCCTGCCCAGGACAATTATAAGGAACTGCTGAAGTTCATGAACAAGCTTTATACAGAAGAGCTGGTGGATCAGGAAATGTTCACACAGACCGAAGAAGAGTATAAGGCGAAGGATGCGGCGAATCTGTACGGCGCATTTACCGAATGGAGCGCTATGGCAAACGGGCGTACGCTGGAAGAAGCCTATTCCTATGATATGTTCCCTCCTATGACCAGCGATGTAAACGACGAACAGATGTGGCCTGCGCTGGATCTGAAGAAATGCGGCAAGTTTGTGATCAGCAGCACCTGTGAAAATCCGGAGAGACTGCTGAATGCAGTGGATTATTTCTTCAGCCGCGAAAATTCCTTCGGATGGAAGTACGGTTGGGAAGTGGATACCAACCCGGAATATCCCGGATATGGCTATGTGAATGAATGGAATGAAGACAAAACCGGTGTAATCACCACATGGGTAGGCCCCGAAGGTACATATGAAGAGGGCGCGTCTCCCGCTCCGGAAGGCTGGGATGACTGGGGCACTTTCCGTTTCAATAAGATTGGTCCCGCTTATGAAAGAACTCCGATCTATGTGGATTATGACAACCTGGCAGCGGAAGGCACCATCACTGCATGGCTGGTTCACAACGTTATGGACAATGTATATGATTACTATCGTGTAGCTTTCCCTTCCAGCGTAAAATATACGTCTGAAGAGAACAGCGAGCTGAATCTGATTGAGACAGACCTGCGCGCTTATAAGGGCGAGATGGAAACCAAGATGATCATGGGTGAACTGGATATTGATTCTACATGGGATACTTATCTGGAAGGCCTGGAAGCGAGAGGCATGAGCCGTTATGTGGAAATTCAGCAGACTGCATACGACCGTTATGTGGCAAATCAGCAGTAATGATAATCGGGTTTGGATTTCAGGAAAATCCGAAATAACGGGATAAAATGGAAAGAGATCCCTCGGAAAGAGGGGTCTTTTTCCACTTTGCAGAAAAGTCCTTCCCTGAAAAGCCGAAATTCTGGTATTATGGTTAAGCAGCTTATGAGGGGAATAAAAAGAAAGGGTAGGGTTATGAAGGAGAAAAACAAAAGCAGAATGCTGCCCAAAAATATTGTAATCAATACCGTCATGATACTGATTCCGATCGCCATATTGATCCTGCTTCTGGTGAGAACTTATGTGGAAGAGGGTGTTGTCTGGTATGCGGACAACGAAAGGCTGTCCATGCAGCAGACCCGTTCCGACATTGAAAATGTCATGGAGGAATTTGCGGAAACTGCTCAGCTCATTACCACAGATCAGGAGATAACACCTTTTCAGATACAGAAGGAAAGCTATGGTCTGGTCTATGCCATCAAAAAGCTGAATCATTACAGAGCCAACATCAGCGACCTGAAAGATATGATCATCTGTCTGGACGGAAGCGATCAGATATATCGCTCTCTGGGAAAGGAAAATTTTGACACTTTTGCAGAAAGCGTTTATCTGCTGAAAAACACCGATAAAAAGCAGCAGCTCAAAGAGTTCATGAACGGGAAGGAAAACTTCGGCATACTGATGCCGGACGCTTTTTCTCCTGCGGCGCAGTCTGATTACATCCTGGTTGCCTATCCTTTGACATCAAACCTCCAGCAGCAGTATGGAACGCTGGTTGGGATGTTTGAACGGGATTTTTTCGATAAAAAACTGATCTCTTCCGGGATAGACAGTGTGACCTTCCTCTGCAGCGGCACCGGAAGCCTGATCTATTCGTCAAACGGGCAGGCGGAGGAGCTCCCGGAAATATTAAAAGGGCTGCTGGAAAGCTACAGCGCAGAGGAAAGCTTTTATCCGCTGACGATGGGCGATCAGGAATATATGGTCATTCTCTCCAGATCGGAGCTGACAAACTGGTATTATCTGCGGATGATTCCGTACGAAGCGCTGGAGAAGGCTTTCTACAGCTCTAAGGGAGGTCTTCTGATTCTGCTGGTGGCAGCCGTTCTTGTGCTGAGCGCAGTGTTGGGAACGCTGGTGGCAGTCTATCATTATTTTCCAATACGCAGTCTGTACCGGCTGTTTAGCGGCAATGTGGAAATGAAGGAGAAGCGCAATGAGCTGATGCTTTTGAACGATTATATCTGTGATCTGCAGAGCCAGTACCGGTCCGCGGAGAAAAAACTGGCGGATATGGGGCGGATACAGGTTCGGGAGATTTTAAAAGGGCTGCTTCGGGGCAGCAGAAAGCTGTCGGAGAGCGACCGGGAGGCGCTTGCGCAGCACAAAATCACAGGGCAGCAGGCGTATCATATCGTGGTATTGTCCGGCCAGCGGGAGGAAATGGAATTTGGCAGCCTGGCGCTGGAGGAAGAACTGATTTATCTGGAGAGCGAAAGCCTGTTTTTTATCATGCAGGAGCCCCAGGATTATTTTGTGTTATTGCACAGCGCATCTGCGGATGCAGACGAAACGGAAAAAGCGGTGACGCAGCTCTGTGAGCAGCTGGCCCGGGCGGGATTTTGTCTGCGGGCAGGCATTGGAAGAGCAGAAAAACAGATTGGAGATCTGAATGAATCCTTAAATGAAGCCTTTCTTGCGCTGGAGGTGGATCAGCAAAATATGGTGGTGGTATTTGACAAGCTGCTTTACAGCCGGGTGGACGAGCCCTTCTGGTATCCTCTGAGGGACGAATTTCTGCTGCGCCTGGCGATTCGGGGAGGCCAGAAAGGGGAAATTCTGGAAAAGCTGAAAGTTCTGCAGGAAACAATTCGGCGTTCCTCTCACCGTTATCGGGAATATGAGCTTCGCAGCATTCTCTATCGAATCATGAATTATGCCATGGATTTGCCGGGCGCTTCGGATCAGCATCTGCGGGAGGCTATGAAACAGATGGCCGACTATCGGAATCCGGAGGATTTTTTTGAAGCCTTTGAAACCTATATCATCTCGGAAGCGGGAGAAAGGAAAAAGACTTATGCGGTTAACGAGGTGAAGGGCAGGCCGTTTCAGGAAATTCTGAAGTTTATCGATGAAAATTACTGTAAACCGGAAATGAGCCTGGTGTATGTGGCGGAGCAGTTCGGGTTCGGTTCCGCTTATCTGAGCAAAATATTCAAAGATAATATGGGAGTCAATTTCGGGGATTACCTGTCTGAAAAGCGCATGGAACGGGGGCGGCAGCTTCTTGTGGAGACCCAGATGAGTCTGCAGCAGATCGTGGAGAGCCTGGGCTATTCGGATGTTCCTTCTTTTCATCGGAAATTTTCAAAAAAATACGGGATGTCGCCGGGAAACTACCGGAAGTCCATGAAGTGATGGTTTCTCTATCTTGATATTGTTTTTTCATGCCCGATCATGTATGATAATCTTATATGACTGCGCGGATGGATTGCACCGAACCGGCTCTGCCCAGCGGCAAAGAGATTACGGTATCCTGTGCGAGAGGATCGGATGCTTATATGCATGCGCTTGAGATTACAGGAAAGTAACGGAACTGAAACAGCATTTAAAATGACAAAGCGAGGATAAGAGAATGAATCTCCGGAACAAAAAAATCAACTTTTTAGGGGACAGTATCACAGAAGGTTGCGGCACAAGCTGCCAGGAAGCCATTTTTCTCAATGTGCTCAGGGAGAATGCAGGACTTGCGGCAGCAAGAAATTATGGAATCGGCGGCACCAGATATGCAGTTCAGAAAGGAACAGAATTGCGTCCGAAAGATGATTATGTGGATGTGAATTCATTTTGTGAAAGATACGATCAGATGGATGATGATGCGGATATCGTGGTGGTGTTCGGCGGAACAAATGATTACGGGCACGGCGATGCGCCGCTGGGCAGTTTTTCTGACAGAAGCCCGGATACCTTTTACGGAGCATGTCACTATTTGTACACCAACCTGATAAAGAAGTATCTGGGAAAGACGATTGTGATCATGACCCCTCTCCACAGGTGCAACGAGCTGTCCGATCGCGGTGATGCCAAGGTGGAAAGTTATGGTACGCTGAAGGTGTATGTGGACATCATCAGAGAGGTGGCTGAATATTATTCTCTGCCGGTGCTGGATCTGTTTGCAAACAGCGGAATGCAGCCAGCAGTAGAAGAAATTAAGAATACTTACATTCCGGACGGTCTGCATCCCAACGATCTGGGACATCAGGTACTTGCGCAGAAGCTGGAAAGCTTTTTGAAAACCATATAAGTGAAACATCACTGATCACTCTGTGAGAAAACGCCTTGCGTATACGTCACCAGTGAGCAGTAACCGATCCCCACCTTTGTGAAATGGCAGATTTCGCAAAGGGTTTTCTTTTTTAAGACTTCCTGTTACAATAATCCCAAAGGAGGCAGGCATGAAAAAAGACTTAAAAAAACTGACCATCCTTCATTTCAACGATCTGCACGGCGATTTTTTGGCAAAGCAGGTGGATGATCAGCTGCTGGAGGGCCCGATAAGGCCCGACTGGTGCTTGTGTGATACGGAGACCGGTTTTTCCTGTTTGTCAAGATTTCCCTTTTGTGTTATGATAGAAGGAATTTAAAGCGTGTAGCTTGGCAGATGGGATAGTTGTTTGGAGGAAATACATGTACACATTTGACAGCAGGGTACGTTACAGCGAGACAGATGAAAAGGGCCTTTTGAGCATTGCCGGGATAGTGGATTATTTTCAGGATACTTCCACCTTTCAGTCGGAGGATCTGGGGCTGGGAGTTGAATTTTTAAAAAAACAGGATCTGGCCTGGGTGATGAGCGCCTGGCAGATTGTGATTCATTCCTGCCCAGGGCTGGGAGAGCGGATTACAGTGGGCACTTTCCCTTATGATTTCAAGGGATTTATGGGGATGCGTAATTTTTTCCTCATGGATGAAAAGGGAAACCGCATCGTGGAGGCCAATTCTGTCTGGACGCTTTTGAACATCAAAAAGGGTCTTCCGGTGAGGGCGACACAGGAAATGTTGGATAATTATGTGCTGGAAGAGAAGCTTCCCATGGAATATGCGCCCCGCAAGATCACGGTACCCGACGGCGGAGAAAAGCAGGATGGCTTCGAAGTGGGACGGCAGCATCTGGACAGCAATCATCATGTGAATAACGGGCAGTATATTCATATGGCAATGGAGTACCTGCCGGAGAATTTTGTGGTGGGACAGCTTCGGGCAGAATATAAAAAGCAGGCGCATCTGCATGATCGAATTGTGCCGATCGTATACAGAGATGAGGATAAGATGATCGTGTCTTTATGCAGTGAGCAGGAAGAACCTTATGCAATTGTGGAATTGAAACGGATGTAGCAGTGCGGCAGGCCCAAAACGCTGCAATCGGATGGAAAACTGGAACAGTGAAAGGATTGTTATGCTGGAATTAGGAAAAGTACAGGAACTGAAAGTGGTAAAAAAGGTGGACTTCGGCGTTTATCTGGCGCAGCAGGAGAAAGATCAGGAAAAGGTGCTTCTGCCTGCAAAGCAGGTACCGCAGGGAACAGAGATCGGTGACAGGATTGAAGTATTTCTTTATAAGGATTCAAAGGACAGACTGATTTCGACAACGGCCAAGCCGAAGCTCACATTGGGCAGCGTGGCTGTGCTTTCTGTGGCACAGACCGGAAAATTCGGCGCTTTTTTGAACTGGGGACTGGAAAAGGATCTGTTTTTGCCTTTTAAGGAGCAGACACGAAAGGTAAAGGAAGGAGAAAGCTTTCCTGTTGCCCTGTATGTGGACAAGAGCGGCCGCCTTTGCGGAACCATGAAAATTTATCATTATCTGCGCACGGACAGCCCTTATCAGAAGGATGACAAAGTATCCGGCTATTTATACGAAATCAGCAGACAGTTCGGAGCCTTTGTGGCGGTGGACAATCAGTATTCGGCGCTGATTCCGCCCAGAGAAATGTATGGCGCCCTGCAGGTGGGAGAACGGATTGAAGCGCGCGTAACGCGTGTTTTGGAAGATGGTAAGCTGGATCTAAGCCTTCGGGAAAAAGCCTATGTGCAGATGCAGTCAGATGCACAGAAGGTAATGGACATTATCGACAGTTTTGACGGTGTGCTTCCTTTCACGGATAAGGCATCGCCGGAAGTGATTCGCCGGGAGACGCAGATGAGCAAGAATGAATTCAAGCGTGCGGTGGGAAATCTGCTCAAAGCCGGTAAAATTGAGATTACGGAAAGTGCGATCCGCAGACTTTGAGACCGGTTTAACGGAATGGGAATATGCGGTCTGCCGTAAGTTGCCGATGCAGAAGAATTTCAGATTGTAAAAATGCACGAAACCATGTCCCCAAATCCCTGAATGAAAGGTGAAACTTGCCAAAAGCATGGATTAGTGGTAAAATGGCAAAAACGGGCAGAACTCCCAGGTGGGTTTTACTCGCATGTATGATATGACGGGACGGGCAGAATTATGAGAAGATTTTCCATTCTAGGCATATCCCTCTCGGATTTATCGGCGAGAGAAGGGCTTAAGCTGACGGACAGATTTATGCACAGCGGTGCTCTTAATACGGTGACCTACCTGACATCCCAGACGCTGGCACAGGCGGCGAAGAATGAGCGGATGAAGGAGCTGTTAGAGAAGACGGATCTGACACTGTGTGTGGAACCGGATATTCTGGAGGCGGCCGGTATTGCAAGCGCGGGCAGGATCAGAGAGATCGAGGAGCGAATCTTTTTAAAGGAATTTTTAAAGAGGCTCGCCCGGCAGCAGGAGAGCATTTACATCGTGGGCGATACTCGAAAGCAGGCGGATGCGCTGAAAGATATGCTGACACAACAGCAGGATCGTCTGAAAATTATCGGCTGCAGCGGTTTTGATGAATTTGAGAACCAGAAAGAGCGGCTGATGAACGTGTTGAATGAAGCTGCGCCGGGAGTGATTTTTTCCAGGATGACCTGGCCGGTGGATCTGGAACTGATGCACGAAGGCAGGCGTTTTTTGAATGCGGAGCTGTGGCTGGCTCTTCCGGAGAAGAAGTTCCCCGGAATGACCGGAAAACATGTTTTTGATAAGATTCGCAGAAAAATTTTTCAAAAAAAAGTGAATGACTACAATGAAGAAAAGGCGGTTCAGAAATGAATCGCCATTTTGCATAATTTTTTTCGGGTTTCCTATAGCTTTTTTTGGTGTTTCCTATTAAAATATAATGAGGGTATAGTTTAAAGAAAGCAAAGTCGGCGACCAGGTCGTCCGGTATTGCGTCAGATGGAGGAGAAGGGGTATGATTTCGAATCAGATTTTGCAAAGTACAATTGATGGTCTGAAGGCTATCGCTCGCATGGAGCTGTGTGTGATAGACGTGGATGGCAAAATGGTGGCTTCCACTTCTGAAGATATGGAACGCTGTCTGCAGTCAGCGCGTTCCTTTGTGGAGTCTCCTGCGGACAGTCAGGAAGTTGCGGGTTGCCATTTTTTCAAAATTTATGATGAGCAGCAGCTGGAATATATTCTTGTAGTGGGGGGCCAGGATGAGAATATTTACATGCTTGGCAAGATGGCGGCATTTCAGGTGCAGAATCTGCTTGTGGCTTATAAGGAGCGATTCGATAAGGATAACTTTATTAAGAATCTGCTGCTGGACAATCTGCTTTTGGTGGATATCTACAGCCGTGCAAAGAAACTTCATATTCCCGCAGAGGCGGATCGTGTGGTCATGATTCTGGAATGCAGCAATAATCGGGATAATAATGTGCTGGAACTGGTACGTTCCGGCTTTTCGACAAACAGTCGGGATTTCATCACCGCAGTGGACGAGAATAATGTTATTGTGGTGAAGGAACTGACGGATGCTGATAACAGCCGCGAGATTGAAAAGACGGCAGGAAGCATCATTGCCTACCTGGAAAATGAAGGAATTACGGACAGCCGGATTTCCTATGGTACCGTGGTTAAGGAGATTAAGGAAGTCAGCCGCTCATACAAAGAAGCGAAGATGGCTCTGGATGTGGGAAAAATTTTCTTTGACGAACGCTCTATTATCGCGTATAGTGAATTGGGTATAGGGCGTCTGATCTATCAGCTTCCGATTCCGCTCTGCAAGATGTTTATCCGCGAGATTTTTGGCGGAAAGAGTCCGGATGATTTTGATGAAGAGACGCTGACGACAATCAATAAATTTTTTGAAAACAGCCTGAACGTATCGGAGACGAGCCGGCAGCTGTTCATCCACAGAAACACGCTTGTGTATCGGCTGGATAAGCTGCAGAAAAGCACCGGATTGGATCTGCGCGTTTTTGAGGATGCCATTACTTTCAAGATTGCACTGATGGTGGTGAAATATATGAAGTATATGGAGAGTTTTGAGTACTAGGATGGTGAAACACTTTGGCATTACATGACAAGAAGAAAAAGAAGAAAGTTACGGATGAAGTGATTTTGCTGGATAAGGTGAGTAAGTCCTACTCCACCGGATCTCCGGCTTTGGATAATATCAGTCTGAGCATCAAAAAAGGAGAGTTTGTTTTTATTGTCGGTGACAGCGGCTCCGGTAAGTCCACTCTGATCAAGCTCCTTCTGCGTGAACTGGTGCCTACCAGCGGAAGAGTGGAGGTCAACGGGCAGGATGTTGGGAAATTAAAGCACCGCCAGGTGCCGAAGTTTCGGAGAAATCTTGGAATTGTATTCCAGGATTTCCGTCTGTTAAATGACCGCAATGTTTATGAGAATGTGGCATTTGCACAGCGCATTGTGCAGACGCCGACCAAGGAAATCCGCAAAAATGTGCCGAAGGCACTGGCTGTTGTGGGACTTGCAGGCAAGTATAAGGCAAAGACCAGGCAGCTTTCCGGCGGTGAGCAGCAGAGGGTTGCGCTGGCGAGAGCGCTGGTCAATGAGCCGCCGATTCTTTTGGCGGACGAGCCTACCGGCAATCTGGACCCGAAGAATTCCTGGGATATCATGCAGCTTCTCGAGCGCATCAATGAGGAAAAGGGAACCACTATCCTCGTGGTAACGCATAACAGAGAAATCGTCAATGCCATGCAGAAGCGTGTTATTACGATGAAGAAGGGCGTTATTATCAGCGACGAAGAAAAGGGCGGTTATATCGATGAGGATTAGTACACTTTTTTACACCCTGAAACAGGGAATTATCAATATTTTCAGGAATAAATGGTTTTCGCTGGCATCCATTGCCACGATCAGCGCCTGCCTCTTTTTGTTCGGTCTGTTTTATACGGTCCTTGCGAATTTTCAGAGCATGTTAAAGAGCGCGGAAGAGGGTGTGGCTGTTACTGTTTTCTTTGAGGAAGGTGTGGCAGCAGAGCGAATTCAGGAGATCGGAGAGCAGATCCGGGCGCGCAGTGAGGTGTCGAGAGCGGATTACATTTCCGCAGATCAGGCATGGGCTGACTGGGCTCCTGAAAATGTGGGAGAAGATTATCAGGATATTTTTTCAGAGAATCCGTTTGAAGGAATGGATAATTATGAGATTTACATGACAGACGTGGCGCTGCAGCAGGATCTGGTGACCTGGCTGGAGTCCATTCCGGAGATTTCCGAAGTGCGCCGAAGCGAAGTGGCGGCGAACACGCTGACCGGCATTAATGCGATTGTTGCTTATGTCTCCGTTGGCATTATTGCAATCCTGCTGGCGGTATCCATATTCCTGATCAACAATACGGTTATCATCGGAATTTCTGTTCGTAAGACAGAAATAGAAATCATGAAATATATCGGTGCTACGGATTTCTTTGTTCGTTCTCCGTTCGTAATTGAAGGTATTCTGATCGGACTGATCGGTTCCTGTATTCCGTTGGCGGCGATCTATGTTCTGTACATCGAGGTCATTGATTATGTGACGATTCAGTTCCCTGCGCTGACCGGACTGATGCAGTTTTTGCCGGTGGAGAATCTGTTCCATACTCTCGTGCCTGTTTCCCTGGGTCTTGGTGCGGGAATCGGCTTTTTGGGCAGCTTTGCAACGGTGAGAAAACATCTGCGTGTCTGAATAAGGATGAATGGAATGAACATGAAAAGAAAGCGAAAAGAATTTTGGGGATGCCGGCTGACAGTTTGTCTGCTGGCAATCCTGTTTTTGGGCATATTGATTCCGCTGGATGCACAGGCGAGCAGTCTTGAGGAAAGCATTAAGCAAAAGCAGAATGCCATCAGTGAGGCCCAGGCGGAAAAGAAAAAGCTGCAGTCCGGATTATCCGATATCAAGGCTATGGTCAAGAAGCTGGAGCAGTCCAAGAACAATCTGGAAACTTATGTGGTGGAGCTGGATAAGGAACTGGCTTCTCTGGGGGAAAAGATTGAAGAACTGCAGCAGCAGATTACGGAAAAGAAAGCGGAAGTGGAACAGGCCAGGAAAGATACCGAGCAGGCTCAGGAAGTTGCCGATCAGCAGTATGACGACATGAAGGATCGGCTTCGTTATCTGTATGTGAACGGCAGCCAGGACAGCTATCTGACGATTCTGTTAAGCTCAGAAAGCATTGCGGATATGCTCAATCAGGCACAGTATGTGGAAAAACTCAGCGCCTATGACCGGCGCAAGCTTTTAGAATACCGGCAGAATGTGGAATATTTAAACCTTTGCCGCGAAACATTGGAAGAAGAGGAAGCGGTGCTCAAAGAGGCGGAAGAGGGTCTGCAGAAGGAGCAGGAATCCGTAAACACCCTGATCCAGGAAAAGTCAAAGCAGATTGCCGCTTATGAGAGCGATATCAGCAGTCAGGAAGAGTCCATTGAAGAGTATGAGGCGCAGATCGCCGCGGAAAATGCGACGATTGCAGAACTGGAAAAAGCGGTAGCGGCCGAGAAGGCGCAGCTGGCCGAGCAGAATAAGATCAAGTATGACGGCGGCATGTTTCAGATGCCCTGTCCCGGCTATAAGAGAGTTTCCAGCGATTACGGAAACCGTCTCCATCCGACATTGGGCGTGTACAAGTTCCATAATGGTGTGGATTTTGCCGCCAGCACCGGGACTCCCATACTGGCAGCTTACGACGGAAAAGTCGTTGGAGCGTCCTATAACAGTTCCATGGGCAATTACGTGATGATTGATCACGGGGATGGTTTGTATACCATTTACATGCATGCCTCCAAACTTTATGTATCCAGCGGGCAGATGGTGAGCAAGGGTGAAAAAATTGCGGCGGTGGGTTCCACCGGTCGTTCTACGGGACCGCATCTGCATTTCGGGGTGCGTTTAAACGGAGCTTATGTCAGTCCCTGGAATTATCTGAAATAAAAGGCGCATAAAATGAAATAAGTCGGCTGTCCGGCAGACTTATGAACAACTGGCTGTGTGTAAGGAAGATAAAAAGACTGGAGTGAATGAAATGAACAGGAAACGTAGCTTTGTCGGCGGCATGATTGCCGGCGTTGTGCTGACTCTGTTTCTGGGGTGCGGATATTATGCCGGGAAGCAGCTGTATCAGGCGGTCCGGTACGGAAGCAGTGCAGTGAGTTTAAGCAGCGGTGAATCGGGGACGATCGGAAATGTATCCACAGTGCAGAAGCTGAATGTGCTGGAAGATATGATTGATGAGTATTTTCTGGAAGAGGTGGATGAGAAAGCACTGGAACAGGGTGTCTACCGGGGCGTTATCGATGCTCTGGATGATCCCTATTCCACTTATTATTCTGTGGAGGAGCTGGAAGAGCTGCAAAACAAGACCCAGGGAATTTATTACGGCATCGGAGCCCGGGTTGGCATTGATACGGATACGGAGCTGGCCAGAATCGCCGGCGTAATTCCCGGAACGCCGGCTGAGGAAGCAGGACTTCTGGCGAATGACCTGATCTATAAGGTAGATGATGTGATGGTGCAGGGCATGGATTTAAGCTCCATCGTGGCGAAGGTCAAAGGCGATGAGGGGACTACAGTACATTTGACAATTATCAGAGAGGGCGAGAGCGACTATCTGGAATTTGATGTGGTGCGCCGTAAACTGGAGAATGAAACAGTGGTTCACAAGATGCTGGAGGATAACATCGGCTATATTCAGATTGTGGAATTTGACGATGTGACCGTAGATCAGTTCACAGATGCGCTGGCGACCTGTAAAGGCTCCGGTATGGAAGGGCTGATTCTGGACCTGAGAGGAAATCCGGGCGGCAATTTAAGTACTGTCTGTGAAATCTCCAGAATGATGCTGCCCAAGGGACTGATCGTTTATACGGAGGATAAAGAAGGAAACAGGGAAGAATACACCTGCGACGGTGAGCATCCCTTTGAATACCCGCTGGTGGTTTTGGTGGACGGAAACAGCGCATCCGCATCGGAGATTCTGGCAGGCGCCATCAAGGATTACGGAATCGGAACACTGGTGGGAACCACAACCTTCGGCAAGGGAATTGTGCAGCGAATCATGCAGCTGTCCGATGGCTCTGCGGTGAAGCTGACTGTGAGCAAATATTTTACTCCTAACGGAAATGACATTCATAAGATTGGAATTGAGCCGGATGTGGAAGTCGCTTTTGAATCCGAACCGTACCTGGAGGACGGAACGGATAATCAGCTTAATAAGGCTGTGGAAGTGCTGAAAGAAAAAATAATGCAGTGAGAGAGAACATCGTATGTGTGATTGCAGACAATTGATTGATTTATGCCGTAATCGCAAGGTATATATACAAACGCATAATTTCCCGGATCCGGACGCAATTGCGTCCGGTTTTGGACTTCAGAAGCTGTTGGCAAACTTTCAGATCTCTTCGGTTTTATGTTATGAGGGAAAGATTGACAAGCTCAGTTCCAGAAAAATGACGGAGACGTTTGGAATTGATCTGTATTCCTATGATGAAATCAAGGCGGATTTGACAGAGGAGGATTATATAATCTGTGTGGATTCGCAGAAAAACGGCGGCAACATAGCCGATTTTATCGGGAAGGAAATTGCGTGTATTGATCATCATCCGGAGCATGGTTCCGAGTCCTATTTGTATCGGGACATCCGGGAGGCGGGAAGCTGTGCCACACTGATTGCGCAATATTATCAGAGGCTTAAAGTGGAGCCGGACCGTAAGACCGCTTCGGCACTTTTATATGGAATAAAGATGGATACCCTTCATTTTTCAAGGGGAGTGACGGAACTGGATATTCAGATGTTTGAATATCTTTTTCCGAGAGCAGATCATTTCAGCCTTGAAAAGATGGAAAAAAACAACATGGAGTTAAGTGATTTAAAGGCCTATGGAGCTGCAATTGAAAATATTGTGCTCTATGGAACGGTGGGATTTGCCTTTATGCCTTTTGAATGTCCGGATGCGCTGATCGCTGTCGTATCTGATTTTATCCTGGAACTGGAAGAGGTGGAAGTGGCGATTCTTTATGCCAAAAGAAAGGATGGAATCAAGTTTTCCGTGCGTTCTGAAAATCGGAAGGTTCATGCAGGAAAGCTGACAGAGAATGCGCTGAGAAAATGGGGCAACGGCGGGGGACATGCTTTTATGGCCGGCGGAATGATTCGAAAAGAAAAGGAGCATTTGCTGGGAAAATATCCGGATGTTTTGATAAGAGAAGCGTTTTTGGATGTATTGGATGGAATGGACAGCTGCTGAGGAAAGCGCGCATCCACGAAAGTATCTGAGACTATGCAAAAGGTCATGTTACGATGCAGACTGTCGTAACATGACCTTTTGGTTCAGGAGGCAGCAGCTTCCGCCTTTTTCTTACGCAGCGCGAAGCAGAAACAGATGATATGGGCGCACGCGGTGACTGTCCAGGTGACCGGGTAGGAAATGAAGAGCGTCGGCAGTGTGGGGGACAGCTGGAACACCGTGAAGATCCAGAGGATACGAAGACCGCAGGCGCCGGTGAGAGAGACCAGCATAGGCATTACCGAGTAGCCCATACCGCGCAGCGATCCCACCATGACATCCATGATTCCGCAGAGAAAATAGGGAACACAGACGTAGGACATACGGACCAGTCCATAGGAAATTACTTCCGGATCTGAGGAGTAAATGCCAAGCAGCTGGTTTCCGAAAATGTATGCCAGATTGCCAAGCAGAAGACCCACAACAGTGACGCATCCCAGACAGAGCAGAAGAATCCGGGGGATCCGGTTTAACTTTTTAGCTCCGTAGTTCTGGCTGGTAAAGCTTAAAGCGGTCTGGTAGAAGGTATTCATGGAGGTATAAACGAAGCCTTCAATGTTTGAAGCAGCGGTGCTTCCGGCCATGACGATGGAACCGAAGGAGTTGATGGAGGACTGAATCAACACGTTGGAAATCGAGAAAACTGCGCCCTGCATGCCTGCCGGAAGACCGATGCGAATCATTTGTTTTAAACGGATCGGATGGATTTTGAGCTGTTTGAAGTCCAGATGGAAACAGCCTTCACTCCTGATAAGTGCCCGCACGATCAATGCTGCAGATATGGCCTGAGAAATCACGGTAGCGATTGCGACTCCGGACACACCCATGTGAAACTGTGTAACAAAAATCAGATTGAGCACCACGTTGACAACACCGGCTAACAGCAGATAATACAGCGGTCTGCGGGTGTCTCCGATAGCGCGCAGGATGGCAGCACCGAAATTGTAAAGCATCATCACCGGCATTCCCAAAAAGTAAATCCGCATATACAGGGTTGCCTGAGCGAGCACGTCACCGGGAGTGCCCATCAGGGTCAGAAGCGGTCCGGCTAAAAACAGGCCTACCAGAATCAGAAAAGAGCCGCAGATCAGGCTGGTGAGCACAGAGGTGTGGACGGTCTGGCTGACCTGTTCTTCCTTTTGCGCACCATAGTATTTGGCAACCAGTACGTTGGTACCTACAGAAAGACCGATAAAAACATTGATCAGCAGATTGATCAGGGAACCGGTGGAACCCACAGCCGCCAGCGCTTCGTGCCCTGCAAAGCGGCCTACGACGATGATATCTGCAGCATTAAACAGAAGCTGCAGAATACCGGACAGCATCAGCGGTATTGCAAATAACAGAATTTTGCCCAGCAGAGGACCGTTACACATGTCCATTTCGAAGGATTTGCCTTTTTTGTTCATTTGTAAACTCTCCCTTTGAAAAGGTCCGCGCATGACAGCGTCAGACATCTGGTGTGCCTTTTCCATCAGCGGACAAAGGGCACACATCCATGTCCGCCTGATGGTATTGTAGACTGTTTTGAGGTTGGTTTCAAGTTATATTCACTTTTCTGTTGTGTAAATATCACGGTTCGGAGCATGGAATCATTTGCCTGCCGGCGCCATATACTTTCCTTATGAAGAAGAAAAGTATCGTTTATTTGATAATTTTATTCGTTTTTTTTAAATTGCGCCAAAAACGAACTTATTTTTATGCAGGAAAGACGGAAAAAAGTACTGTTTTCCAACAAATTTTGTTATAATAAGATACCAATGCTACCCTCAGTGTACAAGGAAGGTGTGTACCCCTGTACACTGAGGGTAGTGTGAGCAATGAAAATAGATTCGCAGTTTTATAAAGCGTAGGAAGGGAGACTTAAAGATGAAATCAGAACCAAGGAATCTTTGGACAAAGGTGCCGGGAGAATACACGGAAATGCCTACCATCACGGCATATTTTCCGGAAAAAAAGCTGTCCGATGCAGCGGTGGTGATTTTCCCGGGGGGCGGATACCGCATAAGAGCAGAGCATGAGGGAAAGGGCTATGCCGAGTTTTTGGCGCAGAATGGATATACGGCATTTGTGGTGGAATATCGCGTATGGCCTCAGGAGTTTCCGCTGCCCCTTCTGGATGCCAGAAGAGCGGTGAGATGGGTCAGATATCATGCGAAGGAATATGGAATTGCGAAAGATAAGATTGCGGTGATGGGATCATCGGCAGGCGCACATCTGGCAGCCCTTGTGTCAACTTATTATGATCGAATTGAAGGGGAAGAAACCGATGAAATCGATCGGGAGGAATTCCTTCCCAATGCACAGATCTTATGTTATCCCGTTATCAGTATGCAGGATGACGGCATCAGTCATGCCGGCAGCATAGAGAATTTTCTTGGAAACCGGAAGGAGGCTCTCGCAGCGGCGGTATCTCCTGATCTGCTTGTGAGTGAAATCACGCCAAAAGCTTTTGTATGGCATACTTTCAGCGATCCCGGCGTGAACGTGATGAATTCTCTGAATTATGTGAAAAGCTTAAAAACGGCAGGCGTGGAAGCGGAACTGCATATTTTCCCGCAGGGAGCTCATGGACTTGGGCTGGCGGATGGAGAAGACAAAGTGAGCAAACATGTTGCCCAGTGGAGCGGTCTGCTTTTGAAATGGCTTGCATTTATCGGTTTCTAAAAAGGACAGAATGGCTCAGCTTAGGCATCCTGAAAGTATATAACAAAAGAAAAGAGGTATCCAAATGACAATTCACGAAATTTTACAGGAAATGACTTTTGAGGAAAAAGTTCTTCTGCTGACAGGAGCAGGAAGAATGAACACTTTTTCTATAGACAGGCTTGGAATTGAGGAAAAGGAGATGGCGGACGGCCCTCACGGCGTGCGTACCGACCTGGAAAAAAACTGCACCAGCTTTCCGAACCTGTGCAGCGTGGGCGCTTCCTGGGATGTGGAACTCACCCATAAAATGGGGGAAGCGCTGGCAGAAGATTGTATCGAGCATAATGTTGATATGCTGCTGGCACCGGGCATCAATATCAAACGCCATATTCTCTGCGGCAGAAATTTTGAATATTTATCCGAGGACCCGGTTCTGGCAGGAGAACTGGGAGCAGCCTACATAAACGGCATGCAGAGCAAAGGTGTTGCCACAAGCCTGAAGCATTTTGCCTGCAACAATCAGGAAGATAACAGAATCAACGCCAACGTAGACGTGGATCTGCGGACGCTTCGGGAAATTTATCTCAAAGGCTTTGAAATTGCTGTTAAAAAAGCACAGCCTGTCAGCGTGATGTGCGCTTATAACAGACTTCATTCCATGTGGTGTTCCGAGAACAAATATCTTCTGACGGATGTGCTGCGAAAAGACTGGGGTTATGAAGGCTTCGTGGTTTCCGACTGGGGCGCCGTCCATGATATCGGCAGAGCCATTGCGGCCGGGCTGGATCTGCAGATGCCCAGCAACAAAAATATCGTGGAAGAAGTGAAGGAAGCGCTGAAACAGAACAAAGTGACCATGGAGGAAATTGACCAGGCCGCTTTGAGGGTCCTTTCTTTTGCCGCAAAGGAAAAGGCAAAAAGCGCTGCATATGACAGGGAAAGACAGCATGAAACTGCCCGCGAAATCGCTGCGGCAGGTATGGTGCTTCTGAAAAACGAAAGAGAGGTTCTGCCGCTGACCCCAGAAAAGTACCGCAGAATATCGGTCATCGGAGAGTATGCAAAAAATCCCAACATTTGCGGACAGGGCAGTGCGGAAGTGAATGTGCAGCCGGAATATATCGACAGCCCTCTGGAAGAGCTCAAAAAGGCGCTGGGCAGCGATGTGGAAATGAAGTATATGGAGATGTATAAAACACGGGAATATTCCGATACCATGCTGTGGCCCAGAACGGGTGAGTTCCGGGAGTTCATTCAGGATTCGGATGTTGTGCTCATGTTTATCGGTTCCATGATTTCGGAGGATACGGAATGCTTCGACAGACGGTCAGCTCTTTTTAATCCGAACTATGATAAATTTATCGAAGTGGCCTGCGATATGGGGAAAAAGGTGATTGTTGTCATGCAGACAGGCGGTGCCATGATTCTTGGCCGCTGGCACAGACGGGTATATGGCATCGTTGAGATGTGGCTTGCGGGAGAAGGCGCCGGAAAAGCGATCGCAGATGTGCTCACGGGCAAAGTAAATCCCTCCGGCAAGCTTCCGGAAACCTTCCCCAATGTGATGCGCCGGGAGCTGGACTATCCCGGAGAAGGAAATGTGGTGGAATATCGGGAAAAACTGGATGTGGGGTATCGTTACTATGATAAGCATCCGGAGGAAATCTGCTATCCGTTCGGTCATGGCCTGTCCTACACGAAATTTGAATACAGCGATCTGAAAACCGAAGTGAAAGAAAACGCTGTGCATGTGAGCCTGCTGCTGCACAATACCGGAAAAGCGGACGGAAGCGAAGTGGTTCAGATTTATGTGGGCAGCTGCGATTCCAGCGTAAAACGGCCTGTAAAAGAGCTGAAAACGTTCCGCAAGGTATTTGTGAAAGCCGGAGAAACCGTGGAGGCAGCGTTTGATCTTAAGCCGGAAGATTTTGCATATTATAACGTGATGCTGGATCGCTGGGTGGTGGAAAAAGGCGACTATCTCATTCATGCTGCAGCTTCCTCACGGGATATCAGGTGCACACAAAAGATATGGCTGGAGGGAAATGAGACCTATACAATGGTCAGAAAAGGGACGGATATGATCGGATAAAAAAGAAGGAGATAGTGAAATGATTGTATGGGAAATGATAAAGCAGCAGTTTTTGACACAGGGGGAACTTTTGCTGCGGCTGATCATCGCCTGTCTTTTGGGACTGGCGATCGGCTTTGAAAGAAAAAACAGAAACAAGATGGCAGGCGTGCGAACGCATGCCATCGTTGCTTTTGGCGCGGCGCTGATGATGATAGTTTCAAAATATGGGTTTGGCGATGTGGGCTCCAGCGACGGCTCCAGAATTGCAGCTCAGATCGTCAGCGGAATCGGTTTCTTGGGAGCGGGCGTTATTTTTGTGAAGGACAACACTTCTGTCAGCGGTCTGACCACTGCGGCCGGTATCTGGACCACCGCCGGCGTGGGCATGTGCATCGGTGCCGGCCAGTATTTTATCGCCATCAGCAGCGGCGTTATTCTGGTGATATTACAGGAAGTGCTGCATCGGGTGAATTTCCTTTCCAAAGAAGCGTATCGGGCCACAGTGAGGCTGATTCTGAAAAATAAGGAAAGCGTGCAGGATCTTGAAAAATATATTCTGAATGAACAGGTGGAAATTGAATCCATCAAAATTAATCGGGCGAATAAATGTGATACGAAAATTGAAATGGAACTGGTTTTTTCCCCTCAGCATGACAAAATGGAATTTTTAAACCGCCTGGCGGCCTATCCGGGCGTCAGCGCGGTTCGGGGCTGAGCGTATCATAAAACAGAAAAATACCGATCGGAAGAAAACCCTCACACAGAGAAAAAAGCCGTTTTTTCAACAATCTGCCTCTTTTTTTCTGATAATCATTGACGGAAAATCCGCTTTTTTAACAATAGCAGCAGAAAAGCTGGTAGAATGCGGAAATGTTGAAATTTTATAATGGAAGTACCAAAACAAAGGAGGGTTTTATTATGAAACGTAAAGGAATTTCTTTACTGCTCGCATCTTTCATGGTCGGCAGTCTGGTATTATCCGGATGTGGCGGCTCTGACGATGCAGCAAAAAGTGACAGTTCATCTTCTGAAGCAGCGGTCGAGGCTGATGCGGCCAAAGATGCAGGGGAAGAAGTTGCAGAGGAAGTTGAAGATGTCAGCGAACGCGAGGAAGTGACTGTCAACATCGCATATTACAGACCCACACAGCCTTCTGACGAGACACTGGATGCCCTTTCTGAAGCATTATCAGAACTTTCTCTGGAAAAGTT
This sequence comes from Lachnospiraceae bacterium, assembly GCA_017482485.1. Classification (GTDB taxonomy): domain Bacteria; phylum Bacillota; class Clostridia; order Lachnospirales; family Lachnospiraceae; genus Gallintestinimicrobium. The sequence goes on from JAFUMV010000027.1 coordinate 47,504, forward strand.
CAATACCAGAGTACAGCTTCATGTCATCGCAAAAGCAGATTATGCCAACTACATCAACCTGACACTGGCAGGCGGTGAGGAACTTGACTGGTTCCAGTCCGGTAACTCCGGCATGACATTATCCGGCATGTATGACTCCGAGCAGGTGACTGTGCTGGATGAATATCTGTCTGATGACAGCCCGATCTGGGAGTACACCACAAAGGAAGATCTGGACTGCTGCCGCGTGGACGGCAATCTGATCGCTCTTCCTGCTGTAAAGAATAAAGGCTACAGCGCAGTTGCAATCTTCAACGCGGATGTGGTGGATGAACTGGGCCTGTATGATGCAGTAAGAAGCGTAGATGATCTTGAGGATATTGAACCCATTCTGACAGCGATGAAAGAAGCATATCCGGACAAGTATCCTGTAGGTACCAACCAGGGTGTTATGAACTATAAGTTCTATGTGGATCCTCTTGGTGATCTTACTCTTCAGAGCGGTGTTCTGGAAGATATCGGAAGCGATGTTACTGTTACCAACTTCTTTGAATCCGAAGAATTCAAAGAGTTCTGCGAAAGAATGCACACCTGGTATGAGAACGGCTGGATTGATCCCGACTACGAAACAAGCAGCAACGCCATCAGCACTCTGCTTTCCAATAACGAATGTTTCGTTGTATTTGCAGACAGCAATATTGACCTGACAGCAGTAACTGAGGAAGAAAGAGCAGCCAGTGAAGCATCCAATGTCATTCGTGCATACAATGCTCAGGTAACTCCTTTCTACAGTGTTACCACCGCAGTAAACAACTACACCTGGGTAATGCCTTATACCTGTAAGAACCCCGAAAGAGCGATGGAAATCATGGAATGGCTGTTCTCTGATCCGGAAGCATCCACCATCGTGACCATGGGTCTGGAAGACAGAAACTATACGCTGACAGACAACGGTTATGCTGAACTGATTCCTGATACCGATTACACCTATGTAAACTACATCGGCCCCAACGGTTACATTTCCCTGCACACAGAAGATGAAGGCAATATTTTTGAAACGATCTTGAAGTGCAATATGCAGACACAGAACTCCATTGCAAAGGGATTCATGTATGACAGTACAAACGTATCTGTACAGGCAACCGCAGTCAGCAACGTTTGCGCAAAGTATGAAAAAGGCTTAAAGGGCGGCGCTCTTGATCCTGACGAATACCTTCCTAAATTCATCGAAGAGCTGAAAGCAGCAGGAATTGATGAGATTATAGCAGATAAGCAGGCTCAGTTTGATGCCTGGTATGCAGGTCAGAACAAATAAGCAAAATCTGCCGTAAAATGTGTGAAAATCGGGATTACTTTATAATAAGGTAATCCCTTTTTTTCAGGAAAGGACAAGTTTTATGAAATCAACGAAGAAGCGCATGGCATTTAAGCGCATGAAACCCTATCTGCCTTTCTACATCATGATGCTGCCGGGAACCATCTATCTGCTGATCAATAACTATATTCCTATGGCAGGCCTGGTGGTTGCTTTCAAAAAATACAGCTATGCGAAGGGTATCTGGAAGAGTAAGTGGATCGGCATGGACAATTTCCGGATTTTCTTCAATACCGACATGATGAAAGTCATTGCGAATACGCTTGGCTACAACGCGGTGTTTATCATTCTTTCAACAGTCATTTCGGTGGCAGTGGCAATTTTGATCAATGACATTAAAGCGGAAAAAATGAAAAAGCTGTTTCAGACGATCTTTCTGGTGCCGCATCTGATTTCCATCGTCATCATCGCATATCTCGCATATGCTTTCCTGGCAGGGGAAACCGGATTTTTAAATAACTCCATTCTTCCGCTGTTTGGCATAGAGCCGATCACCTGGTACAGCACGTCGAAATACTGGCCTTTTATTTTAACCTTTGTGTATTTGTGGAAGCAATTTGGCTATAATGCGATCATCTACTATGCGACGATCGCCGGAATTGATCCTACCTATTATGAAGCGGCTTCCGTGGACGGAGCGGGCATCTGGACCAAAATCAGATGCATCACTTTGCCGGAGTTAAAGCCTACAATCATTACACTGACGCTGATGAGCATTGGACGTATTTTCTATTCCGATTTCGGACTGTTCTATCAGGTGCCCATGAACAGCGGTTCCCTGATTGATGCCACACAGACTATTGATACGTATATCTATCGCGGACTGATCAACAACTCCAACATCGGCATGTCATCCGCAGCATGTTTTGTACAGTCCATTCTGGGATTCATTCTCGTGCTGACATCCAACTGGGTAGTTCGCAAAATCAGCAAAGAAAATGCGTTGTTCTGACGGAAGGGAGTAAGTCATGTCAAAAACAAGTAAAATATATCAGGCAGTGATCTATGTGATCATGTTCACTCTTTTTGTGATCTGCGTTCTGCCCTTTGCATTGATGATTGTTGGCTCCTTTACTGCAGAAACTTCCATTATCCGCGAAGGTTATTCTTTTACCCCAAGCGAGTGGTCACTGGATTCCTATAAGTATCTGATGTCAACAAATTACAACATTATGCGGTCCTATATCATCTCTGCCTGTGTGACGGCATTCGGTACCGCACTGAGCCTGGCAATCACGGTTTCTCTGGCCTATCCGCTGTCCAGAGAAAAGATGCCTGGAAGAAATATTTTTGCATTCCTTGTATTTTTTACCATGTTGTTTAACGGCGGCCTGATTCCCAGTTATATCATGTGGACCTCCGCTTTTCATATTAAAAATACATATGCAGCATACATTTTCCCGAACCTGCTGGCAAAAGCGTTTTATATCATGATGATGCGCACCTACTTTACCACCAGCATTCCGGAGGCGATCATTGAATCCGGACGTGTGGAAGGCGCCAGCGAGTTTCAGATTCTCTTTAAACTGGTGCTGCCTCTTGCAAAGCCGATTCTGGTGACAGTCGGCCTGCTGGTTGGCATCGGCTACTGGAATGACTGGCAGAATGGTCTGTATTATGTCAATGAAAGCAGCCGTTACAGCGTACAGGTGCTGTTAAACAGCATGTTAAAAGCTGTGCAGGCCACGGCGGACATGTCGCTGAGCGAATTAAAGGGTGTTAACCTGCCTACCAACGGAGCGCGAATGGCCTGTGCATTCATGGGAATTCTGCCCATCGTCATCATTTATCCGTTTACACAGAAATATATCATCAAAGGTATCACCATCGGCGGTGTAAAAGGCTGATGTTACCTGCAAAAACAAGCTGTGAGATTTCTCACAGCTTGTTTTTGCGTTCTTTATTCGGCGTGATTCCGGTGTATTTTTTATAGAGCTGAGAAAAATAGGAGAAATTGGTGAAGCCACCCCGCAGAGCAATTTCTTCGATGGACAAATCCGTTGTCCGAAGCCGGTCTCTTGCAATGTTGATTTTTTCTTTCAGGATGTACTCCTTGAGTGTCATGTTCATTTTATCTTTAAAAATCTTGGTGACATAATCCGGTGTCAGATAGACCGCGGCGGCGATATCGGTGCGCTTTAGACTGTCATCGATATGGGTCTGGATATATTTGATGATCTGATCCACATAGTCAGAACAGTCGGCAGCAGGCGTGCCCATGAAACGGCGCAGGATGTCGGTGATGTCATCGATAAAAGCGTTGGCATCCAGAATATTTCTCAGGCTGTGATTGAGTTTTTCATACTCTGCTGTGGTCTTTGCGATATCCGAAGCAGGGACATTTAAGGAATCCAGCGTTTTGTAAAAAAGCTGCAGCAGCGTAAAATGAAATACTTTCAGAGAGTTACTGCTTAAACCGCCGTTTTGAGCCAGCGTATCAATAAAGGACTTGCATACGCCGGAAAATTCCTCCAGTTTTCCATTGGAAAGCAGTTCTGTCAGACGCCTGGTATTGATGGACGGTATCGTTTTGGACTTCATGGCGGAGGCTGCATCCGAAGAAAGAAAAACCCCGGACTTCATGGTAACATTGTTTTCGGAAGCGTTTTTGATCCGTGTCAGTGCCTGCTCTGCACAGTCGGACTGCAGGAGTCTGTCTTTGTCCGGTGAGACCTTATCTGCATAGAGTGCGGCATTTACATGAAACATAGAGTGCATATGCTCACGAAGACTGTGCAGACAGTCGGAAAAGCGGCTGCAGGGAAAGACCGTATTTTCATCGGGATAGATCAGGCAGAGCCGCTGGAAATCGCGGATGTCGGCATCTATTATATGGTATTTTTCCGGGAACAGATAGTCGGTGATATATTTGGAGAGGTAGGAATCCAGAAGCTGCTTTTCTTCCGGCATGTCCACATATTTTACCAGTAAAAGATAAAAGCCCCGGTCTGCCTCAAAGGAGAGCTGGATGGAGCGGAGCTTGTCCACAAACTCACAAAATGCAAATTTCCGGTCATACCAGCTGCAAAACAGGCCGGTTTTCATCGCCTCTATTTCGGTGAAAAACATTTTTCCATAAGATTCATACTGATTTTTCTGCTTTTTCTCCTGAATATGAGCGCGGATTTTTAAAATGGCCTGTTCGATGTCCTCATAGCGGGCCGGCTGCAAAATGTAGTCAAATCCGCCGAGAAGAAAGGCCTGTTTGACATAAATAAAGTTGTCGTGAGAGGTCAGAAAGATACATTCCGTGTCATAGCCCTGTTCTTTTACCCAGGAAAACAGGGATAGCCCGTTCTCGCCAGGCATATCGATATCGCAGAGCAGAATATCGACAGGGTGGTGTTCAAATATGTTCTTTGCTTCCTGGGCACTCATGGCGGTATGCACACAGTCGATACCGATTTTATCCCAGCGTACGCCAAAATAAATGCCGGAAATAACTACCTGTAAATCGTCTACGATGAGAACGGTCATGACGGTCTCCTTGTCCCTGGTTTCATTTTGCTATTCAGTGTGATCCGTCAGCGGGATCATGATTTCTATGGTTGCGCCGCCCTGGTTGCTGAAGTGGAAAAACTCACGGCCCTGATACAGGATATGACATCGCTGCATAATGTTGAAAATGCCGATCCCCCTGGACTGATCGGCGGCAGTTCCTCCGGTCTGCATAAAAAGGTTATAGCGGTTTAAGGTGTCGTCATCAAAGCCTTTGCCGTTATCACGAATGCAGAAATATGCCTTTTCCCCGGTGCCGTCATTTATTCTGTATCCTTCGATGTCAATTTGCAGGGCTGCATCCGGCAAAGTCGCGTACTTGACGGAATTTTCCAGAAAGGTTTCCAGAAGCAGCATGGGAACCGGACAGTCTTTTAAAGAATCATCAATCTGCAGGCTGCAGACAATCGGGTGTGTGGAACCGATGTTGCGCAGCTTCACATAATTTGCGATGCATTCCATCTCCCCGGAAAGGGGAATCAGAGATACGTTATCTTTGAGAATGTAACGCAGATAACCGGCGAAATAAAAAAGCGCGTTCTCTGCTTCGTCATGCTTACCCTGATTTAACAGGGAATACACCTGCTTTAAACAGTTTAAGTAAAAGTGGGGCTTTAACTGCAGCCGATAACACTGCAGCCGCACCTTCTGAGATTCCAGCTCTTTTTCATAGTAATTCCGGTTCAGAATTGTGATTTTCTCCAGCAGATCATTTAAGGTTTTCTGAAACAGTGTAAATTCCTGGATGTTGTAGCTGGTATCCAGATGAATAATTTCATTATTTTCCTGCATGCGAAGCATATCGGAGGTCAGCTGTTTCATCGGCTTTAAGTAAAAATGATTCAGCAAAAAAAAGTAAAGAGGCACGGTTAATACTAAAAGCACAGAGAGCAAAAGCAGCAGAATCTGCAGGATGGTTACGTTGCCGAAAATATCCGTGAGCCTGGAAATACTGATGATAATGAAGTCTGTGTACTGAGAAAAGGCAAGCGCATACAGAAATCGGCCATCGGAGAAAGTCTGGGTATCGTTGGTTTTGTCCTTTTGAAGGACATCTGTATTCAGTGAAATCAATTCCGGACAGGAAAATAAAATATTGCCTGCCGCATCTGAAATCACACAGGTGTGCTCTTCATAAAGACGGGTAAAGATACTCTGATACAGCTGTTCCAGACTGAAAAAGCAGATCAGCTTCACATTCTGTCGGTAATAGGTATAGGCCAGATAGCTCTCCGCGCCAATCCTACAGCTCTGCCAGCCGGTTGCATAGGTGGATTGAGAGACTGTATCCGAATTACCCTGCCAGGTGGCCTTGACATAGGATTTGATGCCCGAGGATTCGTTATAGCTGATATACGAATTATATCGATCCCGGCAAAAGGCATCGGAGACCACAAATAAGGCAGCAATTTCGGGAATGTCCAGAATTTTCTGCGAAAAACGGTTGATGATGTTGGACAGACTCAGATTCCGGTTGAAAACGTCATCGGTATCATAGCAGATCGTGGCAAAATCATTGGTGGAAGCTTCATATACCAGATAGGAATTGATCAGGGAAATTTTTTCATCCATTTCCGACTGCAGGGCGGAGGCGTGTTCCACGTCGATTTTCACGAAGTCATCGGTCAGAGAACGAAAGGTATAAAAATTGTAAAAGGCAATTAATATCATTGCCGGAACAAGTATGATTGTGACCAGACGGAATATCAGATTCCGGGTATTAATGTTGGAAAAAGTCATGGTGCTGCGCTTTCTTCTGTGGGAGCGACGGATAAAAACGCAAAGTACGTTTTCGATCGTTTGCGGAGGAACAGGAAACATTTCATGTTAAGAAAAGTATAAAGAAAAATGGGGGAAAAGTCAATGTGAGAGGCCAGCATCTATATGGCTTTAGAGGGAGATGTTTGTAAAATTGAACAAAGAAATTTCCTGAATTTTGGATGTTTGGCGGGTGGTCAGCCTGTTCCTGGCATAGTAAAATAGAAGTATAAAAGGACAAGGGGGACTCAAAGCGCCCTCGAATTAACCTTTGAAAAGACGAAAGAAAAGAGGGCAAAAAAATGGGAAAAAATTCATTGCTGCTTCAGCCGCTGAAAGTAGGAAATCTGACCTTAAAAAACAGAATCATGTTTCCACCGCTGACAACAGGCTACGAAGAGCGCGACGGCTCCATTGGGGAGAGGAGCTTTCACTTTTATGAGAGACTGGCAAAGGGCGGTGCGTCCTATGTGGTAATCGGCGATGTTGCGCCGGTGAACACCGCATCCCCTACACCGAAGCTGTGCGATGACCGCCAGATTCCCACCTTTAAAAAACTGGCAGATGCGATGCATGCTTATGACTGTAAGCTGGCGCTGCAGATTTTCCATCCGGAATATGATGTTCCCGGCGTTGGAAAAATGATCATGGCTTCCATGATGGCGATGAAGGCTGCCGAGGCTGCCAAGGCGGAAGGCAATATGGCGCTGTTTGGCGAGAAGATGCAGGAAGCGGGAAAGCTTCGCAACGATGCTTATGCAAAGCTTCATCACGATACGCAGCATTTTGTTTCTGAAGCTACCGTAGAACAGCTGGAAGCAATTAAAAAATCCATCGCGGAGTGCGCAAGAAGAGCCATGGAAGCGGGCATTGACGCCATCGAAATTCACGGCGACCGTCTGCTGGGCTCCCTGTGCTCTACCCTGTTAAATCACAGAACGGATAATTACGGCGGCAGTTTTGAAAACCGCATCCGTTATGCCCTGGAAGTGGTTGCAGCGATTAAAGAAGCTGCGCCCACACTGATGGTGGAATATAAGCTGCCCATCATCACCGTGAATGCGGACGGCAGTCTGCGCGGCAAGGGCGGTCTTTTGGAAGATGAGGGCATCGCATTTGCGAAGAAGCTGGAAGAGGCCGGCGTTGACATGATTCAGGTGGCTCAGGCAAACCACACCGGAAACATGGGCGACACCATTCCTCCCATGGGCACTGTGCCTTACAACTGGACGCTGCCCATTGCAAAGAAGGTAAAAGCCGTGGTATCCATTCCCGTGGCAACGGTGGGCCGCGTGGTTTCTGTGGCAAACGGTGAGAAAATTCTGGCAGACGGCGATGCAGATATGATCGGCTACGGACGTTCTCTGCTGTGTGATCCCGACATCGCGCTGAAGGTGGAAAAAGACGAGCCCATCCGTGAATGCTTAAACTGCAATAAGGGCTGTGTGGATGCCATTCAGGGACGTCGTTACATTTCCTGTGTGCTGAATGCGGAAAACGGCGATGAAGCCACCATCTCCATCAAGCCTGCGGAAGAAAAGAAAAATGTGGTGATCATCGGCGCCGGCATCGCAGGACTGGAAGCAGCCCGGGTGGCAGCGACCCGCGGACATAAAGTGGATATCTATGAAAAAGCAGACCGCATCGGCGGCCAGATTCATCTGGCAGCAGTGCCCCCCCGCAAGGACGAAATTCTGCGCGCCGTGGAATATTATGAAAAGATTCTGCCCGGGCTTGACGTGAATGTACATTTGAACACCGAATGCACCAAAGAGATCATGAACGCCGCAGACGCAGTGATCGCAGCAATAGGCGCTCACGATATCAGCCTGCCCATCCCCGGCGCGAATTCCGCAAACGTGGTATCCTCCTGGGATGTATTATCCGGCAAAGCGGAAATTTCCGGCCACTGCGCAATCATCGGCGGCGGTCTGGTGGGCACGGAAACCGCTGAATATGTGCTGGAAAAAGGCTGTCAGGCATCCATCATCGAGATGGCGGACAAGATTGCAAACGGAGAGTCCTCCACCATTTTGCCCATCATCATGGCAGATTTTGCAAAGAACGGCGTGAAGCAGTATGTGAACACCAAAGTGAGCAGCATCAAGAATGACGGAAAGAAAGTTCTGGCAGTGGATACCAAGGAAGAAAAAGAGGTTGTCATCGAATGTGACATGGTGATCATGGCGGTTGGTTCTGCGAAGAACAAACTGGATGTGGAAGGTGTGACAACACCTGTCACCTTTGTGGGCGACTGCTCCGGCGACAGAACTGCAAGCATTGTGGAAGCGATTCGCAGCGGCTATAAGGCGGCCAACGAAATCTGATCGCTTTGCCACAGCGGCGTGATGCGATTCACAGTGACAGAGTATCCAGAATAGAAATTCGCTCTGCGATCTTTCGCGGAGCAAAAAGAGCGCGGTCACGTCAGACGGGACCGCGCTCTATACTCGCTTGACACACATTTCGAAACGGAGGAAATCAATATGACAAAATACACCCATTTATTTGAGCCCCTCAAAGTCGGCAAAACCACGGTGAAAAACCGTATTTTCATGCCGCCGGTATCCACCAATCTGGCGGATCACGGCTATGTGACGGAGGAGCTGATTCAGCATTATGCGGCCCGTGCCAAAGGCGGTGTGGGCCTGATTGTATCGGAAGTGGTGACGGTGGAGCCCACCTATGTGTATCTGCCGGGCGATATGTCCATCTATGATGACTCTTTCATCGAAGGCTGGACGAAGCTCTTTGCAGAGGTGCATAAGTACGGAACAAAGCTTTTGCCCCAGCTGTTTCACCCGGCTTACATGGCATTCCCGATTCCGGGAACCCCGCAGCTGATCGCACCCTCCAACGTGGGTCCCTATTATGCGAAAAGCGCGCCCCGGGCGGTGACAAAGGAAGAAATCAAAGTGCTCATCCGCCAGTTCGGGGATGCCGCATATCGCGTGAAGCAGGCCGGCGGCGACGGCGTGGAAATTCATGCAGCCCATGCCCATGGACTGCTGGGAGGATTTTTAACACCCTTATATAATAAACGCTGCGATGAATACGGCGGAGATATCAACGGACGCCTGCGCCTGACGCTGGAAGTGATCGAAGAAGTGCGCAGAAGATGCGGCGAGGATTTCATCATCGACGTGCGCATTTCCGGTGACGAATACAGCGACGGCGGCTTAAACATCAATGATGCGACCTATGTGGCGAAGCAGCTGGAAAAGGCCGGCGTGGACATGCTTCATGTGTCCGGCGGCACCACCATCAAGCGGGGCAGCTCCATTCCGGCGGCAGGAACCAGACAGGGAGCTCACGTTCATCTGGCGGAATACATCAAAAAACAGGTGAACATTCCGGTGGCCACGGTAGGCCGCATTACAGAGGCCTGGGTGGCGGATGAAATCATCGCAAACGGCCTGGCCGATGCCTGCATGATGGGCCGCGCAAATCTGTGCGAGCCGGAATTTTCCAACAAGTCTTTTGAGGGCAGAGAGGACGAAATCCGCCCCTGTATCGGATGTCTGCGCTGCTTAAACGGCATCATGTTCGGCAAACGGGTGGCATGTACCATCAACCCTTCTTTTGAACTGGAAAATGAGGACACCCTAAAGCCCGCCGAAACAAAGAAAAATGTGCTGGTCATCGGCGGCGGCGCGGCCGGCATGGAAGCGGCTTATGTGGCGAAAAAGCGGGGGCATCATGTGGTGCTCTGCGAAGCGTCATCCGAGCTGGGCGGCCAGCTTCATGTAGCCTGCGTGCCCATCGGAAAACAGGATCTGACCAGAGTGGTGAAGTACATGGCCCATCGCCTGGAAACAAGCGGCGTGGAAGTGCGCTTAAACACCCCTGTGACGAAGGAAATGCTGGGCAGCGAGTTCAAAGACTATGAAGTGCTGGCGGCAGCAGGCGCAAAGGCCAACGTGATTGCGCCTTTCACCGGCTTCAAACAGTGGATGACCGCTGATGATATCCTGGCAGGAAAACAATTCCCCGGCCGCAAGATCGTCATCATCGGCGGCGGCAGCGTGGGCTGCGAACTGGCGGACTACCTGGCTCCGCTGGTGAATGACCGCTTCATCCGAAACCGGGATATCACCGTTCTGGAAATGGCAAAGGAAATCATGATGACGGAAAGCGGTGCCGGCAGAAGCCTTTTGGTACAGCGCATGATGGAAAAGGGAATCACCATCGAGAGCAACGCGAAGGTGACAGAAGTGACGGAAAACACCATTTCCTATGAAAAGAACGGACAGACATATACCATCACCGATGCGGATACCCTGGTGTTCGCAAACGGATACCATGTGGATGTTGCGGTGGAAGATATGCTCAAAGAAGCGGGCGTAAGCTATCAGCTCATTGGCGATGGACGCAAGGTGGGAAATCTGAAGGATGCGATTTCTGACGGATACCAGACAGCAAAAGGGCTGTAAAGGAAAGTTTATACTGCAAAGACCGCATACATTAAAGCCAAAGGGAATCGGATTTCATTGACTCCGCCGCACTGTTTTCGGATATATATGCAGCACAAGGAATGAAAATCGTTTTATCAGGAACTGATTCTCTCGGATTCTGGTTCGCCCTTCATCAGGAATTATATGACCGTGCAGTTACAATTCACACTACATTTATTCCGTTTAGAGAACACAGCCGTCTGCTCGGAATTGACTGTATTGATGAATACATTCGTTATGTTGTTCCGCATTCTGGAACTCTTCCAGAAAAACATCACTCTGGAAAACGAAATGGTCGAGCGTCTGTTCGCGCTGCGCAGAGCCCGGGCAAAGGCGCTGCAGGAGCAGATGACGCCCCATTTTCTGTGCAATGCGCTGCAGTCGATCAACTGGATTGCCATCGCGGAAACCGGACAGGATGAAAGTGCCACCAGCCGGGCCCTGATCCTGCTGGCGGATATCATCCGGAGCGGAAAGGAACAGAAATACAGCCTCACGACGGTGAAAAAGGAAATCGACTACACACAGAAATTTGTGAAGATGGAAAAGCTGCGATTCGGAATGGGCATCGAATGCCGCTTCTTTGTGGACCCGGACGCGCAGAACATGCTGATTCCTGCCATCTCCCTGCAGACGCTGGTGGAAAATTCCATTAAGCACGGTTTCAGAGCGAAAGGAGGCTGCGGCGAATGGCTGAAAGTGATGGAAGGGGAGGCAAAAAAGGTGCCTTCGTGAAAGCATGCTGACCGGATGCGATTTTTGAATGATTGAATATGGTGATTTGAAACAGGGCTGTCGCGTCAATGCGGCGGCCTTGTTTAGAATTTTTTTATAAAAATTATTAGCACTCCCTCTTGACGAGTGCTAATATAGGTGCTATAACATATATAGAACAAAGGAAACAGGAAGAATTGGAAGAAGTCGATTCCGAATGTTTCCAAAACAATCAGCAAAGAAAGCGGCAGTGTTGCCGATGCATTCAAGGAGGTATATATTATGTTAATGTCCAGTATTTTAGGTGAGAATTTATTTGATGAGTTTTTTGATGATTTTACAAGACCTGCAAAAAGAGTTGTGAAGTACAACAACCCTTCCGCATCTGTCATGAGTACGGATGTGAAAGAGAGCGAGGATGGCTATGAGCTTCATATTGAACTGCCCGGATACAAGAAGGAAGATGTGAAGGCCGAACTCAGGGACGGTAACCTCACCATCAGTGCAGTGAAAAATACGGAAAAGGAACAGAAGGATGAAAATGGTAAGTATATCCACAGAGAGAGATTTTACGGAAACTGCAGCAGAAGCTTTTATGTGGGTGATGCCGTGAAGGAAGAGGATATCAAAGCCAAATTCGAGGACGGTATTCTGAAAGTATTCGTTCCGAAGAAGGAGGCAAAGCCGGCTGTGGAAGAAAAGAAATATATTACCATTGAAGGCTGATAAAATTTTATGAAGCAGCAGATCGCTGCGGCAGGTGAGGTGAAAACGGGGATGTGCTGTGATACAGCGATTCCCGTTTTCTCGTGCGCCTGGCGGCGCACGTTTCTAACGGGTGCAAGTCCCGAATCCGCCCTAGTAGTGGGAAGGGTATAGCCAAGACCAAGGGTGTCGTAGGCGACTGCGAATCTGAAGGAAGGTGGAGGCAAATCTCTGGTCTGACGAAC